>CALJPD010000010.1 GCA_937981355.1 uncultured Candidatus Saccharibacteria bacterium | reverse complement strand
CACAGTACCAGCCGGGCTAACGCCCGGCTAGAGCTTGGGATGGTTTGTTGCAGTTCATTTTTAAGGTTAGGTTAATAACAATGGAGCCGAGATATGAGTGAGAAAGTATGGCCAGCCCGCAACCAAGCACACAGTGCTGAGCAAACGCCGGGTGAGACGAAACAGGGGCGATATAGAGAAGGTTGGCACGAGCGAAAATCTGGGTTGCTTGTACCGGGCCTTGGTGTGGCTGCAACAATGATTGGTGATATTATCGTCACTGACAAACGCCGCAGCACTGACGGGTGCCAATCAGCAGAAACGCCTAACCTTGATGATTCATTACAGTATGATGAGGGCGGTAGCCGTAATCTAGGCGAAGAAGAGCAGCAGCTACAGAATCCTGAGCAGCTCGATGACAGTAAGTGGTTTACGCCACCGGGGGATGTGGAATTTGGCGCCTCTGAATTCAGGCTAATAAAGTATAGTCTTGAAGATGCTATCGAGTGGGGTGATGATTTGTTGCTTACGAGACTGAATGCAGATCGTTTCAGCCCACTACTTAAGGCGCTTTGCTGGCAACTTGATCAACATGCGTATATTTTGGACAATGTACACCAGACATCACTCTTGAGAGGTGCCATAGATAGTTGTCTTAATGAAGGTGAAGGTGGTGATCGTGCAATAAAACTATCTGAGATTACTGATAAGATAACAGAGACCGATATAACTGCGGGTTGTGATGATGACGCTGTATATAGAGAAATGCTCAGGCCGCAATGGCAGATGGATCCTGAAGGTGACGAAAGGTTGAGAGATAAAGTAGAAGAACGTATAAAAGACGTCCAAACACTCCTCGGCGATGAGCCTCCCACGAGCAGTGAGATTGTGGCCTATGCCGATCAGTTCAAGCAGATCCATGGTTTCGTCCCGAGTTGCTTTACGCTCTACTATTGGCTGAGCCAGCATCCCGACGTCGGTGAAAAGCACGCCGTCGGGCAATAGGCTTTACACCCCAAATATAGTACACTAGAAACCATGCATAACGAACCAAACACACAAACCCCCACTACCGATACCACCTCAGTAACGTCACCAGAGTCAGCTGCTGCGCCGCAGAGTGATGCAGACGTAGCCACTCATGCTGAGACTCAGTCAACAGATATTACCACACAGCCTACTGCTGACACGTCTACTGACGCTACCGACATCTTCCTCTGGGCCAACCAAGCCGACCGCGACAAAGACCAGCTGGAGGTGGATCTCTTCCTCTTTACCAAGGGTTATACGGTATATGCCACTAACTATGCAGCTGAGCTCAAGGCACAGCTCAAGGTGCTCTTCCTCTACGATATGATTACGGCGGTGCAGACGGGTGCAGCGACTGGCCTGATGGTGCGCGACTTTGAGGCGGCCAAGGCAGAGGAGAATGTCCTCGAGCGCACCACGCTCGATCGGGTAGTGCACGCTCAGGAAGTCATCGAGCAGATCACCTACAGCGAGGCAGATCTTGAGACCTTTAACGAGGGTGACCATGAATTTAAGAAGGTTAAGGGTATCATTGCGCGCTTCCGGATGGGCACAAATGGCGAGCCATTCTTTGTGGCCAAGCTGCTGCCCCAGTCGCAGGTGCTCAAGGGGGCAACAGCCTGGATATACAGTGGTGGGTCGTTCCAGCCATTTGTGGCTGATGCGGGCTTGCGCATCACGCCGGATAATCAGGTGTTGATCGTTGGCAACGATATCTTTGCCTTTAGCGAGAGCAAATTCGTCCGGCTCTTTGGCTACGATGCCAAGAAACACGCTGTGGCGGAGGAGAAGATCGCTGCCATCACTCAGCAGTTCAAGCTTACCTTGCCTGAGGGGCTCACGCTCGATCGCCTGGTGCGCGATACGCCAGCGCTAGTGACTAAACTGCAAAAGCTCAATCCCGCCCAGGTGACACAAGACCAGCTCGTCGACCACGCCGACGAAATGGGCCTGGGCCTGATGACGGACGATGCGGCAGGGAGCATCATTATCATGGATGCCAAGGATGCGGCCGTCTTCGTTAATCTCCTCAACGACGACTACGTCACGAGCGACCTGACCGGTGTCAAATACGAAATGCGCGGCAAGAAAATCTTGCGCGAGAATGAGCAGTTGCCGGAGTAGGGAAGGGCACTGTATTTTTGTCGGGGTAGAGTGTTGATCTCAAGACTCTCACGCTCCATCTTCCCGCACTTCATCCGATGGAGTGTGAGAATCTGTTGTTGTCCCAACAGATTCTCAGCCCAACGCAAGAGGTGAATATCTGGGAGATATTCACCCTTATAGTGTTCCGTCGGAGGGAGTGTGGGAAGGTGAAACTAGTGCGAAGAAAGCGAGACGATGCATCTACCCAATGTTCTATTTTTCTTAATCATCTGCTGATGGTACAATAAGCATTATGGCTAAGCAACAATCTACGGTGCAATTTCCAAAACATTTCCTCTGGGGCGCTGCCACGAGCGCGCATCAGGTCGAGGGTGGTATGCACAACCAGTGGTCGGAGTGGGAAAAAGCTCAGGCCAAGACCCTCGCTGCTCAGAGCCAATATCAATACGGCGACTTGCCCAACTGGCCGCACATTGCCAGTGCCGCCAAAGATCCAAACAATTATATCTCGGGCAAAGCTGCCAACCACGCCGAGCTTTACGCGCAAGACTTCGCCCTGGCCAAGAAGATGGGCCTCACCTCGTGGCGCTTTAGTGTGGAGTGGTCGCGCATCGAGCCAGAAGAGGGCGCGTGGAATGCCGAGGCGATCAAATACTACAAGGCATACTTGGCCGCGCTGGCCGATGCTGGGCTAGAGCCAGTTGTGACACTGTTTCACTTCACGCTGCCGGTGTGGTTTGCTGCGCGTGGAGGCTTTGCGAAGCGCGATAATGTGAAGTACTTCGTGCGCTTTGTCGATAAGCTGATGGATGAGATTGGTGCAACGGTGCGCTATGTCATTACCGTCAATGAGCCCTGCGTCTACGTGACCGAGAGCTACTACAATGGCACCTGGCCACCCAACGTCCGCAGCAAGTGGCAAACCTACCGCGTGCTGAGCAATCTTGCCTACGCGCACAACCAAGTAGCCAAAGTCCTCCATGCTAAGAGTCGGCGCTTCAAGGTGGCGGTGGCCAAGAATTCGGCCTACACCTACCCGGGCGACGACGCCTGGCTCAGCCGGGCGACAGCGCGGGTGGTGCAGTTCTTCCAGGATGATTATTTCCTGCGCAAGGTGGTGCGGCAGAGTGATTACATTGCCGTTAATTATTACTTTAGTAATCGCATCTATGGCTACCGCATACACAACCCTGAGACCACGCCAAATGATCTCGGCTGGACAATGCAGCCCGATCATCTCGAGCTTGCACTGGAGCGTCTCTGGAGCCGCTACAAGCTGCCTTTGCTCGTGACGGAGAACGGCGTGGCCGACGAGCGCGACCAGTTCCGCAAGCAATGGCTCACTCAGTCTATCCTTGCTATGCAGCGCGCCCTTGGCAATGGGGTAGAGTTGCTGGGGTATATACACTGGAGCTTCCTCGATAACTTTGAGTGGGATAAAGGGTTTTGGCCGCGCTTTGGCCTCTTTGTGGTCGACTACAAGACGTATAAGCGGACGCCGCGCCCCAGTGCGCTATGGTTTGCTCGTGTATTGCAGCAGCAAAAGAAGCAGGCACAGCAGCCCATTGAGCCATTGCCGTCTGTACCAGCGCGCAAGAAGCCGAGTACTAAGCCAGCTACCGCGCAGGCACAAGCTACATCATCATCGCCGCGCCCTGTTCGCTCTACACCAGCAGTACCACCCAAACCTACTCCGCCAACGCCACCCCAAACACCCCAAATGCCACCATCTACACCAGGGTCAGCGGCACGTTCGAGTGGGGTGATTACACCGCCACGCCGACCAGCAGTCGCATCACGCAGTCGTTCACGTAGTCATAATAATCGGGAGGAATAATACATGACACAGAGCAATGGTGGAGCACGCGTCGTCGTCATCGGCGGCGGGACGGGGAGCTTTACGCTCCTGACAGGCCTGAGGCAGTATGCCTCGCAGGTTACAGCGCTCGTCAATATGGCAGATGATGGCGGCTCGACGGGTCAACTGCGTGATGAGCTCGGTGTCTTGCCACCTGGTGATGTGCGCCAGTGCCTCGTGGCGCTGAGCAATAGCCCCAAGGTGCGCGACCTCTTTAATTATCGCTTCGATGAGGGGAGTTTTAAGGGGCATGCCTTTGGTAATCTCTTCCTTACAGCACTTGAGAAAATGACCGGCAGCTTTGCCGAGGCGGTGGCACTAGCCAGCCAGGTGCTTAATATCGATGGGTGCGTTGTGCCCGCAACACTCAGCAATGTGACGCTTTGCGCAGAGGGTGAGGATGGTCAGCCTATCAAGGGTGAATATCTCATCTCACAGCAGGCGCTGGCGCGTCGGCCCAAGATTTGGCTTGAGCCAGAAGCTCAGGCTAACCCCGCGGCGATAGCGGCGATTCACGCGGCAGATATGGTCGTCGTGGCTCCCGGCAACCTCTATGGTAGCTTGGCACCCGTCTTGGTCATTCGCGAGATCCAAGAGGCGCTTGCTGCCACCAAGGCACGCTGCGTCTTTGTCTGCAACCTCGTCACCAAACCTGGTCCGACGGACGGCTTCTCGGTGAGTGACTTCGCGAGTGAAATTGAGCGCCTAGCAGGCAGTCAGTTCCTCGACTATGTCGTCTTCAACAACACGCGTCCCAGCCCCGAGCTGATGGACAAGTACGCTCACGATGGTGAACTGATGGTCGAGTACGACATGGACGAGATGCATCGCCAGCACTATCGCTACCGCGCTGCACCAGTCCTTGCGCAAGACGTGTGGGATGGTGCCCAGGCTAGCGATCCATTAGCTAGCACGCGCAGCTTCATCCGGCACGACCCCGATGTTGTGGCGCGCCAGCTGATGCGGATATACTTTGCATAAATATCAAGGACTGGCTATACTGTAAAGATCATGGAGTATATGACGGGCCACTATCACATTTACGTTGACCTCGATCGGACGATTATCAACACCACGCAGTGGCTGCGTGAAATAGCGGAAACACTAGCGCAGCTCTACCCAGCGCAGGTGACTGCCAGGGAGTTCTTGGCAGCGCAGCCTCGCTATATGCTCCGGCCAAGGACGAATCCTACCGCCCCGACCTACGTCTTGGCGGCACAGCTTGCGGCGCTCGGCCTGGATGCGGCATCTGTTATAGAGCAGCTCGAGCAGACGACGCTGGGTAATGGTCACCTCCAATACCCAGGCGTCGCATCGATGCTGCGCGCGCTGAGCCACTATGGCACAGTGCAGATACTGACCTATGGTGATCCCATCACCCCACACTGCAAAGCCCGCTTGTGTCCAGCAGTGCGTGCGCTCGTGGCTCAGCAGGGTGGGCAGGTGATCATTACTACCTTGCAAGATAAAGCCCAGTGGCTGCGCCGTGCTGCCGCTGCAAACCCCGGCCAAATAATCTACCTAATCGACGATAAGCCCGTTGCTACCGCCTTTGCGCCCGAGCCAGATCCGCCCATCCGCTGCGTGCAGATCGACCACACTGGCCAGCTTACGCCGCGCTCCATCAATTGGCGCTCGGGAGATTGGCCCATTTGTCATACGTTAGCTCAAGCAACTAATATCATACAAGGAGACATCGAGTATGCAATGCACCAAAGCAATCATTCCCGTAGCAGGCTGGGGGACACGACGCCTGCCCGTCACCAAGACGATCGAAAAATGCATGCTGCCGCTAGGTAACCGCCCGGTAGTAGACTACGCCGTGCAAGACTGCATCGCGGCGGGCATCCGCGATATCTACTTCGTGGTGAGCGAGCAGAGTACGCAGATTCGCGACTTCTACCGCTCTAACGTCGATCTCAATAATTATCTGCGACGCAATGGTAAGGCAGATCTCTTGCCTCTCATCGCTCCACCGAAGGTTAATCTGCACTACATGGTGCAATCGAGCTATGGTAAGTACGGCACAGCCATCCCGGTCAGCCTCGTGGTGCCGCAGCTCGACCCTGGTGAACCAGTGGTCGTGCTGATGGGTGATGACTGTGTGTATAATGCTGATGGCACATCAGAGGTAGCGCGCCTCATTGAGGCAGCAGGGGAAGACCGCTCGGCCATCCTAGGTGTACACATGCCACCCGACCAGCTCAGCCACTACGGCGTGCTGGATGTTGCCGATGATGGCCGGCTGCGCGGCGTGGTAGAGAAGCCAGCGCCAGGTAAGGCACCAAGCGAAATGATCAATGTCAGCAAATACGTCCTCAGCCACGACCTCCTGCAGCGCATTGCTGCCCACGCCGACCGCGACGACATAGCGGGCGAATACTACATCACCGACCCCTTCAACGACTACCTCGCTGCTGGTGGCCACATGGCCGTCGTCCCCACCAAGGGTCACTACCTCGACACTGGCACACTCGAGACCTGGGTGGCAGCCAATAACTGGCTCCTCGAGCATCAGGGGTAGGGGAGAAATAATGAAAACCGGCTCCATATCAGCCGGTTTTTTTCTTGGCAAAAAACACAGCCCACCAACTGCCACGACCAAATCGGGTTTCCATGCCCGAGAATACTCGTAGTGGAGTACTCAATCAGGCGTGGCGATTGGCGGACTGTGTGGTGGGCTTATTCAGCCTCTGTCTCGTAGCACCTAAACGATGCTATTGCGTTTGGGTTGATGTATATATCACTCTCAGCGAGCAAGTAGTTATCGCAAATTCTCGCTTTTTGCAAGGAATCAACAAAATAACTATAGCCCTTGAAGCTATTAATTAGAACAAACGATTGTCCGTTAACCAGTGTAACTTCAATGGTGTACGGATTCATAATAGAGTCCTTTCTTACTTCAGAGGCCGAAGAGCTGCTTTTTTGCTCTTCGAGACAAACCTCTGAGCTCAAAAGCTAATATATATCAATATACGAGAGCTACGTCAAGCTATTTTGCCTATAATGCCATAAAATCAGCGTATTTTCTATTTTTGTGCGTATAAGATAGTAAGGTACGCCCATATAGGCGCGCTTAGATCAGACCAAAACACTCAACAATATCGCTTATTCTTATCCACACCATAGGAGTTGTGGAAAGCAACTGACCCCTGATACTGGTTGAGCTTTTCCACAGATTTGTGGATAAGCGCCAGCGTGGCGGGGAATGCCGTGGGTAAAAAGGGTTGCGTGTGGGTGAGAGTGGGTAGTATAGTGGGAGTAGTGGAAGAAAGTGGGTAACCACGAGAAAAACAAACACCACTGCACAAAAACAAAATAATTCATCTGTAAGGATCGCCACACCCCATGGATTACTTCGAACGCAAGCTGGATGACAAGCGTCGGCTCACCATACCGACGGAGCTTCGGGCGGAGTTCGCCAGTGGCGTGGTCCTGACGCGCGGCTTTGGCAGCTACCTCCACCTGTATGCGCAGGATGTGTGGGATAGCCAGGTGGAGCCAGCGCTGACAGGCAGTATCCTGGATGAACATGTCGCCGACCTCAACGTCAAGTTCCGGCGCGGCAAGACTGCTGCCACTCTGGACCAGAAGCAGGGCAGGGTAACGGTAGAGCAGCATCTGCTGGATTATGCTGGGATATCGCGCGAGGTTGTGGCGGTGCGCGCTGGCCAGTATTGGCGCTTGATGGCACCAGAGCAGGCCGAGTAGCAAGGCTGTTTTTGTGACGCTCTTTAACAAGTACGTGTAACTGATATCCTCGAGATCGACCATCTGGTAGTGAGCCATGTGGGCACCCGACCCACGCAAAACCTTGTCGGGCGCACCTTCCTCACAAACACCTCCCAAAAAACTCCACCTCACATAATTGCTGCGGCAATTATACACATAAGTCTCTCAAACGATCTTTGGCGGGCTCTCTCGGCCTGGTACAAGCAAAGATCGTCAACAAAAACAAACACATTTTATGCGAAAACAAACAGGTTTCGCTACCAGGTGGGTGATCTCGAACCCGCATCGGACTATCTCGCAGTAGCCTGAGCGGGGCGTATCTTTTAGAATCAATAGCGTACATTGCTTTGGTGTATCGCCTACTGCATTCGGGAACTCTGTAAGGGTCGACACTCCCCGAGTATCGACCTCTTGCGTTGGGCTGAGAATCTGTTGGGACAACAACAGATTCTCACACTCCCTCAGCAGCAGGTCGATCCGCCAAAGCGAGAAGCCGTATGCTTTTGCATTGTAGACATGGGCATAATAATAGCATGCCACCAGGCAAGAATATTATTGCGCGCTATGCTACCATAAGAAACGTATGAGTATCAAAGCACATCCACCACTTCATGTTCCGGTATTGCTGGAGGCAGTGTTGGCCCAGCTCCAGCCACGTCCAGGTGAGCGCTATCTCGACCTGACGGCGGGGTATGGCGGCCATGCCACAGCGATTCTCGAGCAGACCCAGACGTATACCACGGCGTGTTTGGTCGATCGCGACCAGTATGCTTTGTCGCAGCTTGGTAGCTTGGCAGGGCAGGGCGCACGGCTGATGCATTGCGATTTTTTGCAGGCAGCACAGCAGTTGGTTCGCGAGGGTGAGCAGTTTGATTTGCTGCTACTGGATTTGGGGGTGTCGTCACCACAGCTCGATCGAGCTGATCGAGGGTTTTCCTTTACACACACTGGCCCGCTTGATATGCGGATGGATCAACGCCAGGCGATGACTGCCGAGCAGATTGTCAACCACATGGCAGAGGCAGAGCTCGCCCGACTGATCACCCGCTACGGCGAAGAATCGCCAGCGATAGCACGGTGCTATGCTGCTGCTATTTGCGCGGCACGGCCACTGTCGAGTACTGGAGAACTCGCACGCGTCATCGAGCACGCTACCCGTGGCAAGCGGGGCAAAACCCATCCAGCCACGCGTACCTTTCAGGCAGTCCGCATCGCCGTCAATGATGAATTGACGCAGGTAGAGCAGACGCTCCAGCTGGTGCCAGCCTTGCTACGCACTGGTGGACGTGTGGGAGTGATTAGCTTCCATAGCCTCGAGGATCGGCTCGTCAAGCGCTTCTTCGCGGAGCAGCGCCAGGCAGGCTACGAGGCCGAGCTACGCATCCTCACCAAGAAGCCAATCGCGGGCAGCCATGACGATGCTTACAATCCGCGTGCCCGCAGCGCTAAGCTGCGAGCCGCCGCAAAAATATAAAAAAACAAAAAAGGAGTAGGGACATGCCAGTTCGTATCCCCGTACAAAATCAATCAATCACGACAACCGTATTGGTCCGCCACGGCAAATAGCCCTTGGCTTAAGACCTCGCGCTGGGGCGGCGCGTTATCCGCCCCACCCTAGAAACGACCCTATACCAACGTTAAACACAAACACCACCACAATGACAACCTACACACGGACAATGCAATTTAATAGTCGACGCCAGAGCACCTGGAAGCGCAACCGTAACACCGTTGCTTTTGCTTCGGCTATCAAACTTGGGCCAATCACCCACACAGTGCTGATTGCCCTCCTTATCACCATCCTTGGTTTGATATATCTAGCGCAGGCGACACACACAGTCAGCTATGGCTACGAGGCCAGCAAGATTGACGACAAAATCTCCTCTCTCAGCGAACAAAAGAAGGACCTGGAGGTCGATAACGCTCGTCTGACCGCCCTTAAGGAAGTGCAGGGTAGTAGTGTGGCCAAAACGATGACAACACCAGCCAATACAGCGTACGCCAGCGAGTAGCCCATGCTGCAGCGCCATCTTGCTACGCCACGCGCTCAGGCGCTCGCCGCTGTGCTCGGCGGGCTGCTTGTGGTGTTTGTGTTGCGCCTGGGGTATGTGCAGTTGCTGCAGCATGATTACTATGTATCGCAGGCTGATAGCGAGCAAGTCAAACAATTTCGTCTGCGCGCCCAGCGTGGTGAGATATACACCATGGATGGTACTACTCCTGCCAAGCTCGTCATGAATGAGACGGTCTATACCGTGTGGGCCGACCCGATGGCTGTGACAGACGCAGACAAGATCGTGACGGTCCTCAACCAGGTGGCTGGTGGTAATGTGCGTGAGAATTTTCGCCAATACATCACGCGTAAGCCAAGCCGCTACCAAGTGCTTGCCACCAAAGTGAGCCGCAAGCAGGCTGAACTTATCAAGAAGGAGAATCTCGCTGGGGTGGGCTTTGATGCAATGAGTCAGCGCGTTTACCCAGAAGGGCAGTTGGCCAGCCAAGTGCTGGGCTTTGTCGATGCCGAGGGTAAGGGGAAGTACGGCTTCGAACAGGCCAATGATGCGAAATTGCGCGGCACAGATGGGGTGCTTAAGACAGTGACAGACATCCGCTCAGTACCGCTAACCATTGGCCGGACAAATATCAACCAGCCTGCTAAGAATGGGACCAACATGGTACTGACGATCGATCGCAACATCCAGACGAGAGTCGAGCAAGCGCTTGTCGATGGGGCCAAGCGCAGCGGTGCGACTGATGTCAGTGCTGTCGTAATGAATCCGCAGAACGGTCAGGTCTTAGCCATGGCCAACCTCCCTACCTATGACCCGTCTAACCTGAAGACGATTAAAAGCGTCGCCGCACTCAATAACAACACTATCACCACGCCATACGAACCGGGCTCCGACATCAAGACATTCACAGTGGCGACAGGTATCGACAAAGGAGTTATCACGCCGCAAACGACATACAACAATACCGATAGCATCAAGGTAGACGACATCACCATTGGTAATGCCAGCAAAGGACAGACGGGCAACATTACCATGCAGCATGCCCTCAATTGGTCGCTCAACACTGGTATGGTCACCGTTGCACAGCGCTTGGGCAATGGCAGCTACATCACTCGCCAGGCGCGCGACACGATGTATGACTACTTCCATAAGCGCTTTCGTCTTGGGCAGCTGACGGGAGTGGAACTCGCTGGTGAGGCCAAGGGCAATATCGTGTCGCCCACCCAGCAGCAGGGCAATGCAGTGCGCTACTCTAACATGTCCTTTGGCCAGGGGATGGATGCGACGATGTTGCAGGTCTCGGCTGGCTTTAGTGCGATTATTAATGGTGGGACGTACTATAGCCCCACCGTCATTGCGGGGACGATTGACGACAATGGTACCTTTGCCAAGGCTGCGCGCAAAGCTTCGTATACTCATGTTATCAAGCCGCAGTCATCTACCACTGTGCGCGAAATGGTGCATCAAGCGCGCCAGGCCTTTTATGCGGGTGGCGATCGCGCGGGGTTCTACATTGGCGGCAAGACAGGTACATCGCAAACCATCAAGGACGGCAAGTATATTTCGAACCAAACTATTGGCACCTACCTCGGTTTTGGTGGGGAGGTTGGCAAAACACCAGCGTATGTTATTATGGTGGAGGTTTCGGGCAAAGGGCTGAATATGCAGGGGGGTCAAGACGCTCACCCGATTTTCACGGATATATCTAATTGGTTGCTCGACTATATGAAGCTCGAGCCGAAAGGAAACACACCATAATGAACCTCACCACACTCGTTCGCGAGCTCAACGCGACATTTCTTCTCAGCGTCGCGGCTTTTTTGCTGGCGATGGCCCTCACGCCGCTCTATACCTACTTTGCGTATCGTTATAAGTTCTGGAAAAAACAGCGGGCCGCGAGCACGACGGGCGAGGAATTGACGGTCTTTACTAAGCTGCATGCCGATAAATTCACGCGCGATATCCCCACGATGGCAGGGATGGTTGGCATTGTGGCCATTGCTGTGGTGACGCTGGGGTTTAATCTTGACCGAGCCCAGACCTGGCTCCCACTGGCGGCATTGCTTGGTGGTGGAGCAGTGGGGCTGCTGGACGATGTGATCAATATCAATAGTGATGGCTCGGGCTCGGCAGGCTTGCGCGCTTGGCTGAAGTTCTCGATGATCGCGGTGATGGCGGCGGTACTGGCCTGGTTCTTCTATGTTAAGCTGGGCTATACAACAGTGCATGTGCCATACCTTGGCGACTGGCAGCTGGGCCCGTGGATTGTCCCACTCTTTATCTTTGCGGTGGTAGCAACTGGCAATGCAGTGAATATTAGCGATGGCCTGGATGGTCTGGCTGGTGGACTGCTGGCGGTGAGCTATTGCATCTTCGGGGTGATTGCTTTGCTACAGGGGCATTTGCAGTTGGCAGGCTTTTGCTTCACGGTAGTGGGAGTGCTGCTGAGCTACCTGTGGTTTAATATCTATCCAGCACGGTTCTTTATGGGCGATGTGGGGAGCTTTGCCTTTGGGACGAGCCTAGGCGTCGTGGCGATGCTGACGAATACGCTGTTTTTGCTGCCGGTCATTGGTGTGCTGTTTGTGGTAGAGGCGGGCTCGAGCCTTATTCAAATCCTCAGTAAGAAGTTCTTTCACCGTAAAGTGTTTATCTCGGCACCAATTCATCAGCACTTCCAAGCAGTCGGTTGGCCAGAGGTGAAGGTGACGATGCGTTTCTGGGTAATCTCTTGTGTGACAGGCTTTATTGGCCTGATGATGGCGCTGGGTGGGGGACACATCTAGAATGGCTGCTGCTCGCCGCACTCGTGCTGCTCACCGATCGGTTTCGGCTCGGTCGGCTCAGCCAGTGCGCCGCGAGCAACGTAGTACTACCTCCGCTCCATCTGTCGCTGTGCCGCGTTTGCACCGGCCGGACTATCAGATTATCCTCTGGGTGGGGCTGCTCATGCTGCTGGGTTTGGTGGTAATGTATGCCATTGGCCCGCAGCGTGCTAATGTACTCAACTCTGCGCACAACACCAACTACTACACTGATGGCTATTTTGCTATTAAGCAGACGGTGAGCTTGCTCCTGTCAATTAGCGCTTTTGTGGGGTTGTCGCTTGTGCCCTTTGCGTGGCTGCGCCAGAAGGCGGGTACGCTGCTAGCGAGCGGTTTTGTGCTGTGTGCACTGCTGTTTGTTCTTGGTAATATGCTGCATGTCTCGGCGATTGCTCAGTGTAGCCTTGGGGCGTGCCGCTGGTTCTCGCTGGGGCCACTGGGGAGCTTCCAGCCAGCCGAGATGCTGAAGTTTGGCATGCTTATCTATATGGCACTCTTCCTTGGCAAACGAATGCGTCAGGGGGTGATAAACGACCTCCATCAGACGATCATCCCCATGGTAATTATGATGTGTGCAGCGCTCTTTTTCGTGATATTTTTGCAAAAGGATATGGGCACAGGCCTGGCTCTCACTGCCATGGTGGCATGCATGGTAGTGATGAGCGGCATGAGCTGGCGCTGGCTGGCTTACCTAGCGGCGGGCTGCGTGGCGCTGGTGCTGCTGCTCATCGTCATTGCGCCGCACCGCATGGAGCGGGTGGCGACCTTCTTTCAGGGTGATGACCATGCCACTAGTAGCAATGATGATGGCTACCACATCAAGAATGCGAAGATTGCGCTGGGCACAGGTGGGCTATTTGGCCTGGGTATTGGTAACAGTATCCAAGCGACGGGCTATCTCCCTGAGGCGATTAACGATTCAGTCTTTGCTATCATTGGTGAAACGTTTGGCTTTGTGGGGGCGGTGGTTGTGCTGGCGCTATTTGCAGCACTACTGCTACGCCTACTGAAGATTGCCGAGCGCCTGCCTGATACAACAATGCGCCTAGTGGTAGCTGGAGTCTTTGGCTGGCTGGGCGCACATGTTATGCTAAATGTAGCGTCGATGATTGGAGTCTTCCCACTGACGGGTATTACGCTGCCATTGCTGAGCTTTGGTGGCACCAGTATGGTATTTATTGCTGGTGCGCTTGGTCTGGCCTTCCAATTATCACGCCAGGCAGCTTACCAACCAATCAACGAAAAGGAGACCTCTCATGAAGCTACTGGCAGTCGGCGGTGGATCGGGCGGGCACGTTACGCCGGTCGTCGCCGTCATTAATGAAATCGCAGCCCTCCAGCCCGATGTGCAGGTGACCTTCGTCTGCGATAAGGCCTTTGCTAGCCAATCGCGCGGGCTCATGCAGCACGCTGCAGTGCCAGTGCAGGTGCGGACAATCGCTGCGGGCAAGTTCCGGCGCTACCAGCACCTCAGTGTGGTGCGCCAGTTGCTTATGCCAAGTATCGTCCTGGCTAATATATTAGATATCTTTAAGATCCTGGCTGGCGTATGTCAGAGCCTCTGGCTGGTGCTGCGCTGGCAGCCAGACGTGATTTTTGCCAAGGGGGGGTTTGTGTGCTTGCCGGTCGGTATTGCAGCGCGCTGCCTGCGCGTACCAGTAGTGATTCACGACTCCGATGCTCGCCCTGGCCTGACCAACCGTGTGATGGCACGTTGGGCAGCAGCAATTGCCACAGGCTGGCCACTCAAGCATTATCACTATCCAGCATCGCGTAGCCGCTATGTGGGAGTGCCGATTGGCGCTGATTTTCGCCCACTCACCCCAGCGCAGCGGCAGCAGGCACGGCAGACCTTCTCGCTTGATCCACACAAGCCATTAGTCGTTGCTACCGGTGGTGGTCTTGGCTCGGCCATTATTAATCACGCGGTGCTGCGCGCTGCTGATAACTTGCTAGCTGCTGGCATGCAGGTTTATCTGGTGGCGGGCAAAGGCAATTACGATACTGCCCAAACCAAAGCGCCGCAGCACCCCGATTTTCACTGCGTACCCTTCGTTTTCGAGCATATGGCGCAATTGCTCGGTGCAGCCGATGTCGTAGTATCACGCGCTAGTGCTACCTTCACGCAAGAGCTCGCTGGCCTCGCGCAGGCGGCTATCTTGGTACCGGCTCATCACCTGGGCGACCAACGCAAAAATGCCGCCATCTATGCTGAAGCCAAGGCTGCTCTGGTTTTGCAAGACGACGCTTTAGAGCAGAGCGATGCCCTTAGCCAGGCCATTCTTACCCTCGTGCGCGACCCTGCGCAGCGCGAGCAGCTCGCTCAGCGCCTCCATACCTATGCACGCCCCCACGCCGCCCGCGATGTAGCGCAGATGGTGGTGAAGGTAGCTCAGCGTACTAGAAAAGGATAAAAGTGACCAATGCTTTCTTATAGAAAGAATAAGAGTATATCTAAGGTCTCATCATAAAGTACTAATAATGTAGCATGTTAATCCATGCTACATTGTTTTCATTAAAAACACTGCGCCAAGGTAAGACAAGCCTCGCCCGTAGCAGTAAAAGCTATTAACTCCCAAACTCAAATGGCCGATAGTGTGCATCGATTTCCTGCCGCTCTTTAGAGGGAGGTAGCTCGCTGATTGTAATGAGAGTGTCATAAAATTGGTGTAGTATCTCGCCAGACCGCTTGAAAGAGATTGGCATAGCGACAGTATTCCAGAGGTCTTCACACTCTTGTCGAAAGGCCCCATGAAACACTTCAGTGCCGAGTGCTGCGATCAGACGAATCTCGTCTCTTGTGAACTCTATTGTTGCTCCTTCTTTTGTTGCATGGACTGTCTTCATATGTCGATTTCTCCGCTTAACTGTAGTGCTCCCAGTATGGAGTGGGGAGCAAGAAATGTCAAATTATATTGCAGGGAAGGTGTTAATCGGGTAGTTACCTAGTGCTAAAGGGAAGGGGATAGCGCCAAGAAGACGTCGTTAATACCTAGATGCTTTTGCCAACAACTAGTCATCTACGGTATAATGGCCTGTAGCATCATGGGCTTTCGCACAAAACAAACACCACCACCAGCGCGCCGCCGAGCTGCCAAAAACAAGAGGGAAGAGCAGCTCCAACGCACCGCCTACACCTACCGGCGTAACCGTACACTGACTGGTAGCTTGGTGAGTCGTGTCCCGAGTGCGGGCGAGTCTAAGGCGCAGCTGCGGTCGCCGCGTATGCATGCGCATGATTTGCGCCGGACGCGCCGTCATGTGGCATTGTCGCTTGGAGTGGTAGTGGGGCTGCTGGCTGCAGTGTGGTTTGCGCTTGATAACGTCATTGCGACACCAGTTATTGCAGGCAATCTCACTAGCAACCATCAGCTCTACCAAGCCAAGATCAACGACTATCTCACTGCCCATCCGCTGGAGCGTTTTCGCTTTGCGCTCAATACTAGTCGGCTGGCGGCCTATCTCCAGACGCATGATTGCCCCGAGGTTGCTGCAGTACTCCCAGCCACGCAGCAAGCTGGCCTGGGACGCAGCACCATCACTCTCGCTATGCGCCAAGCGGCGGTAGTCTGGACGGTTAATCGCCAGCAACTCTTTGTTGATACCGAGGGTCACGCCTTCCGCCGTGCCTATGGGCCGCGGCCAAGCATCGAAGTGGTGGACGACAGTGGTATCGATACGCGTAATAACCAAGTCGTCGCGAGCAACCAATTCCTTGGCTTTATTGGTAAAGTCGTTGGTGCCGTCCGCCGCCACCAGCTTACCGTCCAAAAGATTACGCTGCCTGCTGGCACGACGCGTCAAATCTACGTTTGGTTTACAGGGGTGGAGTATCCTGTTAAGTTCTCGGTCGATCGCTCGGCTGGCCTGCAGAGCGAGGATGCCGCCCGAGCCATTCGCTACCTAGCGCAGCACCACATCACTCCCAAATATCTCGATGTCCGCGTCAGTGGCCGAGCAGCGTATCGGTAAGGAACTGTTGATAACAAAAGTGCTAGCCTTGTAAATAGTGTGGGTATTAGCGCATCCAGCAAAGGGCAGGGGAGCTACTCTGTAAAACAAGAACAAATTTACAACATTTTATATAACAAAGCATAAAAAATGCAAATACTATATCTATACTATAAAAACCAAAAAATGCAAAAAGAGTAGGGGAGATGTTTTTTGCGAAAAAGTCAAATCATGATATCGTATAGTTTTTAATCTCGGTCAACCCAAGCAGGGTAGAAAACATAACAAAAATACCAAACAAACAAAATGTCAAACAAAGCAACTATGGCTAGTAGCCCGAGGGGCTCGTACCGACACCAGCATGATACCAGGCAAGCACGAGACCGGAGCATGTATGTGCTCAGGTATTTGCAGTCAGCTTATTTGTTCGATATCAAGCCAATGCGCATACAGTCACAAAGACTGCGCGCAAACACATTCACACGCGAACAAACATAAACATACGTAGCTTTGCGTACGTATGAACATATGCGCAGTGTGTTCCCTCCAATAGAACAAGCGTCTGCTTTTACTTTTGCAGGACATATAAGTGCCCGCGGCTCTATCCTTACTCTCTCCATTGGATGGCGCATATATCATAAGTGAACCTACTGAACGAGAAGTAAGATCGATCAATAATCGAAGACATGCGCTCTTGAAATACGTCGTATGCCCATAAAGCCCACATAGTGCCAAACCCAGCTCAATTCCAGCCATAGCTGGGGTCGAAATTAACATATGCATCGTAAAAGGATTATTGTGCGAAGTTATATTACACTCCTAAAGATGATCAATGATACATCTTTTGCGTCTACCCTACTGCTGCGTGGATGTGAATTATTGTGTACGCGTTGATTGCGATACATGGCGACTCATCATTCCCTTGTCTATGGGCGCTGATGTTTATGCTTATGCTTATGCTTTGCTGCTAGCTGCTACTTTTGCTGTGCATGGTTGCTTGCTATATTGTGTAGTATAGTTAATCAGCGCGGTAAGATTGTGAGCTTTCTGGGTATATTTCTATGCGGCTTTAGGTTGTTATTGATTGCTAGCTTAATAGCTTTCATCTAAGCCGAAACCTATATGCTGTGTGCTGCTGCCAGGACAAGTATGACTCTCTGACTGGCCTAAGAGATATAGGCAGAGAGATGGCCTGACGGTGAGCAGAGAGCTACAGCTCAGGTGAGGTATGTCACGAGAACACAGCTCTCGAATATGAGCTTATCAGTGGTAGGTGTTAGTGAAATGAGGCAGAAACAGGGGTAGGGCGGTTGCCGGGGATTGTTTGGCGAAAGGGTGGCAGACTCCCCTGCCTTGCCCTGCCCTTTTTGTTTGCTTTTGCTGTGTACTTGAGATGCTCTCTGCAAAAGGAATAGATGCAAGAGGTATATATGAGCAAATTGTAGCTGCGATGGAATTATCTTGCATACAAACGGCCGATACATAAGCCTATGAGCGGCAAATTACACGCAGAGATCCGCAGCCATCATGTGTACACGATAGTTGTCCACGCGGCAAATTACCTCTGTTATAGCTGAGTATATGTAGTGTTCGGGGCGAAAGGGGAGGCTACTTCCCTACCGTTATACAGATTATTGGCAGTATGTATAGGTTGATGATCCAGCCGAATTGCTTATGCACACCATGCTGCGATTATTCTCATTTTGCGGCTGGATTGTTTCTTGATTTTGCACTGATGCGAGCCAAGTAGTATATTTATCAGTTTCTTCTTGACGCCTCTTCGTATAATCGGCAATCAATGCATTGCTTTCGGGTGTCTTGTGTGCCCGATAGCAAGTTAATACACTATCAAAGTACGATGTAATAATGTCGGAAGCTCCGTCTTTGTACGAAATCTTGCCATCACCATCTTTGTCTGCTGCCTTCCATGCCGTGTCATAGTTTGCATATGCAGCGTTAAGACAATGCGCTTGGCTAGCTTGCTTTTGTTTGAGCTCTGCAGCGTTGTTCGTATATAGGCTAATTAGCAATGGTAAAGTAAGTATAGTAAGTGTTGCTATGATAATGGACATGCCAATTAGCTTAGGGTGGTGTGATGATACCTTCTTCTCCTTCTTTTTGCTCATTTTAATCCCCTCCTAAAAAATTGTATGTGAGCATTATATCACTCACATACAATCTTATTAAGAGCAGCTTGCAATTCTACGCTGCTGCGACCGCCTCTGCTTGCTCCTTGGGTGGTTCGAGGGCGTAAGTGGCTTTAGCGACGCGCTTGAAGAGTGGTTTACTTTGGAGATTAAGAAGGATGGTGGTCTCCTTGACCTGGCGGCTCTTGAGGACGCGCTTAACGATCTCGTCGCGGTGTAATGGGCCACCCTCGTCGCGCAAGATACCGGCAATGATATCAGCCACGGTGCCTTGGCTATAGCCCCAGATGTCGAGCGCATAAATGCCGCGGCCGATGAGGATGAAGCGCTTGTCTTTGATGAGCTCGTTGTGGATGGCTTGCTTGGTGACATTACGGCGCTTGAAAGTGCTTTCCTTGATGCGCTGAGCAATCTCGCTAAAGTGCAGCGGTTTGCCTTCGTCTAGTAGGACGACGTAGATCTTGTCGCGGATATTCTTAGGATTAACAGTTGGCCACTTACTCAGGCCCCACATGTCTTTGAGGTGGGCCAGCTGGGTAGAGAGGCTGGCCAGGCCGCGCACTTGGTTGGGGTTCTCGTAGGTGAGTTGGTCATGCAGCGCTTCGAGGCTGATAGGTGCACCATGCTGCTTAATGGCGGCAACGATCTCATCCACGCGGCTTCGCACTGCTTTTTCATCGCCGTATTCGGCAATGGCCAGGCCTTGGTGGTATTTGTCGGTCTCGTTGATGGGGGTGAGACGGGCTGAGACTTCGCCGATGAAGGCAATGTGGGCACGCTGCTGCACTGTGGGTGTCTCGACGTCTAGCAGACGCTGTGTGATGTCTGAGACGCGCCCAACGCGGCCATTCTCGGAGAGGTCGCGGATGATGAGGCGCTCGGCGTCGTGTAGACCCTCTAGCTCGCCTGCTTCGGCGGCAAGTTTGAGACGCACCACGATGGCTTTCTCGAGCTGGCGGACGCGCTCGCGCGTAATACCGAGCAGCTCGCCGATCTGCTCGAGCGTTTCGCGGCGCTCTTTGAGGCCAAAGCGACGCACGATGATCTCGCGCTCGCGGTCGTGTTCTTCGCCGACTGCATCAAGGATGGTAGCGATCGACGCGGCAAAAATTTCGGTTGGTTGTTTGGTTGTTTGGTTCATGATTCGGTTCTCCATTTCCTTCTCAGTTGTTTGCGAATGCCCACTCGCACTTCTTACATTTGATTATAGAATAATAGGTGATATAAGTCAATCGTTTCATCATAGAACTATTATAGCACACACTTTACGCTTATGGTAAACAATTTTTTGAGGCTTTTCATTTGCAAGTGATGTGGCGAGCATGACGGGGCAGTTGACGGGCTCGCAGCAATGCGGGCTGGCATAGAAAAACCAGCGGCCAGTACAGAGGAGCCGCTGGTATATGAGAGGTCACCGGGCTAGGCAGTGCGCTTCTTGCGTGTGGTGGTGGTGCGGGCTGCGGTCTTGCGCCGGCCGCGTTTGGGTGGTGCGGCGGCCAAGATTTCGCGGGCTTGCGCCTCATCCAGAGTTGTTGGATCAGTATCCTTGGGCACGCGCGCGTTGGTCTTGCCGTCAGTCACATATGGCCCCCAGCGTCCCTTGAGGATCTTGATAGCGCCAAAATCGGCGATGTGCTTCTCTGCCTCAGCCTTGAGCTTGGCGGCGTAGAGCACGCGAGCCTCAGCTTCGGTAATTTCGCGCGGGTCGTGCTCCTTCAGGCTGACGTAGAGCTTGCCTACCTGAATGTACGGCCCAAAGCGCCCGACGTTTGCTTTGATGGTCTGACCATCCTCGGTGGTGCCAACAGTGCGCGGTAGTTCGAAGGCCTTGAGGGCTTGCTCGAGCGTGACGGTCTCGATGCGCTCACCCTTGGGGAGTGGCGCAAACTGCGGCTTAGTTGTCTTATCTTCGCTACTGCCCAGCTGTAGCATTGGCCCAAAACGTCCAAAGCGGGCAAAGATTGGCTTGCCAGTCTTGGGGTGGGTACCAACCTCGCGGTGAGCACCAACGGTGCTGCGGTCGATGTCGCCGGATTTTTCGATGAGCTCGTGGAAGGGCTCGTAAAATTGGCGCAGCATGGCATTGCGCGCAAGCTTGCTGGCAGCGATGTCATCGAAATTGGTCTCGACGCGGGCGGTGAAGCCATAGTCAATAATGGGGTCGAAATGGTTCGTCAAGAAGCCAGCGATTAGCTCGCCCGCTGGAGTGGGCAGTAACTTGCCACGGGTAGCACCAGTTTTTTCTTGGACGATGCGGCGAGTGACAACAGGGGTATTGTCGCTCGGTGTCTCACCGCTGCGCTCCAGGACGATGACATCACGTGGTTCGCCCTCGCTCTCGCCTCGCTCGGCATAGCCACGAGTCTGGATGGTATTCATGATGGTGGCGTACGTGCTAGGCCGGCCAATGCCAAGCTCTTCAAGCTTCTTGACGAGCGTTCCCTCGGTATAGCGGGCTGGTGGGCGGGCAAAGACCTGCCGCGCCTCGGCCTGTGTAAGCTCAAGGGTGGTGTGCTGGCTGACTGATGGCAGGATGGTCGAATCCTTACCGCCATAGACGCGCAAAAAGCCGTCAAATAGCACCGTCTGGCCCTTTGCCTCAAAAACGAGCGCTTTCTCGGCCCTCAGCTGCGTGCTGTCGATGCTGATGGTAATGGTGGTGTTCTCTAGCTTCGCAGCGGCCATTTGACTGGCCAGGGTGCGCCGGCGGATGAGGTCGTAGAGTTTTTGGTCGTAGCTACTGCCAGCGACGGATTCGCGGGCGATGTCGGTCGGGCGGATAGCTTCGTGAGCCTCTTGGGCACCAGCTGACTTCGTGGTGAAGGTGCGATTGTGTGAATAGTCGGCGCCAAACTGCTGGGTGATGTATGTGCGGCTGGCGGCAATGGCCTGGCGGCTGAGATTGACGCTATCAGTACGCATATAGGTGATGAGTCCCTCTTGGTAGAGTTTCTGAGCACTCGCCATGGTAGCGCGACTGCCCATGCCGAGCTTACTATTGGCCTCCTGCTGGAGGGTACTGGTGGTAAATGGTGCAGCGGGGTTGCGCGTGCTAGGTGTCTTGGTAATGCTGCTGACGGTGAAACGAGCGCCACTCAGCCCCGTCAAGAAGTCGTGGGCGGCTTGCTCGCTGTCGAAGCGCTGCTTGAGCTCAGCCTTGAGCTCCTCGCCATCTACGACAAAATGCGCCGTTACGCGGAACTGTGCACTACTCGCAAAGTCGCGAATCTCACGCTCACGCTCCACAAGCAGGCGGACCGCTGGGCTTTGCACACGGCCAGCTGATTTGCCACCCGGTACCTTGCGCCACACCACAGGGCTCAGCTCGAAGCCTACGATGCGGTCGAGGATCTGCCGTGCCTGCTGAGCCTCCACGAGCTGCATATCTACGGTGCGAGGTTGTTTGATAGCTGCCTCGATGGCGGGCTTAGTGATCTCGTGGAAGGTAATGCGCTTGGTGCGCTGTGGGTCCAGGCCAAGCACTTCGCACAGGTGCCAGGCAATCGCCTCCCCTTCGCGGTCTTCATCGGTTGCGAGCCACACATTGTCTGCTCCAACTGCCTTCACGGCCTTCTTGAGCTCGGTGATGACCTTCTTCTTGTCTGGATCGATCTCGTAGACGGTCTTGAAGTCGTTTTTGATGTCGATCGGCGGCTGTCCATCCTTGGTCTTCTTGGGGATGGCGCGAATGTGCCCTACGCTCGAGAGCACCTGATATTCCCCGCCCAGGTAGCGCTCGATTGTCTTGGCCTTGGCTGGGCTCTCGACGATGACTAGTTGTGTGTGTTTGCTCATTGATTATCTACTCGCTTGTTATAGTTATATGCTTGCTATTAACCTATCTAATCAAGCGCTTATGATACCGCAAAGTAGAGTGGAATGCAAATGGGGTGCATCTTGAGCCGCAACACTTCACTATCAACTCTCTGGGCAACTCACTGCACAAGAAAATATATGGAGGTTAGCGACTAAAATAGACGGGAAATCTCTGCTGTTATATTCTGGTCGGAATATGTTCGACTTGGTGGGTTATTGTGGGGGTAGCTATAGGTATGAGAGTTAGAACTCGAATGATAATTGCTACACATACCCTCTCCCCCTCCCCGGCTTATAGGCAGGGGTATTGCTGATACTGCGGAAAATATATAAGAAGTCTGGCTACCAATAAAGAATGCTGCACGAATCATCAATCGCATTACCCACGCACACGGCGTTTGCGACGCATACGGGTGCGAGGTTGCCGTGGTGGGGTGTTTGCTGCTGGGGTGGATTTGGTAGATTTGCTGTAGTCTTTGGCCTCGGCGTAATTACCAGCAACATAACGTTCGGCAGCGACGCCGCCAAGGATGGCACCCGTAGCAAACGACCCTAGTTCTGCCACATGAGCATAATGCTCAAGCTTGCTACCCTCAGGGGCAAGAGCCTTAAGAAAATAGGCGGCAACTGTGACATTATCTGCCGCCATGCTAAGTTTGCCTGATTTTGGCGTACGAAAGGCTTCGTCATTTGTGAGACCATGATAGACGGTCGCGCCAGCATTGATAGCATTCTTGGTGACAATTGTTGCCAAAACCGGCTTGGGCATGATGTTGTGCTTAGCGAGCAGTGTAGTAATAATACCCATAGCTGCTTTGTCGCATACAGCGTCAACCTCTGCACCAAAGTCACTTTCTTGGCCAAAGAATCGCGCCGCTGGACCATCTGCTAAGTCGCATATACGACCACCAAGTATCATGAGTGCGCCAATGACCTGGCCAGCTTTGTCGTTCTCCTTTGTTGCAGTGTCAAATTTCTTAGCACCACCGACTACTAACCCTAGCCCAGCAACCGAGATGGCATTTGGCACAGTAAAGATATCTCTCACGTGATATTCGCGCTTGCGTTGTCTTGGGTTTTGCTCTGCTGTCACCATAGTATATGGTACTGTACCATAATACTAAGCCAATGTCCACTGGTTGGCACCAAGTGAGCGGATAACGCCGTTAATCTCCAGCATCGTCAGTGCAATGGTAAACTCGCTGATGGGTGTGCCTAGGCGGCGCTGCATTTCTTCGCCATCGCGCAGACCTTGGCGCAGCAGCTTGATGATGGCAGCCTCGAGCGGTGTGCTACCCAGTGGCAGGGTGGCATTCTCGCTCTGCTGACGCTGGGGTGGTGTGATGGTCATGACAGCGAGGATGTCAGCTGGGCTGGTGGCGGGCAACGCACCTTGCTTGAGAAGGTTGTTGCAACCCTGCGAGAGTGGGCTGGTGATATTGCCTGGCACCACAAAGACGTCCTTGCCTTGCTCGAGTGCATGGGCAGTAGTGTTGAGCGTGCCACTGCGCTCGGCCGCCTCGGCGATGACGACGACATCAGCCAGGCCAGCCACGAGGCGGTTGCGCTCGAGGAAGCTCCAGCTGCCAAAGCGGTAGCCATCCCCCGCCAGGTGCTCTGACACCACTGCCCCACCCTTGGCCACGATTTCACCCGCAAGTGCAGTATGGTTGGCCGGATAGATCCGTGGCAAGCCATTACCCAGCACAGCGATCGTCGTGCCGCCCACTGCCACGCAGGCCTGGTGTGCAATGCTGTCAATCCCGAGGGCTAGCCCACTGATGATAATTACCCCTTGGCGGGTCAGCTCGCGGGCGAATTGCTCCGTCACTTCCCGGCCATAGCGCGTGGGCCGGCGCGACCCAACGATCGCCACGCTCGGGCGACGCTCCTCGGGCAGTGTACCGAGGTAGTGAATCTGCTGTGGTGGTTTGGCAATATGGCAGAGTGGATTGAGGTATTGGTGGGCTTGTGGTGTGGTGTGATTGATCTGTTGCATGATTTGTGCTGAAAAGTGTTGACATTTTGTCAAGCGGGTGCTAGTATCATAAGTGATTGATTGAGCGCAAGCTCGTTCAAGTACCTTATACCCCCTATTTTAACATAGTTACCCCAGTGTTTTCACGAAGGTAACGTGTTAGGTTGCACACAATCTGTGCTGTAGTTATCTACCCTCCACTGCAGCACCGTTAGACAGGGTTGTGTGCTTACTAACCCCTTTGTCCAGCGGATCTCGTATGTGTGAGTAGATCACGTATACCCTGATTGGGTGGGACGAAGGGCAAACCAAGCGCTCATAGTGATGCCCACCCTTACTATGAGCGCTTTTTTGTTGGGGTGAGTTGGTGATGGTCTACTCTTGCAGGGGCTATTTTTTAAGCTGATACACTTTGGCATACATAGAGGAGTTATGAATTGCTCTGGATTACGACACTTGCAAGCGAGGCAAAGATAGCTACTATCTCTGGTAGTCGCCACGATCCTAACAGTTTTGGCTCGTCTAGAGGGTCAAGAGTTATTACTGTAGAGACCGTAAGACTCTCGTATGCAGAAGATTTGGTAAGTAGCCCTTCTCTCGCGTTGCTATACTCTCTGGAACGACACAAATCACCTTTGTATTGATGACTTTTGGCTCTCGACAGAATAATAGAATGAGAAAAAACTAGTATTGAGAAATATAGTTGCTGTAGCAGCATTGTGGCTTGTGATGTGTGCAAGAGGGTATATAGCATAGACAGTAGGGGTTACAGGTAGAAACTCCGTGCGATTGACACACGCTTCCATCAGGCATCCTTATATAGCTCAGCACGCACGAAATATATGGCCGAACAATACTTTTCACCATGTTTTTCTCTGTTATTGCGCAGTGAACTGATTATTTATTCAAGTGAGAGATATGCAAGAAAATGCCGTTATACGCTAGTGAGCATTAGAGCTGAGCTGTGTTGCTACGTGCTGGTTGCTTGTCTGAAGTAGCGTTTGGATCAACATAGTACTTGGGGATGCTATGAGCCTGGTTTTCTGGCTCTTTCCAGTATGGGCGTGGCTTATCGGATGCATACAGATTGCTCTTACGTGTGTTTGAGGTTGTGCTCTGCTGTGCTTCGTCTTGAGCGGCTTTTTCTGTGACATCTGGGTTAGTAACAAGGTCTGTAGTGATTGCTGGGTTGGTGACAGTAATGAGCTTGAGATGACGCCTATCAATATCGTCATAGCTCACATCGACATTATAAACCTTCTTAAGATACTCTGGTGTTGGACTAGCGATACTACCCTCTACGACGAGGCCAGCTAGCTGGAATTTATATGGGTCGTCTGAGCTAGTTTGCACAAAGAGTGGCGAGCCCTGCCCTGTGCGATCATTAAAACCGTCTTCTGACGAGACGAGTAGTGTCTTGGTATGAGTAGCATCGTTGTATCCAACAACAAAACCAGACGCAACGATTGGTTTGCCAATCTTGCGTTCGTTACTTTGGCTACCATAATTGACGACAGTGAGTGGCTGCTCGAGGAGGTTGTCTTGAGCAATTGTCGTAATGATGCCATTCTTCACCTCGAGCGACATCTGGCGGCTTGTTCGGCGATAGGCGTGGTTCTCATTCTTTTCAGCAAGAGTCAGAGCGACAATATGCTTGTGAGAGGTATCATAAGGGCCAGGCATCGGCATGGTGCAGCCACCATTGGGGTGAAATTCTGATTCGTTGGAACCTATTGTAATGATGCCAGTATTATCCGGGGTGAGATTCTCGAGATCCTCTGTATTGACAACGGTGAGAACGATGGGATGGCCCTGATCACGGTCATTTGCAGAGTAGGTTATAACACCAGAGTAGAGCACATCTGTCTCCCCTCCTGATATTCTCACCTTAGTGGTAGTAAGAGCTGGTGCACCTTCAGAATAGCCATTTATATCGATGCCACTATCACGGAAGGCATGCTCCCACGCTTCATCTTGAGAGCTGAACGGAAGGTTGCTCAGTGTGCGCGTATGGCCGACAGCTGGCTTATCATGGCCAAGGTCGACGTTGTCGTCTAGCTCAGTGTCACTACAGGCTGGTAGTGGGTCGTTGCCTGGGTAGAAGTCCGGGAGACCATTGTAGATACCGTGTAGTATCAGAGGAGTTGTCAGTGCAAGACTAGCAATTACCGCCCCGCGCTTTCGGCGGCGAGACTGCTGTTCATCTGGTGATGGTTGTTCTGGTTTTTGTGGAGGTAATTGTTCGCGATTGTTCTTAGCCATAATAACTACTATAGTAGTACATTTTGCATTACATGACAAATATTACAATATACACGGTGGTATTATGTTCCCTGTTGCTCTCCTGTCATCCACCATATAAATTTGTATTTACCCCTACAAAGCGCTATAATGGCCAAACCATGACAGAAATGGCAGTTCGAGAACATAGTTCTGGTTCGCATTCTCAGCTAAAAACGCGGATGGAGCGGCAACAACACGAGCGGATAGAGCGGCGTCAGCGATTGTGGCGAGCGATTGGTTGGCGAGCATCGTGTGCGATGCTTGGTGCTACGCTTGCGGGGACGTGGTCGTTCGTAGGTGCTCGACTCGAGGCACTTCAGGCGAAGGAGCCATTGCCAGCCTGTACGACACTGGATGATTCAATGTCGCAGCCGCATCTGGGACAGCCGACAGAGATTGCACGCCGGCCCTCAGTCGCGATTGCTGAGGCGCTTGGCGACCGTACCGCCCTCGAGCGGCATAAGCAAGAAGTGTTGCAGGCGGTGCAACCTTCGGTCGTTAAGATTAATGTCTATGGCAGTGAAGCGGCAGGCTCTGGTGGAGACTATGGTGGAAGTGGGTTTATTGTTGAAACGCCGGGTGGTTGGTCTGCGGTGTTGACGGCTGGGCATGTTGTATCGTCTGAGCACCAGAGAGGTAATATTGCGGTAGAAACAACCAATGGCCATCGCTATGCTGTCCGGAGTGGTTGCTATACTGGCGAAGCAGACGGGCCACACAGGTCAACAGTGCCAGATGTCGCGGCATTAACATTGCGTCACCAGAATTATATGCCTGCTCCTGCACTGCAATTTGCTACTCCCGACGAAACAAAGGCAATTATCCAACAAGGCCAGCCAATGTATGCGCTTGGCTTCCCTGTCAATAGCGATAATAATAGCCCAGCGCAGGTCACGCGCTGGCCGGCCAATCAGCCACGCCTCAACGTCCTCCTCCCGGTAGCGCAAGATGGCCCTGAGGGTAAAATAACTGTGGTGGCGGGAATGGAGAAAGCGGTGGATGAGAACGAACCGTATGATCCTGCGCGCGAGGATTCTGTCTTGCCTGGTATGTCTGGTGGCATTGTCGTAGCGCAAGTCGAGACAGCAACAGGTGCTGAAGTGAAGATCGTTGGCATGACGCAGGCAAGTAATACAGTTGTGGCTGATACAGATACCCTGAAGAGCTATGGTATTATTGCTGATAAGAAAGAGGCAGCAACATACAAGCCGCGTCTGACATATCTTGGGAGTGTGAGTGAGATGATGGGGCCGCTTGCTGCAATAGATAAGCAGCAACCGCTGTGGCGAGCTGTGACATTCGCCGCAGACATGGTGCAACCTTCCTGATACATTGATGCATGTGCTATACTAAATCACTATGAAACATCTCTGGCATTCTCATCACCCTTTTCGTATTTTTTGGTTTTCGGCGCTGCTGACGGTGCTGCTGGGCGGGGCGATTTTTGGCCATTTGGGGGTGAGCGGTTTGTGGCTGTTTACCATCCTAGTACTACTAGAGGTGACCTTTAGCTTCGATAATGCCGTCATTAATAGCCGCGTCTTGGCGAGCCTGAGCCCACTGTGGCAAAAGATTTTCCTGACGGTGGGGATCTTTATTGCAGTGTTTGTGGTGCGTTTTGTGCTGCCGATCGTTATTGTGATGGTGGCAAGCGGGCACGATTTCTCAACAGTGGTTGACCTCGCGCTGCATAAGCCAGCAGAGTATGGGCACATCCTCCACGCTGCGTCGCCAATGATCGATGCCTTTGGTGGGGCGTTTTTGATCATGATTGGCCTAAGTTACTTTATGGACTACAACAAGCGGGTACACTGGATGCGGCACGTTGAGCCATGGCTAGCCAAAGCGGGGCGTTTTGAGAACCTCAAAGTGTGTGTGATGCTGGCGGTGGCAGCGGTGCTGTACTTCACGGTGGAGCGGCAGTATGAGTCGGTGGTGCTGATCTCATCTATCTTAGGAATCTTGCTGCATATTGGACTGGAACTCTTTGGCTCGTTCTTTCATGACGACACGGCGCAGTCTCTCAAGGCAAAAACAGGCTGGGTGGCCTTTGCTAGCCTGATGTACTTGGAGGTGCTGGACGCGAGCTTTAGCTTTGATGGGGTGATTGGAGCATTTGCTATCACCAGTAGTATTGTCTTGATTGTAGCGGGCCTTGGGGCGGGTGCCATCTGGGTGCGTTCGCTTACGGTCTATCTACTACGGACTGGTGCACTGGGTAAATATAAGTATCTTGAGAATGGTGCGCACTGGGCCATTATGGCGCTGGGTGTGATGATGATCGCCAAGCTCTTCCACGTGGAACTGCCTGAATGGGCGACCGGTGGGCTGGGCCTTGTTTTTATTAGCTTAGCAGTCGGCAGCAGCATCCTCGAGGCTCGCGCCATTAACCTCCAGACCGCAACCGCAAACACTGTCCACCACGCCGAGCAACACCTCAAGCGTGGGGTGAAGAAGATTGTGAAGCGGTAGAATAGCTAAATATAAAAATCCTACCTTCTTGACACTAATCTCTTCTTCTCTGTTGTCAATTTTCTTGCAAGGATTGAAATGAGCTGCTAGTTCGCATGTTTTGGGTAGATAAAGTACGAGATGTTGCTATAAACAAAAGCCACAAACTCACCACTGAGACATGTCGTCCGTCGAGAGATAAAATACACTCGAAATAATGTACTATACTGACGGCTGGTACGTCACACTCGTCGCTGCTATGTCTCCCGCAAGGAATTGCGCAATGAGAGAGGCTGACTGCTCAGCTGCCCACTGTTGCAAAAGGGCTCGCTCATCTGAGGTAAAGTTACTCAAGACGAAGTCAACATCACCGACTTGCTGCCGCATTTTATTGTCTGTGCCAAGGCGAAGGTGCCAAAAGTTTTGCCCAATATGCCGGTGGAGCGACTTAAGTCCATTGTTGCCTGCGCTCTCGCCGCCTCGCCTAACGCGAATTTTGCCAAAATCGAGGGCCACATCATCGTGAATAACGAGCACATCGTCGAGCGATAATTTATAAAAATCCATGATTGCCCGCGCTGCGACCCCTGTTTCGTTATAAAATGTGGTTGGTTTGGCGAGGATGACCTTCTCACCGCCGTGTGAAGACTCGGCCAGCTCAGCATTAAATCGGCTCTTTGGGATAAACTGCACCCCCTGCTCTGCTGCATAAGCGTCGAGGATGATGAAACCAGCGTTGTGCCGGGTGGCAGCATAGCGCGGGCCAGGGTTGCCGAGAGCCAGGAGCAATTTCATACGTATTAGTATAACATGGATGGATACTGAGCCATGCTATACTAAACCCATGGCCCGGCGCGATAATGATCTTGAATTTAGCCTTAATGCCGCCTTCGACGAGCAGCGCACCCAGCCTGGCCTGGTGCCGCTCTACCTCATTAATGGCTCGCTCGGGGCGGGCAAGACGAGCGTGTTGGAGTATCTTTTGCGCCAGCCAGAGTTTGCTGGCTCGCGCGTGATCGAGAATGAATATGCCAACGAGAATGTCGATGGCTACCGGCTGGAAGGCCTGGCGGAGCTTGTGACGACGCTGGCGGGCGACTGCGTGTGCTGCTCGTCTAAGCATGCCTTGACGCGCATGCTGTTGGATTTTTGCCAGTCGTCCCCTGCCCCAGTTTTTATCGAGGCAACAGGGGTAGCACGGACGATGAACTTGGTAGAGAAGCTCATCAATGCCCGGATCTTCGACAAATACGAGCTGCTGCAGAGCTATTATGTCATCACGGCGCACGAGATTTTGCACGGTATTGAGCCAGCTCACGAGGTGGAGCTGCAAGCTGCCGATACAGTCCTTATTACCAAAGAAGATCTCCTGCACGGCGATGATCGCACCATTTATGATGCTAAGCGCCGCGCCCTGCCCTACACGCGGGTGTTGTCTGCGCCGCATGGGCATTTTGACCTTAGTAAGATCACAACGCCGTCGAGTCTACTCACCTTCTTCGACACCTATGATGGCGAGCTTGCCGTGCCAGATAACCCGACCTATAGCGTCATCGATATGTCGCAGCTCACTACTACCGAGGCAGCCTTTGAGGCGCTGTGGCTGCAGCTCTTTGCGACGTATGGGCTGCGCCGGCTCAAGGGGTGCTTTATTGATGAGCACGGCGCGCGCCGGCACATCGAGGCTACACCCGAGCAGATTCAGATCACCACTGGCCAACCTAGCGAAGCGCCCAAGCTGGTCTGCATTGGCACCCACGCCAGCAGCATCACCCGCGATGGGCTGGTGGCACAGCTGATGATGTTTGGGTAAGGTGATTAATTGCCAGCTTGAGTGAGAAAACCTCTTATTTCCCTGTGTCGTATTATGCCTGTGGCTTGGTGTGCTTAGCGATAGAGGCTGCCACTTTCTTGGCGCTGGCTGCTAGTGGAGTGCTTTATGGATAATTTCGAGATAGAATTTATTCGCTTTTATCTTTTTGACCCATCAGTATAGTGGGTCTATAGAGCGAACTGACAAGCAGAAGAATATGCGCAGCAGAGTAGCCGCTGATAATTCTGGCGGCTTGTCAGCTCGGAGTCTATACTGAGCGAGCATGTTCGAACTCGCTCAGGGCATGCAATGTGTATGAGCAGAGGAGTTCAGACATTTGTCTGAACTCAGTGAATTCATCAACACACACTGCTACAGTGTGTGTTGCGAGCTCAATACAGGCGTATAGGTGTTCTCCTGGGCGGAGAGCACCGATAGCAGCGTCGTACATGAACGTGTTGAGCTTACGCCCGACGCGTCCTTGGCTTACACTAACACCGGGGTTGTAATATGTGCCCATGACACTTCTTTCTCCTCATCCAGGCGGAGTGCCCGTGTCTCCTCTCGAGAAAACACTGCTCGGACGTCCGGATGACGGCCAGCAAGATGAGGTTATCTGGCGCTATCTTTGCCTGTATTGCCATTGGCTCAGACACTAACACCAGAGAATCTCACCTTGCTAGCTATTCTCCTGCTTGTCAAAAAACACTTTTGGCCAAACACGATAGGTTTGTCAACAAAAGCTAATATATATATCAATAATTGATCACGCCGTCAACTTCTTTCTGTATGTAGTAGTTCGTAGTACACGCTTGTAGGCTTATAATTATCGCTTGGTGGATCTTCCGGCGTCTTTGGCTTGCTTATATGCTTTGGTAACAGGTTCGAGACCACGCTTAACGCGCTCGCGGTTGGCTTTGAGTTGCTTCTCGTCGCGGAAGGAGAGTTTGATGGGGGTGCCGGTGTAGTCGTAGGTGTCGCGGATGCGCCGCTCGAGGTAGCGCTTGTAGCTCCAGTGGACGAACTTGAGGTTGCTGCCGTAGATGACAAACCACGGTGGGTTGGTGTCTGTCTGGACGATGTAGCGCAGCTTGGGGTGGGTATTCTTGAGGCCAGCTGGTGGGTGCTTCTGCACAGAGCGCTGCAGGAGGTCGTTGAGGGTGCGCGTGGTGGTCTTTTGCTGGCGATGAGCAGCGATGCCAAGAGCGAGGTCGAATAATTTTGTCACATTCTGGCCCGTAACGGCACTGGTGAAGATGAGTGGTGCCCACGGTGTGAAGTCGAACTGGGCGGAGATCTGCGGGGCGAGTGCATCGCGCGTGTAGGCATCTTTGCCCTCCACAGCGTCCCATTTGCTCACGACGATGGCCATGCCCTTGCCTGCCTCGGCAATGATGCCAGCAAGCCGTTGGTCGAGAGCGGTGTTGAGCTCATTCACGTCCATCAGGAGGAAGCAAATATCGGCCTCCTCGATGGCAGCCAGGGTGCGCAAGACGCTGAACTTCTCGATGCCCACCTCTTGCTTGCCTTGGCGGCGAATACCAGCGGTGTCGATCAGCTCGATGGTTTGCCCCTGGTAGCGCAAGCGGATGCGATTGACATCGCGCGTGGTGCCCGCCACCCCGGCCACGATGGCTTGCTGCTTGCCCGCTAAGGTATTGAAGAGGCTGGATTTGCCGACATTGGGCCGGCCGATCAAAGCGATCTTGAGTACATCGCTCGGCTCGGCTTGGCGCTTCTCTGGGATGTGCTGGCAGATCTCATCCAGCGCATCGCTAATGCCACTGTTGTGCTCGGCACTGGTGCGAATGATACTCTTGATGCCAAGGCGGAGGAATTCACTGGTGGGCAAGCTGCCCCGCAGGTCGGTTTTGTTGGCAATGAGAATGACGGGTTTGCGACTCTTGAGGGCGGTCTTGGCGACACGCCGGTCTTCGTCACTGGGGTATTCGGTGCTATCCACCACGACGAGAATGACATCGGCTGCGTCGGATGCATCGGTGATTTGCTCTTGAATACTTGCCTCAAACTCGTCTTCGGCTGGCTTAAGGCCAGCGGTGTCGACGAGCCAAAACTCATGCCCATGGTAGGCTGCCTTACCCACCACCCGATCGCGCGTCGTGCCGGCCTCGCGCGCCACGATAGCCTGCTGCGAGCGCATCATACGATTAAACAGCGAGCTCTTGCCGGCATTGGCACGCCCGATGATTGCAACGGTAGGAAGTTTGGTAGCCATAATGCTCTCATTATATCATGAAAGCGCGCGAGCGGATTTGCAGCGCCCTCTCCCCTCTTGTACAATAAAAGAACGAGTGCGGCAACGGGCTCACTCTCATTGATAAAGACTGAAATATAAGGAAGTGCGTAATGACCAATGAGATACCACAGCCAGCCTATACTACCCTATTGCGCCAGTCGATAGAATATTTGGATGAGAGCTTGGGTCAGCCACAGCTGATTGACAGCCTGGGTGCGCTGAGCGTCTCGGCGGCAGCGCTTCAGCACAGGGCGGCGATGCTGACGGTTGCCGATGTTCGCACAGGTGCCACGCAGCGAGAACTCGATGACCATGATGGTGCAGAGCCGCGCCTCTTCCAGCGTGATCACCAGGTGCAATCGCTTGATAGTTGGCATCAGCGTGACATCATTCCTCTTGCAATTGCGCCAGAGACGCGCGATGTCTGGACGGATATGACCGACCCTATGCCGCTGCAGCGGCAGCAGGCTGGCGTAGCGCATGATGCCCCGTGGCGGCTTGGCGCGGCCAAGTGGTACTATGCGCCAAGCCGAATTCTTGCCGCACCACACATGTCGGCCCAGGCGGCACTAATCAGAATACGTGGCACGTATGCTGCATGCATTGTTGATATGGGGCGGGTTGGGCGCACTCCCATGCATGCTCGGCCGAATATTGTGATGAATCAGACCAGACTACCTCTCCATGATGATAGCGAGAGAGCGCGCATCATCACAGCCGGTGTACTCCTCCATGAGTTAAGTCACGCTAATGACGCCATTACCGCTCCTTGTACACCCTGGGGTGAGCCACCATATGCACTGTTCTCTTCTGAGCTCAAGGCGTACACATTACAAGCACGGTTCCTGCGTCAGCATAATATACCACCGTGCCGTGACTTATCGGCTGTGCAGCAGATCGAGACGATTCGGGCACGCATCAACCGCCCAGAACAGCCCTTTGACAAAAACCCCACTATCATCCAGGCACTTGGCGCGGCTGGCGTCCTTTGGCGGATGGGGCCACGATGAGTAGAGGTTAGCTATTGAGAATGATATAGCGACGCACGGTAAAGATAATAACGGTGAGCAAAAATGCAATGCCAATGATGAGAATAGCTAAGCTCACAACATAGAGCCACAGCGGGAGAGGCCGCTTTTTCTCTGGAGCGTCTTGAGCATCTTTGTCTTTTTTCTTGTGCCATGGCCGCCAGACCAGCCACCACGCGCCAACACAGGCAGCGATAATGATAATCTCGATAGCTAAGGCGTAAAGGTCGAGACCATAGCGGGCGTGATCACCAAAAGGTATCATGCGCGGCGGGGTGGGTGTCTCGCTCCAGAAGTGATCATCCTTGGGGTCGAAACAGAGCGTGCGCTCGTGGAGTGGACTAAGCAGCCAGGTGACGGTGTCATCCGTCACATAACGGAGCCTGTACCGTGGGGTTGGGTCTTTAAGAATAGGCATACACATATATTGCTATTGTATATTATTTTTTGCTGAGAGTGCAAGAAGGTGCTACTCTATTGCGCAGCGACGTCTTCCCACTTACCTCGCGGTAATTTGCCTAGGCTATAGCTACCAAAGTGCGTGCGGTGCAAGCGCACCACGGTGTAGCCTAGGGCAGCGAAGGTACGGCGGATCTGGCGGTTGCGGCCTTCACTCATGCTAATGTGCCACTCGGTGCGGCTATCGGGCCGAAGACGAGTGAGGATGAGCCGGCTGGTGCCATCGGCCAGCTGGATGCCGTAGTCGCTGATCATCTGCTGGTGGAGAGGTTCGAGTGGGTGGTCGAGCCGGACGCGGTATTCTTTGACCTTGGCAAACTGCGGATGGGTCATGCGGTAAGCAAAGTCGCCGTTGTTGCTGAGCAAGAGCAGGCCGGAGCTATCGGCATCGAGCCGGCCAACGGGCTTGAGCGTGTGCAATTCTGGCGGCAAAAGGCTATAGATGGTCGGCTGTGACCCCTGTTGTTTGCGCGAGCAGACGTAACCCACAGGCTTGTTGAGCATAATAGTACGGTAAGCAACCTGCTCGGGTAGTGGCGTGCCCTGTACCGTCACATGGCTACTTGGCTGGAGGCGAGCGCCCAGCACAGCTACCTCGCCGTCAACCACGACATCTCCAGCGGCGATCAGGTCATCCGCTTGGCGGCGCGACAGGCCCAGCACAAGTGCAATGTGTTTGTTGAGGCGAGTAGTCGACATGCCTCTATTATATCACCCAGGACGTGCTGGCCGAAGGCTCGGCTCTGCGCCGCTAACTCTCTCAATTAATGCCGATGGGTATGACGCGACCACGGCCGAGTAACCGCCGAGACAATACGGAGAGCGGCCTTGCCAATAGCACGAATGCGCGTGAAGAGCAGGCTATGCTTGACCTCTGGCACAACCAGTGGGTACTCAAGCGATGGATGTTGGCGGCTATCGGCCTGTAGTGGGTCGCCGCATTGCGCAGCAGAGCCAGTGACGGGGTCATCGGTAGGTTGTTCATGGGATGGGTAGTCGGATGGTGATCGATCGTGCATAACGGGCTCCATGCAATGATGATTATCTAGTATAGCACGTGTGGAGCGATATGGATATGCTTTTTAGTGCGACGTAGCTGATGGTGCTACCCGCTCAGTCTCTTCGAAACTGAGGTCGTCGTGGCTGTGCTGTATGGCTGGTGCTGGGCGCGAAGGTGCGGCTCCTGGCTGAGGCGCTGATGCCGCATGATGAGTGGTTGATGATTGCCCTGCTGCGGCGTTGACGGGCTGTGCTGGAGCAGAATGCGCTGCAGCGACGGGAGCTGGGCGGATGGCATCGTAGAGTGGATGATCGACTGGGGAGACCGACGGATGAGCGGCTGCACTGCCCTGAAGCAACGCCGCGGCTAGTGCATCAGACGGGTCTGCAGTAATGGCCTGTGGGCTGTGCGGCGCAATGGCTGCACTATCAGTAGCAGGATGAGCTGGTGAATCCTCGTGATCCTCGTGGTGAGTAGCTGGTGGCTGCGCTGAGGCTGCTGGTGCTGGATGGTTTGGCACTGGTGCGTCGTATGCTGTGGTGGCTGGCGCTAGTGGTTCGACCGGAGCTGGAGTAGGAATGGTATCCATCTGCTCGGTGAGGTTGGCTACGGCGTCCGTCACGAGCTGGTTTTGGCTTGGCTGGTAGGCAGCTGCATCGGTGTCTGCCTCATCATCGGCCTGCTGCGTGCTTGTGCGGAGAGCTTCGGCTAGCTCGGCTTCGTCGTCGGCTGGAGTGTGGGTGTAGTGAGCAGGCTGGCTCGCCACAATGTGGTGGTGCACATCTGGAATACCTGATGGCGCTGTGCTGTGCGGCGCAATAATATCGTTGATGAGCGGTGGCTGAGCGGTGGGCGCATCGCTGGCTGGCGGTGTGTGTGGGTGCGGAGCTTCGGCTGGGCTTGGTGCGCTACTAGCAGGGGCTGGGTGCTCATCGTGATGCGTGACGATCTCGGCCTCTGGTGCCTCTTCGGCTGGTGGCAGGGTGAATGGCTGTGGCGTGGTGGGCTCGGCTGGCGGCTGCGGCGCTGTGGGCTGTGAAGTACCATTGGCGGCATCGAGTTCGTCATCTATCAGGCTGGCATAATCTGGCCTCGGCATAGAAGACTGTAGCGGGTGGATCACTCGCTCACCCAGGCTGGCCGGCCGTGGTGTAGAGAATGGCGCTGTGGGTTGTGGCAGTGTGGTAGGCTGGGGCTGACTGGCTAGTGGCACTGGGTTGGCTGGTGTGCTTGGCTGAGGTTCAGGAGTGGTATGTGCTGCTGGCCGGTGGCTCACCCCTGTATCGCCAAGGACGTCGTGTACGGCGCGCACCACATCTTCAATACCAACCTGCGATTTGACGAGGTAGCGGTCTGCCCCCAGTGCCTCGCCGCGCATGCGCTGGTCTTGGCTAGAGAGTGCCGTCATGATAATCACCTTGATGCCGCGCGTCTCGGTGGTGCTGCGCAAGATATCGAGCATGTCGAAGCCACTAATCTTGGGCATCATCACATCGCTGATGATGAGCTGCGGACGTTCTTTGATAGCCATGGCGAGTGCTTCTTCCCCATCGCCGGCCGACACGATGTCATACCCCTCGGCCAACAGGCGTACTCCGTATATTTCGCGCAGGCTTTTGTCGTCTTCGACAAGCAGAATCTTAACCTTTGTCATATCACCCTCTATTGTACGCAATTGTCGGCAAAAATACCATAGTGCTTGTGGTTTTTTTGAGAGAAAGTGATAAAAAGAGCCGCCTCAGTAGCGGTGTGGGCGCACAATTGGATTTGCATAGAGAGATTGGAAAAACGTATCTGAAGGCCAGCGATGCAGGAAGCGGGAGCGCTCTGTGAATATCTTCGGCATGGGCACTGTGAGTCTAGCTATAAGTATGAGAGGTTTGGAGGTTTTGGGTGCAGATACGTAACTATTGACTATAAATCCATGCCGTGGTATTATATTGTCTCTAACAGAGGAAGATGAACTATGACAACAACATCACAAATGCGACATGCCGGAGCTTCATATAAGCACCGAGCACGGCACAAAAGTGAGAAGCCAAGCTGGGTCACGCGTTTTGCAGAAAAATTGCAATCGCCCGAGCGATCCTCACGGCGTGAGAAAGCAGCGCGGGCACTAGGGATGCTGGCCACCATTGGCGCCACGCTGACAGCTGCAACAGGTATTAGTCTCTATCATGACAGTGGCAATATGGAGCCGGTGGGTAACCTGCTCAACCCAGTCGCTGAGCACGTGATGACGACGGATGAGGATATTGCCGCAGCAAATTTTTCGGATAGTCTTGCGCTTGAAGGTCGCCAGATGGAAGAGACGGTCATGCACGGGGTAGCGCGTGGTACTGAGGCGACGGCTCTTAGCTCTATCACGCTATATCTGCTCAATGAGCGAGCGCACAGATCTTCACGCAAGAAGGCTCAGCCATAAGCGTGTGATGGACGAGAGCTTTACCTCCCAGTATTTGGTAGGGTTCACTCCCCTTCTCGCTTTTTGCTACAGGAGGGGTACTAGTAGCAGGTTTTAATATAAAAGAGGCCAGTATTGTGGAAAATATCGGCCTCTATAATTATTTCGAGATAGGCGTGAGGTTTACCGCACTGCCCGTGGTGGCGCAGCAGAGCGCGGCGTGGTGAGGACATCACGGACGCGAGTAGGGCTGCGCTTGGGTTGGCTGGTGGCGATAATGTGCGCCGTGGGCGATGTACTGGGCGTAGGTTGCGGTGTGGTACTTAATGAGGCGGAAGGAGTAGTTTGGGCAGCGGTAACAGCGGTAGATTGCACGTTTTTTGCTGTGGATGGCGTAGCTGCGCGGCTGTTCTTTTGGGCTGGGTGCTGGGCGCGAGTAGCTAGGCTTGGCTGCGGCAAAAAGCCTTGGCCCTGGAGTGTGGCTGTGGCAAAAGTTGGCACTGGGCGAGGCGGGGTTGCCTCGGCTACTTGTACTGCTGTCTTGGCTTTGGCAGCGAGGGCGGTTTGAGCATCGTGCTCGCTCAAGCGCGGGAGCTCAAGGAAGAAGGTACTTCCCTGCCGGTAAGCACTCTCCACCCACAAGCGGCCACCCATCACCTCTGTAAGGCGGCGACTAAGATAGAGCCCTAGGCCAGTGCCGCCAATCTCGCGCGTGTCCGAATTATCTACTCGATAGAACTTTTGGAAGAGGTGTGACTGATCTTCTACTGGTATGCCAATGCCAGTATCGGCAATGGCGATTGTCACGCGCCCACTACCACCAGTCACATCCACTGTTATATGCCCGCTGGGAGTGTACTTGATAGCATTCTCCACCAGATTATCGAGCACCTCACGCAGTTGGTCTGGGTCGACATAGACATAAAAGGCAGGGCTAAGCGTCCGGCTAGTAAAGGTAGCGCTATGCTCACCGCCAGTTGCACCAGGGCGTGGCTTGAAGATAAGCTGGAGCTTTTTGTCCTCAGCTTTGTGGCGCAGCCCCTCTACAATGTCGCTGACAAAGGGGATGAGGTCGATCGCTTCAGGATTGCTCTGCAAGCGGCCATCGTCGGCTTTGCTTACATCTAGCAGGTCTTGGAAGAGCCGGCCGAGGTGCTCAGCCGAGCGGTGGGCTTTGGTAATGAAGTCGCGAGCGCGCTGGTCGATGGTGGCGGTGGCGGGGTTAAGGGTGAGGCCAAGGTAGCCCTCGATTGACGCTACAGGGGTACGCATCTCGTGGCTGGCGGTGCTAATGAACTCGGCTTTTTGGCGTTCCTCGGCCTTTTCCTTTGTCACGTCACGAAAGACGACGATGACTCCACTACCTGGCTCGCTGCTGACGGGCGAAATGACGAGTGAGATGATCGGTGTCTTGCCAGAGCTCGTCACAAGACGCAGGCGGTCGGTGGTGAGGGGCTGGTTGTCCGCTAGGACGGCGGCGATGGGGTCAGTATCATTGGTAATGGGGTCATTTTTGGCGTCGATAAGCTTGAGGACGGATTGGTAGCTGAGGCCCAGAGCATCTTCGTCACCCCAGCCCACAAGACGTTGGGCTGCTGGATTGATAAGTTCAATCATCCCATCTGCGTCCAGCGCCATCACACCATCACCAATTGCATTGAGCACGATATCCGACTTGCCTGCTACCTGGCTTAGTGTGGCGGCAAGCTCGCGGTATGAGGTGGTGCGGACCTCGGCAGCGCGATCATCCGGCCCCCAGAGCAAGCACCCTACCAAGATGGGTAGCTCGCCCGTCAGCATAGCGCTGGGGATCATTGTGCTTGTAATATGCCCCGCCAGCACCCCCCAACTGAGATAGGCATTGACTAGCAGCAAGACGAGCGCCAGTCCCACCCAGCCAAAAAACATTGCAAAAACCGCTACTAAGAGCCAGGCTGCGATAAAGGGTGAGCTCAGTCCACCGGTGCCAATAATGAGCGCGCCTGTTGTAGCAATGGCGCAGAGATACACTACCAGACTCGCCTGCCCAAGCCGCTGCTGCGGTGGCCAGATGTGAAGCACCGCTGCCACGACCCCTGTTATACCGGCCAAGATAACGGCAATGAGTGGCATGCCAAGCACGAGGTTGTATTGATCCACCCCGCCAAAGTGTCGCCATGCCCACAGCGCCACGATGATGACGGCATAGAGCATGCTTGCCTCGCACAAGCGCCGGTGCCAAAACCGGCTGATTTGTTGCACACCCATTGGTTATCCCCCTTATGCTTTGTGTGTATTATAGCGGATTGCCTGGGCGATGGCAATGGAGTGTTAGACGAGATAGCCGTGCTCGCTATCAGTCACTTCTTATGATCCTAGTAGTAATTTATTCGCCCATTTTTCTCTACAATGTGCTACAATAGTGCCAGAAAACAAAGGAGGCCATATGGCAAAAAAATCAACCAAAGCAGCGGCCAAAGCAGCCGCGCCAGCAACAACCACCACTAAGACGAAAGTGACGGTATCGACCGCCCGCAAAAAGACGCCCAAGCAAATGCTCGACATCCTGCTCATCGCAGCCTGCCTGGTGCTCAGCGTTATCGTAGTGGTACTGAGTATCTCGCACAGCATCGATCCGCACACTGCCATCGTTATGCTCAGCGTTGGTCTGGCCTGCCTTAGTGCCTATGTGCTTAACCACGCAGCAAGCCGGTAGAACCCTACCCTGCTACTCCGAATAACCCGCTAATTGCAAGCGGGTTATTTATTATTCTCCCTTTTTGTTCTCACGAAATTTGCTGGGATATTTTGCGTACTATAGCACTGTGTGCGTGTAATACATGCCAAAATAGACAAAGATCACCTTGCACAAAAAATACTTTGATGTTAGTCTAATTAGACGGTCATCAAATAATCTGAAAGGAGCAAACGTATGAAAGCACTTATCATCAATCGTCATGACCGCTTTGACGGGTTGGACTACAGCGAAGCACCAACTCCAGTGCCGGGACCGGGAGAAGTGAGTATTGACGTCCAATACGCGGGTGTTGGTTTAATTGATGCTCTTTGGACGACAGGGTTTATGCCGTCTCGGCTGGGACGTATTCCTGGTCTAGAGGTGTCGGGTACGATCCGTGAACTTGGCGAAGGTGTGACTGGATGTGAGGTTGGCCAAGCTGTCGCTGCTATTCTCCCAAACACCGGTGGCTTCGCCGAGGTCGTGTGTACGCCAGCTGAGTTAGTAGCGCCGATTCCTAATGGTCTTCGTCCTGATCTTGCAGCGGTTGTGCCAATCAACACCGTAACTGCACATCTCGCATTGACAACTGTTGCACGATTTGCGCCGGGTGAGCGCGTATTGATTCATGCTGGAGTCGGTGGGCTTGGCTCGCAGTTTGGACAGGTCGCTCAGGTGCTTGGTGCAGGGCGTATCGACGCCGTTGTTGGGACAGAGGCCAAGCAAGCAAGTGCCGCTGAGCTAGGCTATGATAATAGCTATCTACGCTCGGATCTGTCGTCTATTCCAGGTGATACGTACGACATTGTGATCGACCCAGTTGGCGGCAAAGCAACAGAAGATGCCTTTCGTGTGTTGCGCAGCGGTGGACGGCTGATTCGGGTTGGTAATGCGTCGCAGGCTCCCGATGTGGCGATAAACTCGACACAACATTGGCTGCAGAACAAAACAACAGCCGGCTTTAACGTTGGTGCCTGGCTGGCGGCCCATCCAGCGGAGGGGACAGCATCGCTTACGTGGTCGCTTAACGCCGTTGCCGATGGTAAGGTTCGCGTCGATCTGACAGAGGTTGCTGATATAACAGAGGCAGCTCACCTGCTTGAAGCTCTTGAGCAAGGTAAGACAACTGGCAAGGTGGCACTACGTATCAAATCGTAGTGTCTAAGCATCCTCTTAGAGAAATAGCCCATGGTAACGTGGGCTATTTTGTATTTCCCGGCACATACACCACAAGTGTGCCGTCCTTGCCGGTGCTAGCGATGAGATTGCTACGAATAGTGAGGCTGCGCATGTCGGTTCCTTTGATGGTGAGGAGGGTTGTACCATCGGCGACTTTGACGATCTTGAGGCCTTTACTGCCGCTGGCTTGAATGCCGGCGGAGTGGAGATTACTGGTGAGGAGGAGTGAGCCATCCAGGCTGGCGGAGACGATATTACCGCCGTCAGCCAGGGTGAGCGTGCCACCGCTGGTGCGGCTGTAGGTGGCGTGGCTGAGGGCGAAGTCTTGCGTGTTTTGGCTGGCAATGCGCAGGAATTCTCTACCCTGCCCATCCACAACGACGCGCGGCATATCTGTGGTGAGAGCCTCTCGGGGGTATGTTGGCGCAGTAGTGCCAGCAGTGTTGGTGAAGGAGCTGGCGGCTGGGCTGAGCTTGTACGCGCTATTGACAGTGCTGCGGCCGCGTGGATTGCCATCAATGCCATAGCTCTCGAAGGTCTCTTGCCCGCTGGATTGGATGGTATTACTGCCAGCAGTGCCCTCCAGCCAGCCATCGCTTGCTAGGGTGACGTTGCTAGAGCTGGCTGTGCGCTGCACTTCGCGCGTGCCGCTGGCGATATCATACACGGTGATGGTGGTGGTTGATTGGTCTGCAGTGGTCGCCTGGTGCTCATTTGTGATGACGACACCGGTAGTGGTGCGTGAGGTAGCACGCTTGCTAGGTGACTTCTGGGATGGCTTGGCACCGTGGTCTTTCTCGGTATTGCGGCGGCAGATGAGCTTGCTCCCGCCCGCTATAATGCAGGTGGCGTTGGGGTTCTGAAAATTGCCACTGGTGATAGTGCGTAGGTTCCCTGCGGCGGCGTAGAAGGTGGCGGTGGCACTCTCACCAATAATGTCTTGTTGCTGGCTATCTGTGCCATAGTATGTAAGCGTAGTGGGCTGGGTAGCTACAGGGGTAGTATAGAGAACCTTGGCGGTAGCAAGCTCTACCGCCGTAATGACCGAGCGTCCCCGCTGTTGGCTGGCGCAATATACCACTCCACGCGGCGTCACGCTGCTACAGGTACTGGCTGGCCAAGTAGTGACTGCCTGCTTGCGCCCAGTGTCCCAAATCCGGAGCACTGGTGTGGTATCCTGCGCGCCCTGCCCTGCAATGGCAAGCCGCGAGTGGTCAGCTGTGCTACCCAAGAAGCTCAAGCCACCCTGTCCCGCCGCAAATCGCACTGCGCGCTGGCCTGCTCCATAGCCATTAGCCAGAAACACATCGGTGCGTGATGGCGTGGCCGACACTGCCGATGCCTGCATGCGCTGCGGCGAGGAGAGAAGGGTTACTGCCGCAGCAATGGCCGAGAGCACTACAGTAATGGCCGCCGCAAGCATCACCCATAGCATGAGTGTGCTATGCCGCCGCTTGGCGGGACGCTGGGGTGGGTGCTCTCCCAGTACAGATGTCGGAACGGGCGAAATATCCATAATAACTTTGTTGTATAACGCAATATCGTGTCATTAGTATAGCAGATATCGCCGCAGCCAGAGCATGATTCTCGGCTCGCGCGGCAATAGAGCGGTATTATGGTGGACAAACCAGCGAGTTTTTCGTATAATGGCACACAGCACTGCTATGTGCACTTGCACGGCCTCATCGTCTAACGGTTAGGACACCAGGTTTTCATCCTGGCAATCCGGGTTCGATTCCCGGTGAGGTCACCACTAATATATCGTATGTTATGATACCTTGCCCAGGCGAGGTGTTTTTATTTGCGGTATTATTTTGAGATATATAGCAAGAGCTAAAACTTCAAAACTTCAAAACTTCACCGTTGTATATAACGGACTGACCAAATAAGGAATATGGAGGTGGTGGCATATTGGCAGAATATTCGCCATATCACTCTCGGCCGGAGTATAATCGCTGTGATGGGCTTGCCATGTGAGGGGGAGTTATCCCAATACGCTTGTTCGCTATTGCGTTCTACACAAAATATAGTATAATCACCACATGACAGCAGAGAGAGAGAGAGAGCAACAGAAGTAACACGCCGCACCCTGCTGAGTATGCAGCGCGGCAGGATAGATTGAAGCGGTCGCTGGAGCTTATCTATACAGTAGCCGAGAGTACGCAGGCGCAAGATATGCTTGGTGTTCTCGCGACACGTTTAGTAGAAGCAATAGATTATGTGCGGCTACCAAGAATTAATGATGATGGCTCTATACAAGAAATCGGTCGGTGGAGGCAAATTCCAACTATCCCAGTAGTGGAACTACGTTCTGATGAAGAGGTCCAAACACCAATGGTAGGCATCACTGACTTTCAGTATTATGACAGAATCAAATGCGGAAGCGATGTCCATCCGATGGGAAAGAGACAGATCGCTCACTATTTTCATGATGGAAAAAGTGATTATACAACAGAACCACTTCGAGTAGATAGAGGTTCCTTTGGCTCGACAGTATCGTATTCTCTACCAATCCATGCAGATTATCATAAAAAAGACAGTCCAATTGTAGGGACTGTGGCTGGTCAACCAAATATTGCTATTAGGCTGGATGATGATAATAACTACGGAGATACATTATCGCATGAATTGATTCATGCCAGGGATGATCTTGATGAGCCAGTGCAACTTACGCAACAAGGGGATGATAATTCATCAGAAAAAAATAGGCTAAGAAGCGAGCTACGTGCCTATGCTGTTGGTGCTCGGATGAGTTTGTTGATCGCACAGCATCAAGGTTTAAATTTTATTGATAATGAAGAGTATTTCAATAGCGTAACCATGTCGTTCTACGTCGAGAGAACACGAAACAAAATTAATGGTTCTATTCTATCCCCAAATGCTTTTGATCCAAATGATGAGATCATCAAGGCGCTCGATGACGCCGGATTAAGAGGTATATACAGCAGAGACGGCCACTAGCCATTCTCCATCCCCGCAATAATCTCCAGCAATCGCCGTGGGGTTATCTCGGCTTTGATGAGATAGCCGTCCACACTAGTTTGGAGAGCGAGGCGGGTGGATTCGTCTTGGTCGAAGTTGGTCATGATGACGATCTTCGTGCCAGCGATGTGCTGCGGCTCGGCGCGCAGTGCCTGGAGGATCTCGCTGCCGCGCTTCTCGGGGAGCATGATGTCGAGCAGAATGAGGTCGTAGTGGTTGTTGCGCGCTGCCACGAGGCCATCTGCCCCGTCGATTAGCCAGTCTACCGTATAGCCTGCTTTGCGGAGGCTACGCACATACATCTCGCCAATGAAGCGATCGTCTTCGATGACGAGAATCGTTTGAATTGCCATAAGTTCTCTCCTCCTACCTCTGTTATCCCTTATACATCGTGTGGTTTTTTATCCAACCGCTGCCGCTGGTGATGAGCTGACTATTGCTGCCATCAGTGATTTTGTCTGCTACGCTGGCGTAGGTGGGGATGGTGATCGTGAAGGTGGAGCCTTCCCCTTCGCGGCTTATCACGCCAATCTGCCCACCGTGCGACTCGACGATCGCCTTGCTAATGTAGAGCCCAATGCCCGTGCCGGCTACGGTCTCGCGGCTACGGTGTGAGCGGTAGAACTTATGAAAGAGATTGCCCATGATATTGGCGGGGATGCCAATGCCGTGGTCTTGCACCTTGATGGCGACGAATGCACCGTCTTGCACGGCCGAGACGGCTACGAGCCCGCCTTCGTTGCTGTATTTGAGTGCGTTGTCGATGATATTGCTCAGCACCTCAGACAGACTGGAGCGATCGGCCGCAATAGTGGGCAGCGTGGTGGGGATATCCACCGTGAGCTGGCGACCTTGGGTGGTGGCGCGCAGCTGCATGTCGTCGCGGATGATATTGTAGATGCTAGCCACTGACTCTTCTGCTAGGTGGACGCGGAGGTGGCGGCGGTCGAACTTGCTGGCATTAAGGATGTTGTTGACATAGCCACTGAGACGATTGGCTGAGACAACGAGCCGCCCTAGCAGCTCTTGCTGGTCGCCAGCCAGCGCTGGGCCAACCTCCTCAGTGAGGACATCCAGATAGCCACGAATAACGGTGATGGGCCCGCGCAGCTCGTGAGCGGCAAAGGCGATGAAATCGAGGTCATCATCCTCGGGCTGGTAGAGGGTGGTGCGATCGTGCAGTACCAGTATAACCTCGGCACTGCTTCCCTTCTCATAATTGGCCGTAATGTCGAAGATACGCCGCCCAGGTTCACCCACCAGCTTGTTTGCAACGCGTAGCCAGGTCTTCTCAGCATGAACAGCGCTGCGGCGGCAGTGCGTGAGCCACTCTGTCAGGCCATCGCCTGGCTCAAATAACAGCTCGAGCTCGGCCATGTCATCATGACTCTGGCGCAGTGGGGTGTGGCGGTTGTGGTAGCGTACCTGCCCCTGGCTGGTGAGGATGGCAATGCCAGCGCTTGTCTGATCCAGCGCAGCCTCGATCTGGGCAGCTTGTGCTTGAGCCTGGCTCGGCTCAGCTTGGCCAGCAGTGGCGGCAGTGTGGTAGATGTATTGCAACAGTGGTTTGAAGCCATCGCGCTCGAAGTGTGCTGCATTGGGGTTGGGCGGTGTAATGGTACTAGGCTCGCCTGCCACGTGGCTGAGGGCATGCGTGAGGTCTTTGAGCGGGGTGAGCAGCTGCATGAGCAAGAAAATATTGAGTGGGATACTCGCCAGCACTACAACCATAATAACCAGCCAAAACTGCAGCTGGCTAGGGCTTAGGCCAATCATCCACAGTGTACTCGCCACGAGCCCGGCAATAGTGCACTGCATGAGCACACTCGCACCAATAGCACGGCGGCTATAGCGCGGCCAATACTGCTTAATAAGGGTGGGTGGACGATGAGGTGGTAATGGCCGGGCTGGGCCTATTGCTGCCACGACACGCTCCCTGTGCCACCAGGTACTGCCGCAATCCATGTCTGGCCACGGGTAAGAGCGATTGCCTTGCCATTAGCGTCACGTAGCTCAAGGGGGCTAGTACGGTCGGTCTTGCGCCATATCCCCTCCACTACACTGCCATTTTGGAAGATGGTTGCTTTGCCTTGGCCAGTGGTGATAATATTCTCGCGCGTGCCATCCTCTTGCACGGTGGTCTGCTGGACGGTTAGTGCCACCACAACGCTGGGCGCAATCTGCCCTTCCTCACGGTCCAAACTGGCCTCGCCGCCGATGCTACGCTGGTAGGTGTTGGTACTGGCATCGTATTGGTAGCGCGTGTTGTAGCGGGCGGATTTGCCAAAGTTGATGACGGCCACAGTGGCGGTGGCAGGGTTAGCTGGCTTGCCATCGGCCCGAGCAAGGGCCGTCTTGACAGTAGATTGCTTGTAGCCTTTGCTGCTATTGAGGTCATCCAGCCGCTCGGCACTGGTGTAGACATTGTGCGGGGCACGGCGGTCAGTAGCACGCCAATAGCTGCGCTCATGAAAGAACTGGTCGATATCGCGGTAGGTGCCATTGCGGATCTCTTGCAAGGCATGTGAGCTACCCCCCACATGAGCTACGCTAGGCTGGTATGGCGCAAGCCAGTCGATGTAGTATGGCCGCAGGCTGCGCACTGGGCCAATCATCGTTGGTTTGTTTTGCTGGTACAGCGCGAGAAAGCGAGTGATACCTGCCTCGGCAATTGCCTCGTACACCACCTCAGCTTGCTTAACACCTGACTGGGGGCGAGCACTGGGGCTATTCTCGAGCATCACTGCAGTAACGGGCTTGGTGGTGGCCGCTTGGTCGGCTACCTTGAGGCCAGTCAGAGGCGAATAATACACCTCTGGGGCTTTCTGCGTTGCCACAACAGGAGCGGGCTTGGCCTGGCGAGGCTTATTGAGCAGAGAAAATGACGCCATTGCTCCAACAAATATCACCAATGCTCCACCAATCACCATCACGGGCATGCGGTGTTGCCCCACAAAATGCCGCAGCCCCATAAAGTGCCGCCCATGCCGCCGCAAACGCCGACGCTGCGCCCGACCGCCAAAAGCTGCCGGTGGTGTATTCTGTGGTGAACTCATCTTATGGCCATTATACCATGAGCGGATAGCGATGAATGAGGAATTTTGCGGCAAAAGGCTACCTTGGGCTTGACCACTGTACAGTGTGAGTGTTTTTACCCTTGCGCTTCTCTGCTTGTGCTCTATGGGTAAATGGGTCTTGGTTATTTACTTCGTGCGCTGGGTCTTTTTGTGGCAGTGGATGATGAGGAATTGCGTAAGAGCTGCATGGCGAAGATAGATACATCGACACCTCGAGCGCATGCGATCAATTACCCAACAAACCCCTTGGCAAATCCGCAAAAATAGCCTACAATGAATAACCATTAACGATAATTTGGGTGAGGAAATATGACACGACGACACGATGGCCCTTTGGCAGGTAGTACAGATAATGGTGGAGACAGCAGCGCTATACCACCATCACAATGGACTAACGAAGGTCAATCACCCCAATCGCCACAACAAGCGAGCGGCGGAGATTGGTATGTGGGGCAAGTGCGAGAAGGGGTGCGCCAGCCGTCGCCTTATGCCATTGGGGCCATGACGCTTGCTGCCCTCAGAGGCAGCATAGGGATTGGCTCGGGCCCACAGGGCGTTGATATACTCGCCTATCCCATTGCGCGTGATATCATTAACGGCAGCGCAGACTCTGTGAGCGGTATGGAGCCGGCACCATCAGTCTGGCTGGGCGACATACCTCCAGCGGAGTAATTCGCGGTATTCCCTCTCTCGTGGCACGCACATCGCTTGGCAAGGATAGCAACGCACCCACCGCAGCCAGGCTGCTACCATACCAGCAAATAGCATGATATTTTGAGGCAACAGTGAGCTGCCACCTCTGTATCGTTGTAAATAGCGCAGCAATAGGGCCTTGACAGATATATATAATTTCTTTCATATTCTCTCTACAGATAGAAAGGGGAAGAGAATATGTTCCTTGAGATTCATTGCGGTAGACTCTATGTAGACGGAGAGTGGACTGGTTGCGGTGACTACAGTCGTCACACTGATCGCAAAACCACAGCAACAGCACTGGCTGCTGGTATCAGTGGATGCGCATCATCGTGGTCGCTATCAGGGTTGATACTTCTTGTTGTTCCGGCTGTTCTTATGACTGGGCACTATATCCGCTCTATGATCAGCAACTGGCGACGATACAGGACGAGGCACCAGCAATTCGAGAACGAGATTCAAATCATAGATTTCAACTACCCAGTTGTCCGGTGTATACGATGGCTACTTCAATCTGGCCTCTCTCAGAATGCTCGTAAGAGTTTGGAGGCTGGGGCTGGGGTATCTGTTGGCAGGATCAATACTGGGGTAGTTAGTATCCATGGTGAGTCCGTCACTTGCGTTGTTCGTCGCAACCCAGAGCTCATAGAGTTCATTGGTAGAGAGTATAGCGCCAAACTCCCCTCACCTGAGGAGTATCGACGCCGCGCCTTCGATGTCTTGTATGGCTATATACAAGACGAGATTGACCGCCTTAAGGCTGCTTACGCTGCCGCTAAAGAGCGGTGGCGTATTGAAGCCGAGCGCAAAGCGACCGAGGAAGCGCTGCGCCGCTCTCGTGAGGAGCGAGAAGCCCTAGTGGCTGCTGAGGCTGACCGCGCCTCGAGAGTGTCCTCTCTCCCCTTTATCCTTAATGAGACTGAGGATGAAGTCCACGCATGGGGGTCGCTGTCTCAAGCAATGCTAGAGGCAGACACTGGCTCACCGACGGAAACTGAGCCCAGCAAGGAACCAAAAAAGGCTTGACCCACGTCAAGCTTCACGTCGGCCTGTGTAGTAGCACAGGCATGGCCCTTCTATCCACCGGGCTGCCCGCTTGAGTACCGTTGTGTATTCGCGGGCAGCCCCCTACCCCTGTTGTTTCTATTATTTTTTGCTAACGACGCAATTATTTGTTCAAGCAAAAACCGGCTGGGAGAGCCGGTTTTTGTGTGATGCATAGCGTGTTATTGCCCAAGATACTGTTCAATCCGCGCCAGCGTCCGCTCCTTGCCAAGCAGCGCCAGCGTGTCATTCAGCTGGGGGCTAAAGGGTGCCCAGGTGGTGGCGATGCGGATGAGGCTAAAGAGCACGCCGGGCTTGTGGCCAGTGGTCTCGAGGAGTTGATTAAGGGTGTCTTGAATGGCACTTGGTGTCCATGTGTGCTGCTGAGTCAGAGCGGCGTGGGCCGTGGCGAGGAGCTCTCGGCGCTGCTCGTCTGTCAGTTTGCGTAGTGGCTTGTTGGTGGTAATGAGTTCTTCGTTGATAGTGGGCTCTTCGAAGAAGTAGCGGCTCAGCATTGGCAGCTCGGCCAAGGTCTTGAGGCGGTCTTGCACCAGTGCAAGCACTTGTTTTTTGTACGATTCGTCGGTGCTAGCAGCGCTGGCTGGCCAGTAGTGCTCGACTCGGTTGTAGAGGTCATCGAGTGATAAGCGGCGAATCCATTGGCCATTCATCCAGAGGAGGCGCTTTTCGTCGAAGCGAGCACCACTGCGCTGGACGCGCTCGAGGCTGAATTTCTCGATCAGTTCCTCCTTGCTAAAGATCTCTTGCTCGGTGCCATCATTCCAGCCCAGCGAGGCTAGGAAGTTGAGCATTGCCTCGGGCAAAATACCATCGGTGCGGTAGTCGGTGACGCTCTTGGCACCATCACGCTTGCCAAGCTTTTTCTTGCCATCCGGTGCCATGATGTGTGGCAGGCAGGCTAGTACTGGTGGCTCAAGCTCCAACGCATCGTATAGGCTGAGGTAGCGTGGAATGCTGGAGATATATTCTAGTCCGCGGATGACGTGGGTAATGCCCATCTCGGCATCGTCGACGATATGAGCGAAGTTGTATGTGGGGTAGCCATCGGCCTTGATAAGGATAAAGTCATCGAGCGCTTCTGGCCCAGCAGAAAGCTCACCCATCACGGGGTCGTGCCAGGTGTAGCGCTGGGGCTCGGCTATCTTGAAGCGCAGTGGCTGGGTACCATCCCACTCTGGTGGATTGGTGGGGCGATAGTCGCGGTATAAAAAGGCCTTCTTGGCAGCCCGGGCTTCCTCGCGAAAGCCTTGGACTTCCTCTGGGGTGTAGGGGTCGGCATAGGCCAGGCCTTTGTCGATGAGCTTTTGTGCCCAGCGGTGGTAGATGGCGAGGCGCTCCGACTGATGGTATGGCCCAGCCTCACCGCCAACGCGTGGGCCTTCGTCCCAGTCTAGCCCAAGCCAGTCGAGTGTATCGAGAATCAGATCCTCCGCCCCAGGTACAAAGCGAGCGCGGTCGGTATCCTCAATGCGCAAGACGAATTTCCCACCCTGCTGGCGCGTGAGCAGCCACGGAAAGAGCGCTGCGCGCACATTACCCACATGGATATACCCCGTGGGGCTTGGTGCAAAGCGGGTGCGAATGGTAGTGGCATGCGAAGATGGTGTATCAGATGATGTTTCGTTACTCATATGGATAAGTATAGCAGATGAACTGCGACAATCTCAGAATGGCATGATTTTGGCCATAGCCTGCGCTTCTCCCATCGCTCCCTCCTCCGGAACGCTATAAGGGTCGATGTCTCCCAGGCATCGACCTCTTGCTGCCAGGGCTGAAAACAGATTATTTGCAATCTGTTTCCATACTCCATCGGATGAAGTGATGGGAGAAATGCAGACTCGCAAGAGATTCACATGCTCGCTGCAATCCGCGCTACCTGTTCGCTCGACAGGGGTGCGTTGCCCTTGATAGTGTAGAGGATGCCGCCATTGACCCATGCGGCGGCATTGTGGGTGCTATAGATAGTGAGGCCACGGCTGGTGGTGGTGGCGAAGTTGCGGCCAAAGCTGGGCAAAACGTAGTTGGCTAGGACAGCGCTGGAATCCCAATCTGACCGGCTTTGCGTGAGAGTAAAGGTGCCTGGGCCAGCGTTGGCGGCGAACTTCATTAAGACACTCCCCTGCTGCTGCGATATACCGCCCGCCAAGCTATAGCCACTCGGCTGATACGACGGGAACGATGCATTAATGCCAGCCTGAGCAGCGGCCATGCGTGTGGCAATGGCAGGCATGTTGTGGTATGTCAGATAGCCGCCAAAGGCAAGCAGTGCCACCATCGCCCCAGCAACGCTGAGATGCCGACCCCAGTGGCGCGCCGCTGGCTGCCGAGCCGGTGGTGGTGCGACGCTGGTGGTAGGTTCGTTGGTGCGGCGGTTACCAGTGAAGAGCTTGCGATGTTTGGGTCTGGGCGTGGCTACCGACTTCTTACTCTGCTGTGGAAGAACGCTACGCGGCAGTGTGCCAACGGGGATATTCTCCGTAGTGGTGAGCTCTGGCTCAGCTGGTGGCCACCACACCTCACCCTGTGGCATCCCAGAAGGCTGCGCTACCAGTGGTTGGGCGGCAAGCTCGGCGAGATTGAGTGTGGGTAGGCCAATTGGTATAACTGGCTGCGTGGCCTGGGTTTGCGTCTGCTCGACTTGCTCGGTGGCAAGCACACGTGCTAGTTGTGACGATGGTGGCGTGTTATGGCGTTTAGCGGCACTGGGTGGTTCTACTTCTGATGGTACGAATACAAAATCCATACTACGTGGCGCGCCAGGCTGGGTGGACGTATGCTGCGCAGTGTGGTGTGGGGTTTGCGCACGGGGCGATGAGGGTCTTGTTGGCTGAGCCGAGAGTGGCGAGATCGTCACTGGTTGCCGCTTCCGTAGCTGACGCGGCGTGTTGGGCCGAGATGATGTGATGGGCTGCACCGCTACTGGCCGATGATGTTTGGTGATGTGCGCAGTTGGTGTTGTGGCGCGATGTGGTGCCGTTGTTTTTTGTGGCGTGGCTGGCTGGTGCGCGGGGCGCTGCGGAGTGGTTTGAGCGACCCCCGTAGATGCCCGTGGCTGGTTCTTTACGGGTGATTGCGGCGTCGCTGTGGCTGTCTGAGCTGTCTGTACCACCTTAGTTGCCGGGATGATTTCTGAGATATGCTTCTGAGTTGTCTTGGCTGCCTTAGAGCGAGTACGCGCGGTATGAATAATCTTTAGCTCCGGCCCGTATAGCACAGGTTGCCGCCCCGATGTACCGGTGCGACGCTGCCCCGAGCTCTGCGTGTGTGGATTAGTGGCAACCTGCTTAGTTGCCTGGTTAGACACGTGCCTACCATGTGTGGCCGTCGTATGACGCATAGTAATATATCCCCCTTGTTCCCTCTTTGATCGTATAATACTCCAAGCATAAGGGTTTTTGCAAGAGGTGGGAGCTGTTTTGTATAAAATCCTCGGGACGAAATAAATACATGAGCCTACTGCAAGGTTGAGCTGAGTGCACAACACGTCCTACTTCCTTCCAGCCATGGTATAATGTTGTCATGGATACGAAGCAACGAAAGCGACGCCAACGCGTCCATCTGACATTGATCTATAGCATGATGGTGCTGACCGTTCTCTTCACCGTCGTGATTTTTGCTTATGCAATACAGGGGTACCGGCTCAATTGGTCGAGTGGTAAGGTTGTGCAGGGCGGCTTGGTGCAGTTTGACACTCACCCTGATGGTGCCCAAGTGACGGTAGACCAAACCCGCCTCAGCAACGAGACGCCTAGCAAGCTCACCCTCTCGGCTGGCCAGCGCAACGTTACTATTCAGCGTGAGGGTTATCGTGACTGGCACAAGACAGTTAATGTGAAGGCTGGTAGTGTGCTGTGGCTCGACTACGCCCGGCTCATCTCCAGCAACCCGAGTCATAAGAATGTCGCAACTGCTAGTGGTGCGTCAAGCGCCATTGCTTCGGGTAATAATCGCTACCTCGCCTTCACTCCGTCTGCGCACAAGCCCACCGTTACCCTGGCTGACCTCAGTGGTGATAAGCCACAGACGACGAACATTACACTCGACAGCGCCCACTACACTGCGCCCGATAATGCCGAGCACCAAACCTTCACCCTCGACTCGTGGGATAAGGATAATCGCTATGTAACGATCAAACACACTTACAATGGCGATAAAACCGAGTGGCTCGTCCTTGATACTCAGGGTAGCCACAAGCTCGAGAATGTCACGCGGCAGCTTGGCGTGGACATTGCTGCTGCCAAGTTCTCGCAGGGCGACAGCCGCAAGCTCTTCGTCCTTACTGATGAGGGAGACCTGCGCCAAGCAAGCCTCGGCGACATGACCATCACCGGCCCGCTCGTTAGCAACGTGGCTGAGTTTGCACTCTACAGCGATAGCACCGTTACGTACACGACCAAACTCGACCATACTAGCAAGCAGCGCACTGCTGGCTACCTCACTATTGGCACCACCAAGCCTCGCACCGTCCGCAGCTATGCCGATGATGGTGTGGCGCCACTCCACTTCCGTATCGAAAAATATTACGACAAAGTATATTACGTTATCGCCTATGGCGAGACAGCCGAGATCCTTAGTAGCACCTCGCACGCTGCGAGCGACTCGCGCACCGCAAGCAGCCTCAAGTCTGTCGCTAGCCTCAGCATGCCTGGTGGCATTAGCCACGTCGATTTCTCGCGTGGTGGGCACCGCTTCGCCTGTGTGTATAACGACGCGAGCCTCATGACGTACGACCTCGAGCTGCTCAAATCCTCCACTATCAAGCTCCCTCAGCCACTGACGCGCGATATCAACTGGATTGATGGCTATCACTTCACCTTCACGTACGGCGGTGTACATCTCTACGACTTTGACGGTGCCAACCAGCAGCACATCACTACCTCAGCGCTTGATCTTCCCGTCGTCCTCTCGCAGAACCAGCGCTACCTCTATAGCTTCGTCAAGACGAAGGACGGCGTGGCGCTGCGCCAGACGAAGATTGTCAATGACTAGAGTTATCATCAGGATCGTGCAGCTACCCCTGCTAAACTGTGGTGAACGCTAAGCACATAATTCGCTTGTTCATATATCTATATAATCCAAGAGCATAGCCCACCAACCATGCTCAAACTGAACCCGGATTAATTGCTCAACCCGAGAGTGCAATAGAATGCACTACGATCAGATTGAGACACGAGTTTAGTGAGCTATGTTTGGTGGGCTATTTATGAGCCCCTAGTAGTGATTGCGTCTTGCAAAGGCGTGGAATGATCCAACGGCGGCAATGATACACCCCAAAAAGAGTGCCATACCAAAGGCCGATACCGGATCCTCAATAGACCGAGAGCTGAAGAAATGTACAGCGATCAGTGCTGCAACTGCAGCAACAAAATTCGCTACACCGTACCACTTCAGCGTACTTGTCCTATCATTGTCCGCGAGATGCGAGTATACACCGAGTAGAATGAAATCTATGATGTATCCAGCACCCATTGCAATGAGTGACCCCACTTTTCTCACCTCCTCTCTAAGAAAGTGAGCCCAAAGCCAGGAGCGACTCTTCGCTCCAAGACATGCTTTGAGCAAAAAGTTAGTATATATATATCAATATATGAGGGGCTAGTCAAGTGGTTAAGAGGGTTCTAAGAAGCGACAGCCGCGAGATTTACGAGATATTTACCAGAATAACAGAGTTCGCTAGCAGGTCTACTAGCCAATGATCGTTGTTATTTCTACATACTTTTCTTATTGCTATAGCGCTATGTAGCTTGGCAATACACTCTCATATTCGCATATCTCTTTGCGATAGCACACTTTCCTTCGTCTTTATACTGCTATACGAACTACCAGAGTAACCAGTGAGAAATATCGCACTTTCAAGCGTAGATGCCACACTGGTTTATAAAGTTAACTTACCGCCCTGAAAACAGGTTGCCGACCCGTTGGACGAAGGTTGGTGAGTTGCCTGGCATGGCACTCTTGCTGTTACTGCCACTGTTGGTAGTGGTTTGAGATGCTTCTTTTTTGGCGGAGGATGGGTCAGGGCTGACTTGCTCGGCTGTGACGAGTAGGCGGTTGAGGTCGGTACCAAGTGGCACACAAGTGATGAGCGTCATAGTTGGCTTGGTAGCGTTGGTTTGCAGCGCGTGCACATCGGTCGGTTTGACGACTTGCGAGCCAGTGACAGTATAGGTGTAGCGCTTGCCGTTGTAATTGACGTAGATATTGTCACCCTTTTGCATTTGCTCGAGCCGCGCGAAGATGAACTTATACTTACCATTATCGAGCCAGTCGTTACTTGAGTGACCTGAGACGACGAAGTTCCCTACCTCACCAGGCTTCGCATTGGCACCAGGAATGTTGAACCATACCACACCCTTATCCATAGCGGCATTAAGCGAGGCTTGGCTAGCAGCGTTGGCGTCCCACACGATGGGTACGTCTACCGCGATCTTAGGAATGATAAGCTTGGGGTCTGGGCCAACGTTGGTCGAGTCGTATGGGCTGATGATATAGCTCTGGGCATCGAGGTCGCCTGGTGAGGTATAGGCAGCAACGTATGAGAAAAAGACTCGGTTATACTGCAATGCCAAGAATAATACCATGACGGAAATACCAGCTATCGCGGGGATGAAGTGTCGGCTATGGCGGACTTTGTTTGCGCCGTTGCGGATTGAGCTCAGTAAACGCGAGCGCAGGTCGCCCATGGCTTGGCTTTGGGTGAGCTCCTCTGGCTCATCAGTGGTGGCTGTGGTGGCGTTAGGTGCATCGGCGTCGTGAGCTTTGGCTTGCTCAGCGAGGCGCTCCTCAGCCTTCTTGACTTGGCCTAGATAGTAGCGCTCATAATACTGCTGATAGTAGTTTTGCCAGGCGCTGTGATATTGCTGCCAAGCGGCCTTTTGGTTGGCGGTGGGCTGGCGTGGTGCACCGGCAAGGCGCTGGCTGTCTGGTTGCTGCGGCTGATGCGCGTTTGCTGCTGGTTGCTCGGTGTGGTTGTCTTGAGATGAGGGCTGCTGCGCGTGAGCTGTTGATGAAGCGGCTGTGCGGGTTGGTGAGGGTTGGGATTGCGCCGATGTACCAATGTAGTGCGCCTGTGAGCGGCTGCGCGGCGTGATAGATGAGATGTCGCGCTCCCGGGAGGTGGGTGCCGAGTGAGCGCTTGATGCCGCAGCTGCTTGACTCTGACGCCACGCTTGTGCGCCTGGGCGGTAAGCCGTCTGGCTGTGCTGAACGCCACCTACTGCGTGCCGCACCACTGGTGCATGGCTGGCTGATTTGCTAGCGAGATTTGGAACTGAGAAGGTAGCCGCCTTGGCGCTCGTGCTGGACGCTGGCGGGCGAGTCGGCGCATTACCAATGATGGGCTGCATAGTTGGGCGGCTTGTGCCACCGCTACTGTTCGACGTATTGTACAGCGCATCAATTTGCCCACGCGCTTCACTAAGCCGTGCATCGCGGCTCTGCGACGACGAATGCCCTCGTGATGTTGTGCGTGACGAATCTTGTGGCTGCATAACTACTTCCAGTATACAATATTAGCTTTGATATACCAATATATCGCTTGCGTTTCAAAGCCCACCTTGGATAAGAAGTTACCTGCCCGTGCCCACGCTCTCGAGACTGATATATTCGGAGAATTAAGGGTTATTAATCAAAAAAATAAGCCGACATCGCGGCTTATTTTTCGGAAAACAGCTGAATAAACACTGGTACCGCGGGCCGGACTTGAACCGGCACGTCCGAGTGGACATCAGATTTTGAGTCTGACGTGTCTACCAATTCCACCACCGCGGCATGAGTAAGATCAATTGCAGCCCTGCCCTGCAACTTCTGTCAGTATAGCAGATTGCCCTGTACTTGGCTAGCCTCTCGTGCAGGGCTCTACGGAGATATGTCTAAGCCGGTCACTCTATTCATTCAATACGACCGCTCGCCCATCCTAAGCTACTGGATAACCAGCCATGAACGATCAAGAGAAAATATGGCAAAAAAGCAGAGTAACATCACATAGCTGCGCAACAGGCGAAAGCACCGAGCGTGCGATGTATGTTTGATAAGTACAACACCATCGAACATCGCTTGCACGCAACCACGATATAACAGTGGCTACGATCATAATTTTGTGGTAGAACAGCAGCCACAAAATATGGATTTAAGCATAAGCACAATATATGAAAAAGTATTGTTGACAAAAAATAAAGGACATGATAATCTCAACACATAACGTCTAATAATGACGAGGAGGAAAACAAATGAACAAACTAGCAAAATCGTTTGTTGCACTCGGTGTTGTCGCCGGTGCAGCAATCGGTAGCCTGTGGGTAGCGCAGCCAGCATCGGCAGCACTCTCGGCAGGTTGTAGCAACTTTAACGTTGTCGAGTGTGGTACAAAGGATGTGCAGACGCTGCGCAGCACCTATGTAAAGCGCACAGAGATCCGCCAGCTCTACACCCAGTTCGGTATTACCGAGCAAATGGTTAACGGTGCCAACATGCAAGAAGGTACGGTTGACGCCAACGGCAACATCACTGTTGGTGGCCGGGTTGTTGCTACTGGTGCTCGCACCCTGCAGGCCAAGGCTGGCACCAACCAAAAGAAGGCTGAAGGTCAGCGCACTGCAGGTGGTCACACCTACTACCAATACCCAACGGGCGACAGCTTCATCTTGGGTAAGACAACCTTCAACATCTACGCATGGTTCGACAACAACGGTAAGTTTATCGCTGGTGTTATCAAGGACTGTGGTAACCCTACCTGGGGCACCCCAACTCCCCCACCAGCTAAACCAAGCCTGACCTGCGACGCATTGCAAGCGACTCAGGTTTCGCGCAACGAATACCAATTCACCGCCAAGGCAACTGCCAAGGAAGGTGCAAAGGTCGCTACGTATAAGTACGACTTTGGTGACGGCAAGACTGCCACCGGCGGCGCAACCGTTCGCCACACTTACGCCAAAGAAGGCACGTACACCGTTAAGATGACTGTAGTTGGCAACGAAGGTGGTAGCACCAACGTTGAGAAGACCAGCCAGGACTGCCAGGTTGTTATCAAGGTAACACCTCAGCCAAGCATCCAGGTATGTGAGCTGAGCAGCAGCACCATCATCACCATCAAGGAAAGCGAATTTGACGCTACTAAACACTCAAAGAACGTCAAAGACTGCGACAAGATGAAGGTCTGTGAGCTGAAGACTGGTGCTATTGTCACCATCAAGGAAAAAGAATTCGACGAGAAGAAGCACTCAAAGAATGTCGCTGACTGTGACAAGGTCAAGGTTTGCCGCATCTCTGACAAGAAGATCGTCGAAGTTCGCCGCAACGAAGTAAGCAATGACTACACCACCGACATGTCGAAGTGTGAGCAAACTCCTCCAGTAGCTGAGTTGCCACACACCGGCTTGGGCGGTACCCTCCTGCCGCTGGCTGGTATTGGTAGCCTCACTGCTGCAGGTGCCGCTTACTACGTAAGCCGCCACCGCAAATAAATAACCGTTTGCGGATAACCTAAAATCACCCGTTTTGCATGGACGGGTGATTTTTTATTTGTTTGGTTTTTGAAAGCAAATCATTGATCCGATATAAGCTGCGTGTCCTCTTTTCTTTTTGATTGGTCTCATTTGTGAGATTGTGGAGTGAGAGTTACTCTGATGAGACGTATTAAGCTTCTCTACCCTTTCTCTCGCCCGCTCTTTAAGGGGGCTAGCCGCGCATTGTGAGTGCAATCTGTCTGTTCTGGTGGTGCTCTATGTTAGTCAGTGGCAGTATATATTTTGCTGGAATAATAGAGAAAGTCGGTATAAATATGTATTTTACATCGTGGCTTCTGGATGGTAGCACGAGTAGTAGTTTGATCAGTTCCACTTCTCCTCAACAGAGGCTTAATATAGGCCGTAGTTAGCTTCTGTAGACATAGTTCAGTTAAAATGACGGTATCCAAGGTCTCCTCAAGATACTCCACCTACACCTCCCCTACTCTACCCACTATGCTCTTGGCCAGGAGATGTCTCCTACACAGTATAGTATCTTCATACAGGCTGAGACTGTGGCTTCTATTTGCTGAATAAGGCAAGTGATGTGGCTGCGTAAGCGATACACAAAACAAAGAGAGCAGTATGAGGATGTACTGAACACGCTAATTACTCATGTATCATGGTTGACGTAGTGCACAAACTAGGGCGAACAAATATACTACTCATCTGCTTTTTGCCATATAGCGCAAGAGAAGATGGATGATTTGCCATTACCGATGAGCTAAATATTACCGCAAAACATGATATGAGTACTTGATTTCCGGTAGAAACGTGCTATTTCCGTTCTATAAATAAGATATATAATACCGACATTCATGCAAATATAGCACACCATGCAATAGGAGAGTTTTGGTATAGCGCTTGGTGGTGTTTTATGCTTGTGCTACTTTTTTGTCCAGCAGAATAACAGAGGTCGTGGGCTCATGTGACGCAAACATTTGTTCATGATTTGTGCTTCGTATGATCTGAACACAAAAAACGAACAACATAATAATGGTGCTGCACATCGCGTGCAAATCTCTTTTTTCGCTCTTCCCTTTCGGTATTGGTTTGGTAGGATATAAAATCCCACTACTTGAGACGGTCTCATCGGTATATTTATCGTGCTTAAATATGCCTGTCGTTTGTCATTCAAGCAAAAAGCAGATCATAGAAATATTGCTCGTGCTCTAGGGCTTGAGCGACTCTTATACTTCCCTTCACTAGCCAAAGAGATGAAGAAGAAAATACAAATAGCTATAACAAAAGTTCCGGAGCCGATACCTAATACCTAATACCTAATACCTAATACCTACTCCTTCCCATCTAGCAAGCTAGCCGTTGCTGCCTGGAGGGGCGTTTCTGGGTTCCACATGGTATAGGCGGCGATGCGCGTTGGCACCGTACCTTGCCAGAGTGCCATTGGCTGCAACCATGGTGTTGACGTGACGGTGCCGTGCTGAGCGATAAGGATGGTGTCGGCGTGGAAGGTGGCAATGGTGAGTGGATAGGTGATGGTAAACTTGTGCAGCGCCTCGACAAGCTGGAGAAGCAGCATCCGGAAGGTGAGGATCTTGGGATAGTACAGCGTGCGCAGTAACTTTTGGACTTGCGAGAATGAGGCAACGATGAGGATGTTTGGCTGGCTGGCAAGCTGCGGGGCGCTTGGCATAAGCAGGTCGACCGCGTCGCGGCTGATGATGAGTGGTGTGGTGGTGTGGCTCACGAGCTTTTCGTAGACGATGGCGGTCTGGCTGTTGCGGCCTGCGTCGCCGGTGAGGAGGAGTGCGTCGGCCCAGCCAGTGAGGGCTTGCAGCTCCGGCCAGGCTTCGTTGCCTAGGCTGCCGCTACTATTGCTTGCGGCAAAAATCGTGTCCGTCACACTGGCAGGAATAGTGCCACGCAGGGCGTCTGGCAGCACCACGCGTGCCTGCCCTACCCCTGTGGCGAGCGCAGTGGTATAGCTATGCTCGATGGCGCGAAAGCTCAGCCGGTTGCCGCCAATAATGCCCAGCTTGCCTGCTTGCGCCCGCTGCTGGGGCTTATTCCAGGCGATATCTGGGTAGAGCGGTTTGGCCGGCGTCTGCTGCTGCCAGTAGGGGATGTTCATGCGCAGCTGCCTTGCTCTAGCGGACGGAGATAATATAGGGAGAAAATAATCAGCATAGAGCTATTATACCGCGAAGTAGGTGGTGCTTGCTATGCATTGCTGCTGGAGTGATGTCTTGCTTGCTACTAGTGCCATATATACAGTGTCGAAGTGCTGGCGCAGCCTGAGAGCGAATAAAAAACATAAAAGAGAAAAAGCCCAACCCAGGAGCTCTCCATACTCTAGCAAGAGTAGCGCTGACGACTAGGTTGGGCGAGAAGGAGATAGGAGGTTGGGGCGCAGAGGGTGCGCAAACGTGTGCTTGCGCACCCTCTGCACTATCAGGATCCACTACCGCCGAGGCTAATGCCGTCGAGCATGGGGATCACCTCCTCCCTCTCTAGACTCACCTCTCGCCGGATTGCGAGAAGCTAATATATATATATCAATATATGAGGGGTGCGTCAAGGCTCTGTTATGCGCTTGTCGTGCTCTTTGCTGTATCTTAGCCTACGCTACCACTTCATCCACCGTAATACTCACCGGGCAGTGGTCGCTGCCCATTTGGCTGGCGTGGATGTGGGCGCTGGTGATGCGCGGGGCGATTGCCGCCGAGGCTAGCCAGTAGTCGATCCGCCAGCCCACGTTGCGAGCCCGGGCGTTGGCCCAGTGTGTCCACCAGGTGTAGGCATCGGTTTGGCCGGGGTGAGCGGCGCGGAAGGTATCTACAAAGCCAGCGTCTAGGTAGTGCTGGAAACCAGCGCGCTCTTCGTCCGTAAAGCCGTGTTTGCCCCGGTTGGCGCGTGGGTTGGCAAGGTCGATTGGCTGGTGGGCGACGTTCATATCCCCGCAGTAGAGTACGGGCTTGGCTGGGCCGTACTGGCCAGCCTCCAGCCCCTGCAAGTACGTCAGCATGCAAGGGTCCCAGGCCTTGGCGCGCAGGGCAAGCCGGCTTAAGTCCCCTTTACTATTGGGTGTGTAGCAAGTTACCAGCCAAAAGCCAGCAAACTCCGCCGTGATGACGCGGCCTTCATCATTTGGGCTGCCGTAGCTATTGGTCGTCAGCTGGAACTGCTCCACTAGCTCGGCTGGCAGGCCATCACGCCACTCTAGCGGTGCGGTTTTGCTAAAGATTGCCGTACCGCTATAGCCCTTCTTGGCCGCGCTATAAAAGTGCTCGTGGTAGCCCGGCAGGTCCAGCTCCACCTGCTGGCGCTGCGCCTTGGTCTCTTGCAGGCACAGGATATCGGGGTTGTGCGCCGCCATAAAGCGGGCAAACTCACCCTTATTAATCACCGCACGAATACCGTTGACGTTCCAGGAGTATAAGGTAGTCATAGGGGTAGTATAGCATGGTGCTGCCTTATGTATCGATAGCTAAGTATCAAACAAAGCAATTATATATGGATGATGTAGATATTTTATACTTGACGGAACGAGCTTGCTCACTTATGGAAAAATATTGTGCCGTGTGTTAATCTACAATGGTATGAAAGTTCTTATCGTAACAGAAGTATATCGCCCAGGCGTCGGTGGCGTCCAAGCGGCTGTCGACACACTTATATCTGGACTTATAGCGCATGGAGATGAAGTGACAGTCATAACAGGGTCGCCAAAAGGCTTTCTTTATGGTAGCTACCAGGAGATTGACGAGATAAATGGTGCTACTGTGATCAGACTACCTGCTGTAAAATCGTTTGTTAATAGAGAAAACAATAGAATGACAGTATTACCTGCTTATGCAGTAAAACGTTATTTTTATCAATACCGTCCAGATATTGTTCATATGCTTATTCCGTCAACTTGGCTTCATATGGCTGTTTTACGTCAAGCTCGTAGATATCATATCCCGGTTATTGCAACTGGTCACGCCATTGCATTAAACCTTGTGATGAACATAAAATGGAAAAGTTTTGCTCGGTGGCTTGGTCAAAAAGCTGAACGGTATACAGTAAATTATCTTAATAGAACAGACTTGGTGACAGCGCCAACACAAGCGGCTCTCAATCATGTGAAAGGTATTACAGTGCCTACTATGGCGATATCAAATGGTATAAATGTAAGGCTATACCCTTTGGAGCAACACACTAAAACAGCAAATTTGAAGAGATTTAAGCTAGACAATCAAAGGCTAATGGTTATTTATGTAGGAAGGCTTGATGGCGAAAAGCGAGTTGACCTACTAATAGATGCAATGAAACGGCTTAACCGAGATGACGTACAACTCGTCATTGTAGGAAAAGGAGTTAATATGGAATCACTGAAGCAGCGAGCCTCTGATTTAGGTGATGCTTGTATTTTCACTGGTTATGTGACTGACGACGAAAAGCGCGCTTTGTTGTGGCGGGCTGATGTATTTGTCATGCCGAGCCCTGCAGAATTGCAATGTATAGCTGCGCTCGAAGCTTTATTGTGTGAAACGCCAGTAGTGGTGGCAGATCAAGTAGCTCTACCTGAGTTACTAGATGATGGGAAAAACGGCCTTGGTTTCCATTATCCTGACATAAGTGATCTTGCAAGCAAATTAGAAATTCTCCTGCAAGATCAAAATTTGCGTCATAAAATAGGTCAACACGCTCGGCAGTGGGTTATAGAGCATCACTCTCATGATTATACTATTAGTCAATATCGTGCAGTATATCGGAAACTGATTTATGATAGAGAATAGTGTACTACGAGAAGCTAGCTCGCGTTTTTGCCAAAGAGTGGCTCATTTATCAAATGGCAAAATAGTTGCATACCGCGAGGCTCAACACAATATCAAACAAACATGTGTTATTATTCACGGTCTAACAGGGACGAGTTACTCTATGTTACTCTTAGCAGACGCTTATCGCAAGCATGGCTGGCGAGTTGTTGTGCTTGACCTTCCAGGGCATGGAGGTTCATCAACCATTCCTGTACGAAATATGAATGATCTTGCTGACTGGCTTCATGAAACATTACAACTGGTGTGTCCAAACCCTGCTATTATAGTTGGTAATTCGTTTGGGTCAAGTGTTGTATTAGCTTACATACAAATGTATCAGATCTCGTTGACAACACGTATTATCTTAAGTGCGCCAATTCCAGTGTTTCACCCTATTTTGCAGGTAATTGATCGAGTATTTGCGTGCACTCCTGATATTATTGCTCGACGGATATACTACACCAATCGTTTGTTGTTAGGTTTCCGAACTAATTTTCTCTTAGCGCGACACGATCAATTTGATTATAGACAGATTGTTGCCGAGTGTATTGCGACTGAAGGGCCGCGAGTACGTCATCAGTATGCTGAAATGGTGCTAATGAAAGCTAATTTACGTAGTAACCCATTTAGTAAACCACTACCTCGCTACCTACTGAGCCAGGTTGTGGTTGTTTATGGCGATACAGATCGTCTTGCTGGTAAGCGAGCGATGAATTATCTTCAAAAGTGGGCTGCAAAGCTGCGCATTATTGAAATTGCACAGTGTGGTCACCTTGTTCATATTGAAGGCATTGCAGAGATCGTTAAGATTTTCAACTAAGTAGCTAGGTAGCTACTCAAGCTACTAACATTATTCCCTTAAAACAGTTTTACATTTGCTAGCTGTTCTCCGTTGCTGTATAATGGCATAAGTATGAAAATTGGAATCTTTATTGATGACTATTTGCCATCAGTCCATGGCGTGGCAACGTCTACGGTCAATTTGAGGCAGGCACTTGAGGTGCTGGGCCATGAGGTCTATATTGTTGCGCCAAAGTGCGAAGGCTATGACGATCACGATGACCATGTCATTCGCCTGCCATCATCGAAGAATTACGTCTTTGATAAGCGCGAGACGGCCGTCATCTACCCTGGCCTAGCCAAGAAGCTGGATAACTACCAGTTCGACATCGTCCACAGCCAAATGCAATTCTATATGGGTGTGCTAGCCCACAGTGTAGCCAAGCGGCAGCGGATTCCCCATGTCACGACGATCCACACGCTCTATAGCGAGCTGATCGACGACTATCCGTTTATGGTGACGGCTGGGGTGATTGCGCTCTCGGTCGCCTTTCCTGTTGTCTTCCGGACGAAGCCGATATTGCCAGTCACCTCGCGTGAGCAGCTCCATGGTATGGGTAAGAGTGCAATCCGCGAGATGTTGTCTCGTCAGGGGTGGCGTCTTACTGCGGCGTTTGCTAACCAGTGTGATGCTTGCATATCACCATCGCAGCACCTGGCCAAGATACTGGTGGAGGATGGCGGTCTAACGACACCGTGTCATGTCTTCCCGAATGGTATCAACACTCAGCGTTATCACGATGCTTCGGCGGCGGATTCGCCTATCACGAAAGGCCCGAACGATAAATTTATTATCTCGGTGGCGCGTCTGAGTCCTGAGAAGCGCCAGCAGGCACTTGTCGAAGCTCTGCCGCATATTCCAGACGAGAACGTGAAGCTCGTGCTAGTCGGCGGTGGTCCATACGAGACAGAGCTGCGCGCCTGTGCCGAGCGACTTGGCGTGGCAGAGCGGGTAATTTTTACAGGTATGCAGTCGAGTGATGCAGTAGCGGCCTTGCTTAAGCAGGCGGATATCTTCTCGCTTGCATCGTATCACTTCGATAACCAACCGATGACCTTCCTCGAGGCAGCATCGAGCGGCCTGCCAATCGTCTATTGTGATGAGCGCATGACTGAGGGGCTGACTAAGAAAAATGCCATCCTGACCGATGGGATTGAGGGTGAGGACTTTGCCAAGGTCTTTACTGATCTCTTTGCTCACCCCGATAAACTTGAGCAATTGTCTCGTGGCTCGCTGAGGGTAGCGCGTCAGTTTGATTCTGTAGCAATGGCAAAGAAGGTCGCGGCGCTGTATGAGTCGCTGATTGCTAGCCACGAGGCGCTGGGTAGGATAGTCTGATACGGGCCTTTTGATCGTATATGGGCGTGTAGATGGACACTGAGAAAGAATTGCTACTACACTGTTTGGCTTAATTTTTACTGCTGATTATGTCTTTCGGATAGTCGGTGTACTCCATCGCTTCTTGTTGCCAATTTGGTATTTATTAAGTGTATATCCGTCAGTAATATAATACCTGTGTAGCTTCTCAATTGAGCTCATTGTACGCAATACACAGCTTTTTACTAGTAGAGTTGGTTCATACTTTACCTTACCATACACGATGCAGGCGAGAGTGATGTCGAGATCTTCACTGATACTACTGTCTCCAAGATCCATTTTACTGTTAATGTTCTGCCATAAGCTCTTTGTGAGTGCGGAATTATGACCATACATGATGGGTTTTACTTGTAAGCTTCGTTCGTGCCAAGCGCGAAATATTCTTGTTCCCCACTGAAACCAAAAACGGCCACGAGGAGATAGCTCTTTAATGGCAACTGCACCACAAAGTGCGTTGACTGATGTGTCGTTCGATAACTTCTGACGAACTATAGAGAGCCAATTGTGGCTCACTACAGTGTCGGCGTCTATGCGTGCTATAATGGGGTTCTTTGCAGCATTAAAACCGCATGTCCTTGCATGGGTTATACCTTGTTTTGTTTCATAAATAATACGAACTTGGGGGTTGTGAAACCCTTTAATAATGGCAACACTTTCATCCGTAGAGTTGTTGTCGACAATGATAACTTCATCTTTTTCTGAAAGCTGAGGTAATAATGCGGTGAGGCATTCTTTGATGTTTTTCTGTTCGTTAAATACAGGAATAACAACACTAATTGAATTAGAGCGAACCGATTTATTTGGCATAACTACTACAGTATAGCATATAAACAATAGAAATTTTGAAATATCAACACCAAATAAACTTATAGGCTACGCCGCACTGCTCGTCGCTGCTCTCGCTCCACATCGCGGCGTTTGATGGTTTCGCGCTTGTCGTAGCGTTTCTTACCCTTACCGAGGGCAATGACGAGCTTAATGTAACGGCCACTAGTAAGGAGCTTCGTGGGGACGATGGTATAGCCGTCCTTCTTGCGAGCAGCGAGTTGCTCGATCTGCCGCCGCTTTGCCAGGAGCTTACGTGCACTAGTGCTGACTGTTCGGGCATTTGGTTGGCCCTGCTCGTTGTGACGCAGTGAGAAGCTGGCATTATTGAGCCACAGCTCGTTATTGCGAATCGTTACATATGCCCCCTTGAGTTGCACGTGGCCCTCGCGGGCAGCGCGGACCTCTAGGCCGGTCAGGCTCATGCCAACCACTATGTCGTCGCTCAGCTCATAATCAAACCGCGCACGGCGGTTGACAATAGATGGTACTGGTGGCTTAGTAGTATGTGATTTGCTCATACGTCTCTTCTATTGTAGCAGATGCGATGGATATTGTAGCCTCTGAAGTGCTTGCTACTAGTTGCTTGTGAATATATGAGAGATCGGTGGGCTACTCTGCTAAGAAAATACCGGTGTGGGTTTTGCTATCTGCCGCGAGGGTTGCCTCGATAAGCTGTATCATATCACCCAGCGTCCCCTGCTCTCGCTTGATGAGCAAACATTCTTGAGCAAGCTCGCTTGCCATAAGTTTATCAACATCAGCAATCGGATCAATGAATTTAGATAGTGTCGCTTGCTCTTCTTGCGTAAAATGAATATTGGCCTCGTCGAGCATTTCGTTCGTTGCCATAAATTGCAGCTTATCTGACGAATGCCACGCTATCTCGCGCGAGGGGATATTGCGCGGAAAGAGTGCTGTTTGCAAACCGTAGGATGTGACAACATTGTCGCAATCTGCGAGCGTAATGCCGTCATCTTTAACAAAAGCGAGTTGCTCGCCCTTCATAATACAAATAATCCTTTCTGTTATTTTCTAGCGTGTCTGCAGATCATTATAGCGCTAAATGTATGGAAAGAGTGTCGTAAAAATAACAGAATAATAATGCGGAGTGCTCAACTCACTCCCCTGCCCGCAAAGGATATAATTCGCCATGCTATAATATCCCCTATGATTGCCGATATTGCTATTACCGAGAAGTCGTTTGGAGCGAAGACGCTGATGACGGATGTGAAGTTTAGTGTGAATGATGGCGAGAAGGTGGGCCTGGTGGGGCGTAATGGTGTTGGTAAGTCGACACTGTTTGGTATGCTAACAGGGGTAGATGATGACTATAGTGGCTCGATTATTTTCAAACGTGGCAGTGTGGTGGTAGCGACGGTCCAAGAGCACCACGACAGCGGCGATATCACAGTGCTCGAGTATATCTTGCGTGGCCTGCCGGAATATGCGCGCCTGCGCCATATCATCACTACCTACCCCGAGACGATGGGTGATGACATGGCCAAAATCGAGGCATACACCGCGGCGCTGGAGCGCTTTGGCCAAAAGGGCTTCTACCAGATCGAGGAGCTAGTGGCGGAGGAGCTAAAGAACTTCCAAATGGCAGGCTATGGTGAGCGACATCTGGCGAGTTTGAGCGGTGGGCAGAAGCGCCTAGTGGAGGTGGTGAAGATTATGCACGCTCAGGCCGACCTTGCACTGATCGATGAGCCAACGAACCATATGGATTATGTCGCTAAGAAGCAGTTTGTCGACTGGCTCAAGGACGCGAAACAAGCAATGCTCGTCATTACCCACGACCGAGATGTGCTGGCAGAGATGGATCGGATCGTTGAGGTAAAAGACGGCACGGCCCTGAGCTACCGGGGTAACTATGATGCCTATCTGCGCCAAAATGCCTCGGCGACGGGCAACGCGATGCATGAGTACGAGCAGGTCGAGCGGCGGATTGCTAATGTGAAGGATAAGGTAGTGCAATTTCGCCGGTTGAAGGAGCGAGCGCGCGATCCTGGTACTATCAAACAGTTTAAGCAGCGTGAGCAGCAGGCTATAGCCGAGCTTGAGGAGCTTGAGCAGATTGAGAAACCGACGTTTTGGATTGATCGCGACAACGTGGCACAGCTGGAGTATAAGATGGCTGATCGCTACCAGAAGTTTAAGGCGCGAACGATTCGCCTCAGTATGCGCGATGGTGCAATGCGAAGCCAGCGTACGCTAGTAGCGGTGCGAGATTTGGCGCTGGGCTATGGCGAACGGATCTTATTTGAGGGGGTAAATATTGACCTGCGTGAGGGTGAAGCTGTGGAGCTGCGTGGCCGTAATGGCGCAGGTAAGACGACGCTTATTCGAGAACTGCTCGCCGCGCAAAATTTGGTGCAAGACAGAGGTAGCGATACGCCAATTGTCTATAGTGGTTCGCTGCAGCTCGATAGCCATATTCGGATTGGCGTGTATGAGCAAGAGATTGCCTCGACATATCTTGACCTCACACTGGCTCAGGCCATTGAGCAGATGCACCTCGACCGTGGGCTGCCAATCGGCCAGACCAAGCTGCGCCAACTGATGAGTGACTACCTCTTTGCTGAGACGGATCGCGATGTGCCGCTTGCTCGCCTCAGTGGTGGGCAGAAGGCGCGCTTCCAGATTATTAGCATGCTAGCCAATGAGCCGCAGCTGCTCATTCTCGATGAGCCTACCAACCACCTCGACCTGCCCAGTATCGAAGAGCTCGAGGCGGCGCTGAAGCGCTACACTGGTGCCATCCTCTATGTCAGCCACGACAATTACTTCCGGCAAAAGTTGGGTGGTGAGGTGGTGCAGATCGGGGCGCAGTAAGAGGCAATCTCATCGCAAAATACCAATCGCTTCCACGTCCCTTCTCTCAAGTACATATCTTTCAGTATCATGAGAGCTCGCATGCTTGGTAGACTTACCTCTCGTAGTGGTGAACGTGAGCATTACAACAAGTCTCTACTTATCTGCTCTGCACCTTTCTATCTACTACTTCACGTCGGTGGAGTGTACGTTGATTAATTTTAGAATTATGTAAGCTTCAGACATGAGAACCTATCATACGTATACTATACTGTGCACAATTTTGTACCAGCATATTGCTTACGGTTGCAATCTACGCTATTGTAGAAGCAATGCTAGTGAACAAAAATAGATCAAGCGCGGGGTTTGCTCTGCCAACAGTGATCGTGGCATCGGTGGTGGCAATGATGCTACTCCTCGTGGCGGCGTCTGCATCGACAGCGATTCGCGAGGGGCTCTACGCCCAGCACTACCGGCGCTTAGCCCGTGAGGCGGCCGAGAGTGGCGTTGTTCTTGCCAGTAAATGCCTTGAGCTTAATAACGACCTTGCTCAGTGGTCTAATAGCGCGAAGTTGCGACCCAACACCGATTGCAAAGGCGCAGTAGTAGCCGGGCGAACCCAGTATATTCAACAGGATGGCAATGTGCGCACGACCTTTGAAGTGGGTGAGCCAGAGCGCCGCGAAGGGAGTATTCAGCGTATCACGGCGGTGGGCCGGACGGAGCTTATTCGGACGACGGATGGCGTAGTGTGGAAGAGCTACGAGTATCGCCTGGCGGGTCAAGCGGGCCTCAGTACATTGCTCGATAGTGTCTCGTTTGGTTATGCAACCGGTGGTGGCTTTGCGATGAGTGGTGCATTCTTTACTGTTATCGATGAGTTTGGTCGGCCGCGCTCGGCAGGGTTCAATGGTTTTGGTCAGCTCGGTGTTGGTTCAACCACCGATACTCTCACACTTAAGCAGTTTAATATCCCTGCTAATAAGCGTGCTGTGCGCACCTACACTAACTTTCTCTCTCACGGTCGTAATATGTTTGCTTTGACGGAAAATGGTGAGGTGTGGGGCGCGGGGCTCAATAACCATGGGCAGATTGGCAACCCGGGTCAGTCTGTTGCGTGGGTGACGAACCCGGTTCAGTTTGCTTTGCCGAGTACTGATAATGTCGCGACCTTTGTGGCTCCGCTAGGGATTGTTACCTTTGTCGTGACATCCCAGGGGCGTGTATATGCCGCTGGTCTTAATGAAAAAGGCGTAGCGGGCATCAACTCGACCGCAGCAACGATCAAGACACCCACTAGAGTACCTTTCCCTGAGAAGATTCGGGCCGATGCTCATTCCTGGGCGCTGGATAGCCAAACAGCCTATGCGATTGGCGAGAGCGGCGCGGTCTATGGCTGGGGTAATAATGAGTTTGGCCAGCTTGCTCAAGGTGACATCAATGAGCGGCGAGCACCTGTCCGCCTAGGTGATTTTGGCAAGCCTGGTAAGACCAAGGCGGTGCAGCTCGCCTTTGATGGCGACACCGTCTACATTCGCGACAGCGCGGGAGCGGTCTACTCGGCTGGCAAGACAAACTACGGCCAGGCGGGGGTACCGACTTTTCGGTTGCGTGCCGGGGTATCTAATCGCTGTCTAGCAGCGGTAGGAGCAAGCCTGCGGACAGAAAATTGCTCGAGTACTGCTGCGAACCAAAAGTGGCACTTTGATCGCACGAATAACGCCCTACAAGTCGAGTCGAACCCAGGCGCAAGTCAAAACCGCTGTGTCGAAGCGACTGGGCATAATGGCGAGGAAACGCGCATGAGGTGGTGTGCCTGGTGGTCTGGCGGTAAACGTTTCGACTTTCGCTATCCGACAAATTCGTGGAGTTATGTCTACCTCAGCAATAGTACCGATATTGGCGGGCGAGGTTTGTGTATAATTGAGGCAAATAGCGCAACTGGTGACACTAAGATGGATTCCTGCGAATATTATACGCATAAGGTCTATGCGCCATACAATCCGACGCTGGAGCAGGTTGCTTCTGGTGGTGTCATCGATATTACAACAGACCAGTACTTTGCGACGATGGTCTATGCTAATGGCGAAGTGAAAACCTTTGGCCTTAACAATGGTGCACTCGGTAATGGTGTCTATGTTGATACATCAAATTTCGATACATACAAACGTCAAGCTTACAACCCTACCCCAGTCAAATTTATCCTCCCGCCTGGTGTCAAGGCGGTGTCGTCATGGACTACCTCCAATGGGGTCGATTCCAAGAATGGCAACACCTTCGTTGTCACCAGCGATGGCCGCGTCTTTGGTGCGGGCAGTAATGTCACTGGTCAGCTGGGTATTGGGCATGTCGGTGGTGGTACTAATGGCATTTACCCTACCCCGCAGCAGATGTTGGTGCTCGGCGCGCAGGGTAACTTGGCATCGTATGTGCGTTCGGGCTACGGCACGACAGTGGTCTATGCCAACAACCGCAAAGTATTCACCGTGGGTAATAACTCCAATGGCCAGCTGGGCGACGATACGACTACCACCAACCCAACGCCCCGTGCCAACAAAAACACCAATCCGCAGCGCCATGTGAAGTTCTATTAGATAGGTAAATGGTGGGTTATGGATGCGTCAGGAAAATCCGAGATTCACGGCTTAATGTGCCCAGAATCACCCACTATTCAATAGAATATGACATGAGTGTAATGGCCGCCTATCAGCCCTGGCACTAGAATCCCATGTTTTTGCAAGATAGTGATTAGAATAAGAAGTCTGATATTTAGTCAATATATATGTTAGATGTTAGTGCTCAATGAGTATTATTTATAGTCAAGAATTAATACAACACACCTGTTATAAATAATCAATACTCAACAATTATGGTCACTAAAAAGTCTCTCGTTGAGTCAAACAAAAAAGCATGAACAATATATGTATACTACCTATACCCCTCCATTTCCCTCGTATGCGAGCAGCCAATAGTAAAACTCACTGCCCTTCCCGAGCAGTGAGCTGAATGTAATACATAGCCAAGCTATGCGTCTGGCAGCAATCCCTTTGCTGTAAGGAGCTCATCAATCCGCGCTCGATCGAAGCCATAGACGATCTCGCCAGCAATGTCTGTGACTGGGATGCCTTGGGCTTTGCCACCGGTTTTGGCGGCAAGCTCATCCTGAGCACCAGGCGTTTTCTCGATGTCTTTGACGGTGTAGTGTACACCCAGCTTGTCGAGATATTGTTTCTCTGTTTTGCAATAGGCGCACCACTCTGCGCTATACACTATAACTGATGGTGTTGTACTCATACGTATTCCCCTTTCGCTCTTGCTAGTATAGCATGGGTGGTAGTGGGGTTGGCAAGCGTACTGGGCGTACGGCGCACAGCTTCTTTCTCAGCATTAGCTCTATGAGTGTGGGGAGGCTAACTCTCTGTGGTGCGTTGGCTTGTCAGATACCAGCCACCATCGTGTGGTGATTGATACACACGGAGCTGCACATCCAGCTGGTATTTGCGGAGCTCGGCAATGGCGCGCAAGGCGGCTGCGCGGCTCGGGTAGCGCTTTTTGGCCGCTTCGCTGCGCGGTGGGTAGTAGGGCTGGTGCTTGGGTGTTTTGTTGCGACGTGGCATAGCTCTAGTATACGCGGCTTTGTGGTGCGACGCTAGTTGTCTCACATGCATCCTCTCAAGGAATGGTTATAAAAGTCAATGGAATATAGAGAAGAGTAGTAACTCCACGCTAAATCATCACAAGCTATGTGTGCGCTCTATCATCTCAAGAAGCAAAAGCACGGTGCTAGTGTGCCGCGAGATGGCGGTAATTTAAGATTCATACCCAACTGCCGCTTTCCTCTTTACGTCTGTGGGGTCTCCTGGTACAATAAGGCCATATGAGTACGGAGTCTCGTGAGAATGCCCGCTCGCACGGTAGCCAAGTGGTTAGTGTGCTGTGGCGTGCCCTACTTGGGACAACCTGGCGAATGGCAGTGCCAACTGTTGGGTTGTTTTTGCTCGGAGTCTGGGCAGACCGGCAATTTGCAACCAAGCCGTGGCTGATGTTTGCTGGCTTGGTGGTCGGTATCATCCTTGCAGCGGGGCTCATCACGCACCAAATTAAGGGAGGTCATCGCACATGATGTTTTTTGCGGCAGTGCCACACATCTCAGTCAAGGCAGACGAGGTGTTTTCGATCGCTGGCTGGCCAATTACTAATGCCAATCTCGTTGGTCTGCTGGGCCTCATCGTCTTGGCTTGGCTCATGTTTCGCACACGGGCAGCGGTGCTGGGCAAGAAGAAGGCTAATTTTGCAACTCGCTTGACTGTCTGGTGCTTTGAGGGGCTGTACAATACCGTTGGGCAGGTCATCCCCAGCAAGAAATGGACGCGGCGTGTTGCCCCCCTTGTTATTACAATGTTTTTCTTTATCGCCGCGCAATATTGGCTAGGGCTGTTGCCAGTTGTTGGGCCAGTGATGGTCGGTCATACACCATTGTTCCGTGGCCAAAATGCCGATCTTAACATGACCTTTGCCCTCGCAGCCATCACGATTGTTATGGCACAGGTGTATGCAGCACGCGAGCTTGGCTTTGTGGGTAACCTCAAGCGGTATTTTGTCAACCCCTTGCGCGATCCAATCATGTCCTTTGTCGGGATTCTCGAGATTGTGGCAGAGTTCTCGCGCTTACTGAGCCTGTCCTTCCGTCTGTTTGGTAATGTGCTCGCCGGTGAGATTTTGATTGCGATGATCGCTTACCTTACCCAGGCGGCAATGCCAGCGGTGCTCCAGCCGTTCTATCTCTTTGAGCTATTCATTGGTGGCATTCAGGCCTATATCTTCTTTATGCTTTCAACTGTGTTTATTTCACTTGGGCTCACGCATCACGGCGGTGATGAGGAAAAAGATACGCACTCAAATACCTCGACTTCTTCAGACGCGAACCTCGTGACCGAAGGAGTAAAATAACATTGGTAATAACTAAATAAGGAGAAATAATTATGAAAGACATCGCATTTACCCTGGCGTATGCTATTCCAGCAGCGTTTGCTGCGATCGGGTGTGGCTGGATTGGTGCCAACGCCATGAAGGCGGCTGGCCGCAACCCAGAGAAGATTAACGACCTACGCACCATGATGATCCTTGGTATCTCGTTTATCGATGCTTTGGCTATCATTGGTTTTGTGGCTGCGATCGTCGGCAAGGTGATGTAAGGAGTTCGCACTCGTGAATACCCTGCACTATTTTGCATCGACAGAGGCGGGTGGTGGCGATTTGTTCTCGTCGCTTGGTCTTGATTGGCAGCTGTTTGTCCTGCAAATGGTGGCATTTGTGGTGCTGCTCTTGGTCTTGAAGAAGTGGGTCTATCCACCGCTACTCGACATGCTCGATCAGCGCGATGCGAAGATTCGCGATGGCCTCAAAGCAGCTGAAAAAGCGCAAAAGGCGGCTGACGAGACCGAGGAGCGCACTGCTGCAATGCTCAAGAAAGCCCGCCACGAGTCGCAAGAAATTGTGACTGCTGCCAAGACTGAGGCAGCCAGCATGGTGAACGACGCCAAGGACGACGCCCACACGCAGGCCGAGCGCATCTTAGAATCGGCGCGCACCCAGACACAGACGGAGCTAGCCGAGGCCAAGCGAGCACTGCGCCGGGAGATGGTCGACATGGTCGTCGAGGCAACGCGTGCAGTGACCGCTGAGACTGTTGACGCGTCGAAAGACCGCCAGCTGATCGAGAAGCATCTGACCACACTTGATAAGGAGCAGCGCTGATGGCGGCCGGTTTTTCGCGCCGCCGCCTCGCTGCGTATGTCGCTGAGCAGATTGCTGCTGGCGCTGAGGTGTCTGCCGTGCTGTGTCAGGTTGCCGCCTATCTTATTGACACCCGTGCAACGCGCGATGTCGATGTGGTGGCAGCAACGATTGAGGAAGCGCTGGCTGAGCGCGGCATCGTTGTGGCTGAAGTCACGACGGCGCATGAGCTGTCGGCTGCCCTGCAGAAGCAGCTCAAGACAGAGGTCACGGCACTTGCTGAGCAGAGTGGCACTGCGCCAGTCACATCGGTGCGGCTCCGCCAGGTGGTCGACCCATCAGTAATTGGCGGCGTGAAGATCGCTCTGCCGGGCCAGCACTATGATGGCACTATCCAACACAAACTAACCGCCCTTGCGGGCACGAAATAAGAGGAATTATACATGGCTGAAACAACGGTTACAGAGTTGTCCGAGAGCTTGCGGCAAGCGATCGCAGGCCTGGAAGCCTCTGAAGGACTAGAGCAGGTCGGTATCGTGACCCGAGTGGGTGATGGTGTGGCCTGGGTACATGGCTTGCGCCACGCTGGCTATAGCGAGGTGCTCGAGATCGAGACCAAAACAGGTGTCGTTGAGGCATTTGCCCTCAACCTGATGGAAGATGAAATTGGTGCCGTACTACTTGGTAGCGACCAAGGTGTAGCTGCTGGCGACCGCGTCAAGCTCAAGGGTGAGGTGCTGAGTGTACCAGTCGGCAAGGAGCTGCTTGGCCGCGTGGTGAACCCGCTTGGTGAGCCGCTTGATGGTGGCCCAGCCATCACCACCACGCAGCGCGGCCTCGTCGAGCGTGAGGCGATCGGCGTGATGGGCCGCAAGAGTGTGCACGAGCCACTGATGACTGGTATTATGAGCATCGATGCGATGTTCCCGATTGGCCGGGGCCAGCGCGAGCTCATCATTGGTGATCGCCAAACCGGTAAGACAGCAATCGCACTCGACACGATGATCAACCAAGCGCGCCAAAAGACCGGCGTTGTCAATGTCTACGTCGCCGTTGGGCAAAAGCTGAGCAAGATTGCCCGCTTGGTCGAGCGCCTCAAAGAAGAAGGTGTGATGGATCAGACCATCGTGGTGGCAACCAGCCCAAGCGACCCAGCTTCCCTGCTCTATCTCGCGCCATACGCTGGTACCGCTATGGGTGAGTACTTCCGCGACAATAGCGGCCATGCGTTGATGATCTATGACGACCTCACCAAGCACGCTGTCGCCTACCGCCAGATGAGTCTGCTGCTGCGCCGTCCACCAGGGCGTGAGGCCTTCCCGGGTGATGTGTTTTATTTGCATAGCCGCCTACTCGAGCGCAGTGCCAAGCTAAGTGATGAGCTTGGGGCAGGTTCGCTCACAGCCCTGCCAATCATCGAGACCCAGGCGGGCGATATCTCCGCCTACATCCCCACCAACGTGATTTCCATCACCGACGGACAGATCTTTATGGAGACAGATCTCTTCTACCAGGGTATTCGCCCAGCCATTAGTGCTGGTCTCTCGGTGTCGCGTGTTGGTGGTGCAGCCCAGACTAAGGCGCTCAAGAGTGTTAGCGGTAACCTCAAGCTCGGGTTAAGTCAGTTCCGCGAGTTGGCAAGCTTTGCTCAGTTTGGAAGCGACCTTGATGCCGAGACCAAGGCACAGATTGGCCGTGGTCAACGCCTGACAGAGCTTCTCAAACAGCCACAGTACCAGCCAATGAGTGTTTGGGAGCAGGTGGTGAGCATTGTGGCGGTGAGCCAAGGCTACTTCGACACCGTGCCAGCCACGAAGATCAAAGCTGCGCAAGATGCTCTGCTGAGCCGTCTCTGGGCCGAGGCTAAGGAACAAATGCGCACCCTCAACAAGGGCGACCAGAAGTTTGGGGCTGATGAAAGGCTCACCCACTTGATAGAATCAACCGCGGGCGAAATTGCCAAGGAATTTGCGGAGTAAGCAACGGAGGTCGCTATGCCCAATACGCAACAGCTCAAAGCACGGATTCGCTCGGTTAAGAGTACCAAGCAGATCACCAAGGCAATGCAGATGGTAGCAGCGAGCAAGATGCGCCGCGCCCAAGATGCAAGTCGCACCACTGCACCGTATACCACGGCAGCACGTGGCCTCTTGCGCTACCTCTCGCGCCAGGGTGCGACCGACGATCATCCCCTGTTTGCCCAGCGCACAGTCAAGCGCCGCTTGATCATCGTTATCGCTGCCGATAAAGGACTGGCTGGTGCCTACAACAGCAATGTCCTCAAGCGCTATGTCCAGCTCCTGCGCGATGACGATGCAGCCGGGATCGAAAATACTACCATTGCGGTGGGGCGCAAGGCAGCGCAGTTTGTTGCGCGCCTTAAGGATACGCAGGTGGTTGGGGTGTACGAGGATGTGCCAGATCGCCCAACAGGCCCAGCCTTCCGGGCAATTCTCGACACCGCGCACGATATGTTTGTGAGTAAGCAGGTCGATGCGGTCGACGTTGTATTCACCCGCTTTTATAGCAGTATGACGCAGCACCCTGATACGATCCACCTCTTGCCCGCTGGCCTTGATGCCGAGCAGCTCGATGCGGTGGATGACGATGAAGCAATCCCAGATGATGAAGCACTCTTTGAGCCAAGCCCGCAAGCAGTACTCGACACTATCGCTGCGCGCATGGTGAGTGCCCGGCTCTACCAAGCCCTGCTCGATGCTCGGGCGAGCGAGCACAGCCAGCGTATGCTTGCCATGAAAAATGCCACCGATAACGCCACTAGCCTTGTTGATGACCTAACACTCGAAATGAACAAGCAACGCCAAGGTGCCATCACGCAAGAGCTGACCGAGATCAGCGCTGGTGTGGAGGCAATGGGATGAAACACTACGGGCGTATTGTAATGGCTGCACTTGCCATGTATGCGCTCGTGTGTGCGGTGTTGCTTCTTGTGGGTGGTGCTCAGATGCTGTCTACTAGCCGTGGTGAGGGGTTGCTCTTTAGCCTTGCGCTGATGCTACCATTTGCTCTTGGTGGGCTGTGGTATTGGCGGTATGGTCGGCGGCGCGGCGCAAGCTTTGTGGGTGTTACAACTGGCCTGCTGGTTATCATTTGTGCCGGGCTTGGCTCGTATGTGGCGGGCTTTCTTGCCTCCTTTGCTGTGCATGGCGTGGAGGCGCAAGCCAATGATGTGGCTCGCCTAGCCTGGCCGGCTCAGCCTATTATGGCGTTTGCCGAGCTACCAGTTGTCAGTAGCCTATTGCCGTATGTGCCAATTGTGGTGTTGCTAGCTTACTGCGGCATTGCAGCCCGTGATGCTATGCGCTATAGACAGAGGTCTCATACCAAAAAGTCAGGCAGCCAGGACAATCTGCAAGCAAAGAAAGTGGAGTCAGTGGAGGGAAGAATATGATGAACGAGAGTCAACCAACACCTCCCGTAGATACAAACCAACACCGAGGCATGCTCCCAAGCCGTAGTGCTCAACTAACAGAGCCTCAGTGGTACGCTAAGACATCGTCGGTACTGCTGATCGTTGGTGCTATCTTGAGTGTTTTGACGTGGATTACTGAGGCCATACAATCGTTTATCCAGGCTCGTGCACATTATGCACTGATTGAAAACGGTTATGTTGCGGGTGGTCATGTTCATTTTTCGATACTCACACCTCTCGCTGCAGTAGTTATGGTAGCTATTTGGGTTGGTGCGCATACGGATAATAAGTATCAAGGAAGAAGGAATACTCTTGCAATTGGCATTGGCACATTTGTTGCACTGCTATTCTCGATTATTGAATCGCTTTTTTGGTCTTCGCTAAGTAATTGGGCATACACTACTGGAGGTTACTATCCCTTGATCAGAGATATAATGGAAACCGTCCAAGATGGTATCGGGCTTACGGTCCTCGTCGTCTTTGCTCTATTGATCGCATACATCGTGTGTTACATCAATGAGCGAAGACGAGAGAGTCTGTTTCAACAACAAGTAGTAAAAGGAGAAATGAATGAGTAAAAATCAAGGAAAAATCATCCAGATCATGGGTGTGGTGGTGGATGTCGAGTTCGACCGCGAGGTGGAGCTGCCAGCTATCTACGACGCCCTGCACGTCGAGCGCGATGGCCAGACGCTGACGCTTGAAGTGGCGCAGCACCTTGACGAGCAAACGGTGCGGACTATCAGTCTGCAATCGACCGACGGCCTGAAGCGTGGCCAGGCAGTAATTGCAACTGGTGCGCCGATCCGCGTACCTGTAGGTGAAGCAACGCAAGGGCGGATGTTTAATGTGGTAGGTGAGCCGATCGATGGCGAGCCAGTAGCCGATGATGCGCAGCGTGCGCCCATCCATGCTGAGCCCCCTGCCCTCACCGAGCAGTCCAACAAGACCGAGATCCTCGAGACTGGTATCAAGGTGATTGACCTCATTGCGCCACTTACCAAAGGTGGTAAGGCTGGGCTCTTTGCTGGTGCTGGTGTGGGTAAGACCGTGCTTATCCAGGAGCTGATCAACAACATCGCCAAGTTCCACAGTGGTAACTCTGTCTTTGCCGGTGTGGGTGAGCGCACCCGTGAGGGTAACGACCTCTACCACGAGATGAAGGACGCTGGCGTGTTGGATAAGACGTCACTTGTCTTTGGCCAGATGAACGAACCACCGGGGGCACGTTTGCGGGTGGCGCTTGCTGGCCTAGCAATGGCTGAAGCTTTCCGTGATGAAGGTAAAGATGTGCTGCTCTTCGTCGACAATATCTTCCGCTTTACGCAGGCTGGTGCTGAGGTGTCTGCCCTGCTCGGCCGTTTGCCAAGTGCGGTGGGTTACCAGCCCAACCTGCAGCAGGAGATGGGTGCGTTGCAAGAGCGTATTACCAGTACCAAGAAGGGCTCGATTACCTCGGTGCAGGCCGTCTACGTGCCAGCCGACGACCTAACTGACCCAGCGCCTGCTACAACCTTTGCCCACCTGGATGCTACCATCGTGATGAACCGCGCCCTGACGGAGATCGGTATCTACCCAGCGGTGGACGTGCTCGACTCCAGCTCGAACTCGCTCGACCCAGAGGTGGTTGGCGAGGAGCACTATCAGGTGGCCCGCGAAGTACAGCGTGTCTTGCAGCAGTACAAGGAGCTGCAGGACATCATTGCTATCCTGGGTATGGAAGAGCTCAGCGACGACCAGAAGCAGATCGTTGCCCGGGCACGCCGCCTGCAGCGCTTCTTGGCTCAGCCATTCCACGTTGCTGAGCAATTTACCGGCAACCCTGGTAGCTACTTCAAGCTCGCTGACACCATCCGCGATGCCAAGGATATCCTGAGTGGCAAGTATGACGATAAGCCAGAGAACTGGTTCTACATGTCGCCAGTGCCACTGAGCGAGAAGCAAGACTAGCACGCTCTGCACATTCTTACACGGCAGCAGCCAACCGAGATATTCTCTCCGTGTTGGCTGCTGTTTTCTTTGCCTATCCTCCTCGCTATTTTCCCCTCCCTCCCCTCCCAACATATAGTACAAATCGATTTGTACTATAGTTACCCTGTTTTTTCTCTGTTACAGCGGTTCTCTTTTCTCTTCTTTTATATATTTATATATAATAGGAGAGAAATCGATATGGTTGGATATATAGGTATATAGATGTATAGGGAGATATAGGTAAAGATAGAAATAGAGAGTAAAGATAAATAGAGAAAAGATAAAGATAAGTAGAAATAAGAGAATAAGTAAAGATAAATAAATAGAAATAGAGAAAGATAAGGATAAAGAGATAAGTATAGATAGAGAAATATAGAGAAAGAGAGCTATAGAGATATATAGAGATGGGTATAGAAATAGATAAATATTAGGTAAAGAAAGTTATAGAAATAGGAATATAGATAAATAGATAGAAATATATAAAGATAGAGATAGAAAAGAAATAACTGAATGTGAAGGGTGAAATAGAGCGATAGAGCACGAAGAAACCATAAGGATATGGCGTATCACCCTTCCTGGCTCTATACCATCTCTGCATGTGTTTGCTGCTGTATACCTCAAGTATCTGCGTTTGATGCAAGAGAAGCGACAAACCCGCAAAAATAGTACGCGTCTACACTAATTAGTGCTAGGGTGCATTCCTTGTGACGTATGCGGTATGCGGTAAAACCATTTTCCGTGATGTGGTGCCGTATTGTCTTTGAAAGATGGCTGTGGTGTTGTGGTGTATTGTCAGATTAAAAACATCCAAGAATCATTCTTTCGGTATGGTTCGTTTTGTATTGTTCTCAGTAGTGTTGAGGAGGTAGATAACAGATAATTACCAGTTTGCACACACTCTCTACCAAGAGCTTTGAATTGTGGAGGCTACTTGACATAAGAATAAGCTGGATGAGTATGTGCATCCGTACACTATACGGTACCGGAAATACTCGTCTATGGCGGTATATTGGTATAGGTCTGTCCTGTTATATTTCTCTATGAATGGTTTAGATAAGTATTCTTTTGGAACGTATTTACGTTAATCTGGATACGTTCTTCTGGATACTTCATCGGTTCGTATGGGCAACTCTTTCGGCGGGCGAGAGATGGTTTCTTTGTAGGGTCTGTCGGCATGGTAAGTCGCTTGAGCGCTTTCAAAAGGGCTGGCTGAGTTTATAGTGTAGCCTTGCTCTTTTAGACGCAGCCATAGACCCTGGAGACCAAGGTGAGTGTTTCTCCTTCTTATGCCTTTAATGAGCGTTATCCCTGCTTCTGTACGGGAGTTTGGATAAGTGTGAGGATTCTATTTACTCGCAAGCGAACTACTATCCCACCGCTTCCTTTATATAGCTTTATCCGGCGATAGATGCTTGCAGGAGAAGTATGACATCTTAGTAGCTGCTCTTTGACGCCATTATCTTTTTCGCGCATGTGACGATGCTCAGATGGCTGTGGTGTCGTATATCAGCGTGCTTTAACGTTACGTTTTTACGCGGTATATCTTCCAAATTATGGGGCGCTGTCATGCTCTTATTTCCCCTTTAAGTGCCCCTTTAGTAGTTATTTTCTTCCTTCAAAATAGGCGAATTTCGAAATTCGCCTTTTTTACCCTGTTTTTTCTCTGTTAGCGTGGGTTCTTTTTTCTCTTCTTTTATATATTTATATATAATAGGAGAGAAATCGATATGGATATATGGATGTATGGAGATATAAAGATTGAGAATAGTATGGATATAGAGAAAGATAAAGATAAGAAGATAAAGAATAGATAAATAGAGATATAAAGATATAAGAATAGATAAATAAATTGAGATAAGTATAGCTAGAGATGAATAGAGAGATAGATAGAAATAGAGATAAGTATAGAGATAGATAAAAATATAGATAGGGATATAGATAGAGAAATATAGAGAAAGAGGTAGATAAATAGTAGAGAAAGAGAGTTATAGATATATAGAGATGGGTATAAAGATATAGATACATAGAGAATAGATATAGTATCGAGATATATTGGTAGATAGAAATATGCTTATTACAGTGTATCTACGGTGAACAGTATAAGAAAACAGTAAAGCGCTCAGCTTCAAATAGACGCACTTTGACTTACCCGATCAAATATGGCACACTTGAGGATGGTGGGGCGACCAGCGCCCCAAGGACACGCATGGAAGGAGAACCATGCAAAGAAGGAAGAATGCATGGGACAGCCGTTCCATGCGTCGTGAAGCCAGAAAGGCGCGTAAGGTTGCGCCATTCTGGCTAGTCGCTGTAGTCTCCTGGGCGGGTGTACCGCTTGGCAGTTACCTCCTGCTGTTCCACTTCGGTGGGACGGCATTTGAGCGTCACGAGCTGCCTTGGCTCGTGATGTATCTCACGTGGCTCCTCTTCGGAGGGGTCATTGTGGCAGGCCAGCGCCTGCCAAAGACGCTGGGGCTGCTGCTGATTACAGCGGCCGCCATTGGAGGGATTTTCATTTCCCTCCTCGCCTGGGGGCTTTCTATTTAGAAACCTCGGGTCGCCTCTTACCACCAAGGGCGGGTTGAGCAGTGCCGTTTGGCTTACTGCTCCCCGCCCTTTTCTCTTGCTTGAAATAAAAATCACCCTGCCTTCTACCTCGCTTTTTCTCTGCTACTCTGCTATAGTAAGGCTATGGATTTAGAACTTGTGACACTGACTGGTAGCAAGCTACACGAGACTGTGTATGAGGTGATGCTACCGACGCCGGAGGGGCAGATTGCGGTCTTCCCAGGGCACGAACCACTCGTAACTCTGGCAGTGCCGGGTGTTGTGGCAGTGCGTCGCGCCAAGGACGACAGCGACGACCAGCTAGAATACTTTGCCATCTCTGGTGGGGTGGTCGAGATTAGCCAGATAAAGGTACGCATCTTGGTGGACGAAGCCGAGCATGGCGACGATATCATTGAGGCTGAGAGTAAAGCCGCTCTTGAGCGCGCTCTCAAGCAGCGCGATAATGCTAGTACTCAGGTGGAGCTCGAAAAAGCGCACCAGCTGGTCGACCGCCATGCCGTGCGCCTGAAGGTGGCTGGCCTGCGCCGACGCCACAACAAGCACCGCGTATAAAACACATTGATGACAGAGACAAGCGCAGAGAGGCAGATTGCATAATGACAGAATTTTATCCTCCCCATCCATCATTACCAGATGGGACGTATGATTATCGGCGTGATGGCGAAGCTACAGGTGATTGCTATGAGCAGCCTGTCGTATCCTACCAGCTAGGCAACGAATATGGCCTTGGTAAGCTTGATACGCCACAGTGCCCCCATGCGGCAGAATTTATTCAGGAACTTGGTGAATACTATGTGCCAGCAGTACAGAACATCATTGGCGCGTGTATGGATGGTCGGCCCGGCAGCACAGCGGAAGCAGTGCCAAATGGTGCAGGCGGTGGCTTGCTCTACCTAGTGACGGATCGACTGGTGCGTGGTAATAGTGATGCTATTAATGAAGCGAATGCGCGCGTCCTGGGGCGGATTGGCCAGATACCCGCGACGGTGCACGTCCATCGGGATGACCATGCTCATGGCGAAGACGCTGGCTGTGCGGCAGCCGATAAAGTGGGTGCGATCTTTACTATCATTGCTCAGTATGGTGAGCAATTGCGCAGCCTAGCCACCGAGCTTGGCCTTGGTAGCGATAGTAGCGACGAAGCCCACCAGCAGATCATTCGCCATGCAGCAGATGAGTCGAAGCTTGTTATGGCTAGTGGTAACAAACTCGTGACAATGGTCGACGCGCAGCTAGCAAAGAATACTGATGACACTGATGAGCCTACTGGTGCTCATACCGATATGTTGCACGGCAACCACCACGAGGCAGCAGTGGTAATGAATCAGTGCGTAGGGACAACACTCGACCGCCAGTCCTTAGCACGAGAGTTCGACCAACAGTACCAGGCCTTCAATATCGACACGTGGGCCTTTGTACCCTCAGCCGAAGCACTCTACCCAGGCGATCCAACTGCCCAGCAGTATGCTACCACTGCCATGCTCTACTATAACCTCGCTGCTATCATGGCACTGTGCGGCCCACGCATGACCGTGACCGTGCTTACATAGCTTCTAAAGGAGAGCAAAATCAAATAATAAGTAAATTAAACCACCCCCTGGGTTAAGAGGTCTATTGTTAGTACCTCTTCTGCTTTGCGTGGCAATAGCTATCACAATAGGTGTTTCTTGTTTCATAGATAAAAGGACATCTCAAGCATCACTACCCTGCCCATGTCATTAGAGAACCATCGCTCTAGGTGGCCCTCATGACAATACGAGGATCAAGCATAGCAAGAACGAGCTACTCAGACACAGACATCGCTTCGTGCCACTGGTGGATGACGCGCCGCGCTTCATCTGTGCTGGTGGTGTGCATCAGCTGGTCGCGCAGCTCCTTGGCACCATCGAAATCGCGAATGTAGATCTTGTAGAAGCGTTTGAGTGTCTCGTATGGCCGGCCTAGCTGTGGCTGCCAGCGGTCGAAGAGATCGAGGTGGTAGCGAAGGAGTGCGAAGTTGCGCTGCACCATAGAGCCACTACCCTGCGCTACACTATCAGCACGCGGTGCAAAGCAGAATGGATCGGCAAACACCCCGCGGCCAATCATCACGCCATTAACGCCCGGGTGGGCAGCTACCAGTGCCATGCCGTGCGCCCGATCGCGAATATTGCCATTAATAGTGAGCAGCGTCTGTGGCGCAATCGCATCGCGCAGCGCCACGATATCATTGATCAGCTCATAGTGTGCCGCTACCTTGCTCATTTCCTTCTTCGTACGCAAGTGGATAGTCAAGTTGACGATATCTTGCTGAAGCAGCGTCGTGAGCCATGCCCGCCACTCGTCCACAGCACTATAGCCAAGGCGGGTTTTAACGCTGACTGGCAAGCCAGCCGTCTTGGCAGCCGCAATAGCCGCTACGGCAACGTCTGGATTGCGAATTAGCGCCGCTCCTCCACTCTTGATAGCACTCTTGGCGGGGCAGCCCATATTAATATCGATCCCTGCAAAGTCCAGGCGCGCGCAGTGCTGAGCAAACTGCTCCATATCGCCCGGCTCGCCGCCCCAAATCTGTGCTACCAGGGGGTACTCGTCGTCCGTCTTAATGAGCCGGCCAGCGATTGCTCTGTCACCAGCGTGTACCCAGCCCGTCGCATTAGCAAACTCAGTAAAAAACACATCGGGCGCACCAGCCCGCTCCACCACGTGGCGAAACACCACATCCGTCACCGCCTCCATCGGCGCCAAAACAAAGAATGGCTGCGGCAAATCATTCCAAAACGACGTCATATCAAGCTATTATAACACAATTGATCAGGGGAGAGCCCCCACGCCCGCATGCGCAGATGGGTGCGCGGACGTGGGGGTGAGTGTGAGCATGCTGATCTTATAGATCACCCCCTTTCTGGGGTTGGCTCCTCCAAGGTATTTCCTTGGAGGGTACTCACATAGCTGGGATGGCAGGAGTCGAACCTGCTACGAGAGGGGGTTTCCTCTCGTGCTTGTCTCCATCGACAAGCAAACCTCTCGCCCCCCTCTAAACCAAACGGGGCATCCCAGGTCGGTCGCCATTGACCGATCACTCCTTAACAAAAACTCAAGCCGGAGCAGCGCCGGCGAATTTTTGCAAGGATAGAGATAATTGTAATCTACCTAGCTGGAATTGTCAAGTAGTGAGTGCCTCTGAATTTTACAGCTATACCACGGTTATGTACTAAAAAAGGAAGAAGCTCCTGCCTCGACGCATGATGCGGATGCAGGAGCTCGGGAGAGACTACAAGCGGTTCTGCTCGTTCTGGCGGGTGGCCAGGGGCGCGAGTGAATCTCGCGAGTCTCTTAGATTTAAGGGAGTCTCCGTGGCAAGTACACGGCGCGCGAGAATGGATCTCGCAACAACGAGACTCCCCGATCGTTGCCTCCCAAGTGGCAACGATACCGCCTTGCCCCTCTTTGTCCGACAAAGGCAAACCTGCGGCGGTTGCTATGGCAATGCTCTACGCGAAAAAGCGGAGCATTTGCCAGTAGCGGAGATAGCAGGAATCGAACCTACAACACCATTGTTAGGAGCCTAGTTACTCCTTATCTCCTATGACGGATAGGTGCACGACCTTATTCTGTCGTGTCTTAATTACCTATTCTCTCAGCCTCGCACGTGAGGCTGACCGCCCTATGTGTATGCTTATCGGCCGTTTGGCCGACCGCAGGCACAGACGTAACCTGTGCCATTACATGTGGCACAAGCAGTCTTGAAGGAGAAGGCGGATCCCTTCTCCTTCTGAGTGCCCCTGCAGGAGGGGCAGGTCTTTGTGTAAGTATAGCCATCACCGGCACAAATTTTACACGCCATGAGGTATTCACCTCCTCCCCGCCGAAGTTTCGGCAGAATTGTCGGTGGACCCCTTTTCTAAGGACGCTCTCGTGCTGAGCGTCTCGAGATAGCCACATCGGGTAGCTACCAGGGTCCACTCAGTTTCGAGCTGTTACTATATATACCAATATACAGCGGGCCTGTCAATCAATATGCGCATGTCTTGCAGAGATTCTCGTTTTGTTCTTACGTTCTGTTTCATTCTATGTACTATTCGCAGCAAATGACAGACGACGTAGATTTATTGCACTCAGACAGTCTCACGCCCCCCTCTGCAGGAATCAGGTAAAAATAAGCAGAGATAATTTCCTCTAGAAAACCCACCCGCCAGCGCGATAGTTAAGAACACCGTATTACTACACCAAAATGTTTCGGCCAGAGTAGCAAAAAAGCTTGCCCATGCCATGTGCTTAGCCATTAGCCACTCCATTCTCTTCTGTAGTGCGTTGCAGCAAGGGTATATAGCGAACGCACGAACACTTGCGACACAATGGCCGCGCGAGCCGCGCTATTCTCGCTCTTCTCGCTCTTCTATACGCCGCAGCAGATCTTCCTCAAAGGCGAGAATGCCTTTGTAGGTGGCTGGGTAGTGGCTGGTGTCGGGTAGCTGGAGGTGAGTAATGCAGTGCCACACGGCGGCGATGAGCTGAGCAAATTCATCCAGCTCGGCCTGAGAAAAGCTGGTGCTGAGCTGGTGGATAGCGCCCGTGTCCTTGTCTGGTTCGACGAACTGCAGCGTGGCCCCGGCAAAGTCGTAGCGCGCATAGTCGCGCGAGTGGCGCACGAGAAGCTCGTAGAACATCAGCTGCTGGCGGTATTTGTGCAGCTTGATCTTCTCGGCATCGGTGCGGCCCTGCCAACTACGGGCGGGCTTGCCCGTCTTGTAGTCTGTAACGGCGATGGTATTGGCAGTGTGGTCAATATCGACAAGGTCAAGCGTGCCAGTAAGGCGAGCATCACCCAGCACAACTCCTTGGCCGGCAAAGCTTAGCTCGGTCTTTTGCTCGGGGCGGAAGGTATGCGCCTCGGCCTGCAAGAAGGCGCTCAGTGAATCAAGCCCCTTGCGGCTAAAGTACGCGAAGTCCTCTGGCCCTAGCGGCTGGCGATTAAGCTCTTGCTCAAAGTCGCCGAGGATATCTTCGGCCGGTCGCACCTTGCCTGTAGCGGTGAGGTGGGTGTGGGCACGCTGCAACACGTGGTGGATGGCATTGCCGTAGATGGCATGCGGGCTGGGTGCCTGCGGAAAGCGCAGCAGGTAGTTAGTTAAGAAGGCCGCGGGCCCACCGCGCGACACGTCTAAGAAGGCGGTGAGGTGGGTGCTAGAGAGCTTATACTGCTCGAGCATAGGCTGAAGGAGTTGCTGCAAATCGGGCTCGGGTGTGCCAACTGGCGCAAGGCGGCGCTGCCAATCGGCGGTGAGCTGCGCGGTGAGGCTTGGCACGTCATTGGGCATATCAACAGTGGTTGCAGTGAGGTCGATGCCGTCGAGGAAGCTGGCTGGTAGTGTTGCTTTGCCGGTATCATCTTGGGTGTTGTAGCTGATGGTGAGGTGGTCGCGCGCCCGCGTCATGGCGACGAAAAAGAGACGGAGGCGCTCGTCGTATGTAGTACCAGCGGGAGCAATAGCAAGATTATCTGGATACGTGATGAGCGACACTGGCGAGCGCACGCGCCGTCCCCAGGTGCTATCAATAGCGCCCATGATGTAGACATGGTCAAACTCTAGTCCCTTGGCCTTGTGTGCTGTCATGAGGTTAATGCGGCCGGTATGCGCCTCGGTACGCTGGCGGATGGTGGTGATGGGCGTCTTGAACTGCCGGTGCATACTGAGGAGATCGAGCATATCGACGAGCCGGAGTGTCTCGTCATCACCACGATGCTCCTGGGTGCGGCTGCGCAGCGTGCGCAAGGCCTCGAGGCAGGCAAGGTATGCATCGGGCTGCTTGGCAAGCCTCTCGCGCGAGAAATAATAATCGTACAGTGGTGAGCGGTAGCTTATGGTGGGCATTGCAGGAGTTGCTTCGGCGGAGAGGCTAATCGGTTGGTCGAATTGGGCCATTTGCTGCGTCATGTACTCGGTAATCGCACTGGCTATGGCGGCCTGAGCCTTTTGGCTATCGGCGGGCTGCGGGACACCAAGCAAATCATCGAGCACCATCTCAAGCGGTTGATACTGCGCCTGCCACGCCATATGGATCAGCCACATCGTCAAGGGTTGGAAGGTGGGGCTCGCCATCATCGCTTCGCCCCACGTTTGGCGGTTGCGCCACGCCTGGAGGCTGAGCTGCCAAATATCCTGACTAGCAAAGCCAAAGGCCGGGTGCGCCATCAGCTCTGGCAGCAGGCTATCGGCGGTGGGGAACTCCCCTGCTGCTATGGCCTCGATGACCCGTGCGAGCAGCTCGAGCACCTGGATGACAGGATTATCAAGAATATTGTCGCGCCGCTCGTAATTGATGGTAATACCTGCCGCCTGAAGGTGCGGCACCAGCGCCACCAGCTCGCGGTGACGCCGAGCCAGGACGGCAATTTCCTCAGGTGGTGTGCCACTGTCGATCTGCTGGCGAATCTGCTGTGCCAGCCATTGACGCTCGGCTAGGCTAGTGGGTAGCTCAGCCAGACTGACGGCAGTCTGGGTTGGCTGGTGGTGAGCGGTGAGCGTCTTATCGAGCTCGGGAAGCACCGCCTCTAATCGGTCACTCCCCTGAGTGATAACAGCCCGGGCTGGCGTGAGGATAGCGCGACTCGAGCGGTAATTATCTGTCAAGGCGATCAGCTGCACATCGCGGTAATGGCTGCGGAAGCGGTGGATGTTGCTCACATCTGCCCCTTGGAAGCTGTAGATTGCTTGGTCGTCATCCCCCACCGCCATGATGTTGGGGCGACCCTCGTGGACGGGGCTATTCGTTAGCGAAAAGAGGATGCGTAGCTGCGCGAGGTTGGTATCTTGGAATTCATCCACCATGATGTATTGGTACTGCTCCTCGAGGTTGGCGCGCAGCTCGGGCTGGGCATCGAGCGCCTGAGCGAGCTGGAGAATCATATCATCGTAGTCATACAGACCAGCCGTACTGAGCTCAGTGAGATATGCATCATAAACCTCAGCGAGGGCGCGCAGCTTACCGAGGCGCTTGCGATCTCTCAGGACATAATTCCCAGTAGCGTCCTTCTCGCACCAGTGGTTGCGCCAGGCGGTCAGTGGCGTGGTCTTACCGCTATCAAGCGTCTCATCGATCGCTCGAGCCAGGCTGAGCGAGAAGCTATCGGCTAGTGGTGGAATGGTGGGTGGCAACGGCGGCAGTGGCAGCTGAGCTGCTTCGCCTGCCAGCGGAGCGAGCTTGCCGGCCATTGGTTTGCTTATCCGCCCAGCCGCAAAGACCTCGCTGAGGCGTGGCTCAACAGCCGCTAGAAGTGCCTCGTCCGCATCGATAACCTGCCGAAGCTCTGCGCTGCTTAGACCAGCCTGCTTGAGCTGGCTAATACTGCGGCTAATGTCCTGCAGATAGGTAAACTCACCATTTTGCTTACTACTGAGAGGGTTATGATGATCGAGCTGGCCAAGGATGCTGCGTAAAATCTCGTAGCTGCCAAGCTCATCGGTAGGCTTACGTGACGCACCGTGGTAAAAATACTCCCGGTGGTGATTAATCACCTCACTGCCAAAGCTATGGAAGGTATGGATAGCGACGCGGTAAGCATCTGCCTCAATGATACTGCGCAGACGTTGCCGCATCGCGGCTGCCCCACTGTCGGTAAAGGTAAGGCAGAGAATATTCTCGGGCAGTACATCTGTTTGGCGCAGGATATTGGCGGCGCGCATGCTGAGCAGCTCCGTCTTGCCAGTACCGGGGCCGGCCACAACAAGCAGTGGCCCATCGATCGTATCAACGGCAGCGCGCTGCTGGCTATTGAGGTGCGTGTATCGAGTCGAAAATTCGTGTTCAGACATGTCTCCATTATCGCACACTCACCGCCTCGACTCTAGCGGCCAGGCCAAGATTCCGGTATAATATCTATCATGGACTTTGGTAACCACATGGATGTCGCATATGTGCAAAAGGCTCTCGCCGCACGCTTTGGCGTGCAGCTAGTGATCAATCGCGTGGTGGCGCGCAATATTGCCGCGGGGCTTGCCGCCAAGGCATCAGTATTTTTTGCGACAGACGGCCAACTCTATTGCTTGGTCTATGGACCATCGCGCCTTCTGCTTGGCGATATCAAGAAGATCGCTGTGCGAATTGGTCTGCGCGCTGAGACATTCTTCCCGCCACGGGGCCAGCCAGAGTATTTTGACGAATTTGGCCGGCAGAAATTTCGCGAAATATTCCCCGGCTTTGGGCGCATCACCGATCGCGACATTATGTACTATCGCACGCTTGCGCCATACAACCCAGCCCTCATCCTCGTTGATGAGGTGAAGGACGGCCACATCTACCAAGCAGATAGCGACGCGCGCAGTGGCTGGCGGGTTGCTGCCAAGTGTCAGTATCATCGAGGAGGAATGAACTAACCTATGAAGGACTATCTGGTCATCATCCGGCGCAACTTTGCCTCGCCCATCGTGCTGGCGATTTTGCTTCTTGCAATAGCGCTAGTCTATGTGCGGGAGTATCGCGATGCCTGGTTTATATCATTCGTCATTATGGTCAATTCGCTGATTGGTGCCGTGCAAGAGATTCGGGCTAAGCGCGCGCTGCGTAAGCTCGAACTGATGAGCGCCCCACGTGCCCGCGTTGTCCAGGCCGATGGTACCGTAACCGAGGTGCTTTATGATGCACTGCGGGTGGGCGACACCCTCGCGCTGCACACTGGTGATGAGCTACCCGCCGACGGTGTTGTGCTCGACGCAAAAGGCCTCGAAGTGAATGAGAGCATGCTCACGGGCGAGTCTGCCGCGGTAGATAAAGCACCCGGTGATACCATCTACGCCGCCACAACAGTGGTGGCAGGCACAGCGCATGCGCGTGTGACGGCGGTTGGTAGTGCCACCAAGGCTGGTGCAATCAGCACTGTGCTCAAGCAGTACGCGCCGCAGCCCACCCCACTCCAGCGCGCTATCCAGCGGGCTATTACCGTCTTAACCTATGGCGCAGTCGTGCTAGCGCTGCTTATCTTCGCGCGCTACCATATTGCGGGGCTGCAGGCGGTCAGTATCCTCAAGACGATTATCACCGCGGCGATCACCGTTGTGCCGGAGGGGCTGCTCCTGGCGAGCTCGCTCCTGCTTGCTTTTGGCTCACTGCGCCTGGCTCAGGCCAAGGTCTTGCCGCAGAAGCTCTCGGCCATTGAAGCAATGGCACTGCTTGGCGTGCTCTGCGTGGATAAGACGGGTACCTTGACGAGTGACGACGTGACCTTCGAGCACGCTGCGTCGTTTGACACATCGACAGATGATGAGATGGTTGCCCACTACGCTGCCCTGGTTGCGCACGAAACCAGTGGTGGCAATGCGACTGGCCAGGCGATTCTTGCCGCGCACCAGGCACCCGCCGCCCACGTCCAAGAGGTGATGGCGTTCTCATCGAGCCGGAAAATGGCGGGAGTGCGGGCCGAAATTGCTGGCTCAATGCAGACGCTGATGCTAGGCGCACCAGAGTTTGTGGCGCGGCTTGCTCCACTCTCGCCTGCCCAGCAAGCGCAAATCGATGCCTGGGCAAATGACGGCCTGCGTGTCCTCCTGCTGGCTCGCTTTGCCGATAGTACCGTGCCACTCAAGCAGCTCACTGCTGGCTCGGGCCAGCCGCTGGGGGTAATCGTCCTGCGCAATAGTCTGCGCCATGGCGTGGTCGATACCGTGCGGTTTTTGCAAGGCCAAGGTGTGACAATTCGCGTTATTAGTGGGGATAACCCACGGACAGTCAGCTATATCGCGAAGGCAGCGGGGATCCATCAGCCTGAGGCAGCTATCACCGGGGCAGAGCTTGCCCAGCTCGATGATGCAGCATTTGCCCAGGCGGCCGATACCCACACAATCTTTGCTCGCGTCTTACCCGAGCAAAAGGAACGGCTCATCGCTCACTTCTCAGAGCAAGGGCGATTCACTGGCATGGTGGGCGATGGTGTTAATGATGCCTTAGCGCTCAAGCGAGCCGACCTTGGCGTCGCGATGTATGCGGGTGCACCAGCCAGCCGACGCGTTGCCGATATCATCTTGCTCAACAATTCCTTCACGTCATTGCCACTGGGGATGCAGCTGGGCAATCGCATCATGCAAGCCATCGAGCTCATTGGCGTGCTCTTCTTCCATAAGATCATCTATGGTGTGGTGCTGCTCGCCATTACTCTTACCCTTGGCATTATGTACCCATATGCGCCGCGCCATCTTACCTTCATGAATATCTTCCTCGTGACAATGCCGACCATTATGTGGACGCTCTTCCCGCCCTCACCGCGGCACCGGATTGACCCCCGGCGCTTCTGGCGCGACACCCTGCTAGCAGTGGCACCAATTGCAGTGCTCACGGGAGTAACGGTTGCTAGTGTGTATTGGCTTGGCCGCACACTCTACCCAGATCGCCTTGGCGAAGTGGCAACGATGACAGTGCTGGTAGCAACCTTCTACGGCGTGTATCTGGTATTTTTGGCTGGCCGCATGCTTGGCATCCAGCTCGATAAGCGAGCTCATCTTGCGCACATGCTGTATATGCTTGCTGTATTGTTTGTAACAGTAGTGAGTTTTGGTGTTGGCCCGCTCCGCCAGTTCTTCGATTTCACCCCACCAAACCTACTCCTGCTCTGGCCCGGCATTGCCATTATTGTTCCAGTAGCCATGCTGCAATGGTGGTGGGCGTGGCGTGTGAGCCGGCGCTTTGCAATGCCATCCCGTGTTGAGTAGCGCAAAATACAAAGCAGTAAATTATACTTACTTTATAGACAAAATGGGCACAACACGGGTAGTCTCTTGTGACTCGCTGTACCGTCTACTGTCCAACAACGAACTCCTGGCGGCATTTGCTAACGCAGGATTTACTCCACCTGGCACGGTAGAAGTCAGGAAGGAACTCCTATCGGTGTTCATCGATGCCATGCAATGTCTCAGTATATTGTCAATTCACTTGCCTACACCGACGATACTTGATTTAAAATGCAACTCGAGATATGTTTAGTGTAGCACTAATACCACAAAGGAGTTTATATGTCATCCACTGACTCAACATCGAGTTCAGGTAAAAAATACGACTACGACAAGCCCGTCACCATCACCTTTACCGCGAAAGAATGGTTTAATCTTACACGGGCAATTGACGAGCTTACGATGGGCGATTATGCACCCGACATAAAAGGTTGGGAATGGCTGCAAGAGGTAATGGGTGTTGCCGATCGGCAGACAATCAACAACTTGAGCGATAGGATCACTTACGCATGCCACAAAGAGCTCAATAGCTGATTAGGACACGTTATCGTAGTCCCCCCAATATAGAGAGTGAGGCGGGAGTTGATAGAAATCAGGGTGTCACGCCCCTACGATGCACCATCATACCCGTACGCAAACGCCCCTGTCGAAGGCGACAAGCAGAATATATCACCGTGCGACTCTGGATGGTAGCGAGCAACACACTGACCTCCCTCTCCTGTTGCCGTGCGAAGAATGTTGCGCGAGTCGGGTGATGAATTTTGCTCGATACTAAGCAGTGGCGATATCTTACCATACTCACTATACGGCTGCCACGACGAGCAGCCACCAGAGCAATCAATAAAAGGCTGAGCCTGGAGCAGCTTCTGGCGTGTCTTCGTGTCTGTGACGTAGCCAAGCACTGTGCCACTTGGGCTTTCGCGGCTGAGCTGAGGCGACCCTTTGCTATATTTGACATCGAGCGATTGCGTATACTCGCGAGAAAAGCGCTCCTTGAGCGTCTCAGTTGCATTAACCCGTGCGAACGGTGCATCCAAAAGCAGATAGGGAAGCCCGTACGTAATAGCACTGTACGTCATAAGGAGAACTCCAACGATAATAATCTTTCTTCGGGTAGAGCGTCGCATAAAACTTACTATAGCCTATTAGCATGCGGGCGTCTAATCCAACACTGTCGCTCCTGTTCTTGGCCCGCGATGTAAGGCAATAATTGCGTAATAAGATAATTCAAAGGTGTGCTCACTATCGACAGAAAAACACCAAATGCCCCTTACAGGGCGAACATGACAAGCAAAAAGGCGAGTCAGAGGTTCGCCGCGAGGCTTCGTTAGCCTGCAGACTCCTCCTCTCCTGATCCGAAGGCAACAAAAATGTTGCATGTCCGAAAGTCTGCGTCATAGGATGTCCCGTATGCTCGGTTGGAGCCAATATAGACATCAGTGACACGTGAGTCGACTTGCTGTAGCGCGTGGCGTAAAGCCTGTGTGCAGCTGTCACTATCCTTGATGATACTTAAATCTTCAAGAATATAGAGACATAGCACACGATCTCGCACATCGCGATCTCTTACTTCGCTGGTAAATCGCTCGACGATATGCGGGATGTCCCGCTCTTTGAAGCTTGCGATTCGCTTAGCTCGGTAGGCCATCTGGCTCCTCAGATAGTTCTCCTCATCCATCTGGTATTCACGGAGGACTGCTACAGGGATCAGCTGAGCCATTTTGCTCACAACCTCTCTGCTTGTCATGGAAGCTTCTGAGCAGGATAACTCAAAAGCTAATATATATATCAATATATGGCGAGCGTGTCAATAAGTATGCACAATTTTATCTACGTAAGCCGGTCAAGCACCACCAAATGCTCGCTGTGCGGCGTGCGAGGGAAAAAGTTGTAGCCTCGGTGATAGGCAATGCGGTAGTGCGTGGCAAGAAGCGCCACGTCGCGTGCTTGAGTGACGGGGTTGCAACTGAGGTAGAGGATGCGCTGCGGCTGAGTGGCGAGGAGTTTGGTAATAACATCAGCGTGAAGGCCGGCGCGTGGTGGATCGAGGATGATAAGCGCATCACTAGTAATATACTCCAGCGCTTGCTCGCTGGGCGCGAGAACGGCCTTGGTCTGGCTCGTGCGGCCTAGCTGGCGGATATTACGCTGCATCTCGCGCACCGCATCGGCGTTGATCTCTACTAGCGTGACGTTATCACTGCCAATCGTCAGGCCAATCGTCCCCACCCCGGCATAGAGGTCGAGCGTAGGCTGGGACGTGTCATCCTGCACCTGGACGAACCGTTGCATATCGCGCAGGGCTTGCTCATAGACCGGCAGATTAACTTGGAAGAACCCTTCGGTGGCGTAGCGAAACGGCACGCCAAGAATGGTATCCTGTAATACAGGATCGCCAAAGTATGCCAGGCGCTCGGTGATGCGACTGGCTGGCGAGCGGGGGTCGGAGTAGATAATCTCGCCGCCCTGGGCTGACAAAGTGGCGGCTTCGTCTGGGCTGATAACATCGCCTAGGCGGTCTTTGGTATAGAGCTGCCACGCGCAGTGGCCGGCTTGGTCGCAGCGGATGAGGAGTGTCTTGAGCTGGCGCGCCGTCACCTGCTTGGTGCGCAGCAGGTCGCGCACCTGCCGGGCCAGCTGGTTGATCTCTGGCCGTGCAAGGCTCGTCCCATCAACGACAATCTTACCCTTGCTCCCCCGCCGAAAGAACGCGAGGTCGAGCGTCTCGGTGCCATCCTCTGCCCTGTCGCTATACCAACTCAGCTCAACTTTATTACGGTAGCCATAGGGTATATTATCGCAAAAAACGTCAATTGGCTCTGGCAAAACAATATCGTGCAACTCAAAGGCCTCCTCGATCAGCGCTGCCTTATAATGCTGCTCGCTCGCTAGCGGCATAATTTGCCATGGGCTGGTGCTGAGGTAGCTCTCGGGGTCGCGCGGGGTGATGCGCTCGGGCGAAGCAGTCAGCACCTCAGTCACCACTCCTTCGACAAAGTGCGACTTCTTCTTGGTGATACGGATAGTGACAATCTCACCCGGTAGCCCACCCCAGACGAAGGCTTTGCGGCCATCGTCAAGTGTGCCGAGGGCTTGCCCACCACCAACGATCTTTTCGAGCTGGATTGTCGCTAACTTTGGTTTTCTCATTGTAGTCTATTATACCATTTGTCGCGAGGTGATGGCGGCGTCGATGGGTGTTGTGTGGAGCTTCTCTATTTGCCTTGCTGCCACTGCCAGGTGGTAACCATAGGGTGGTCGGTGTGGTGCTCGCGTGCGTGGGCGAGGCACTGCTCAATCGCTGCCTGGCAATGCCCCGTGAGACGCTGGGCATCGTCTGGGGAGATAATGCCTGTTGCACTAAGGCACGTTGCGGCGGCAATAGCAAGATCATAGCGGCTAGCCTGCTGGCTAATGAGGCTCGTCATGAGCGTGTCACCGCGCGGTGTCAGGCCAAAGCTGTGGATATCAAACTGCCGACCATCGACCCCATAAGCAAAGAGCGTTGCCGCAAGAGAGCGTTCTTCGCCCGGGTAGGCGATAATCACCAGTTTGGTTGTCGTCAAGGTACGGGCGAGCGTTCGCTGCGAGACGGGCTGAGTGAGCGTGCCAAAGCCACGCGGCGTGAGGCTCGAGATATTGACACAGCGCACCCGGGCAGCCGGGCAAGACTGATTGATAAGCTCAATAGCGGCCAATACCTCTGTGGTAGCAACGTCGCCACACGCAGCAAGCACGATATCTGGACTGGCGTGGCTGGCGAAGTTCCACGTAGCAAGACCTGCGTGCATCTGAGCTCGCGCCGCCTTGGTGGTGAGCCAGGTAGGCTGCGTGGTATTGCTGGCATGCAATATATTGATCGCCTGCGTGCTCGACAGCATCATATCGAGGGCCACCACTGCGCAGTTGCTATCGGCTGGGAAGTAGACCGTTGTGGGGGCATCTCGCTGATCAAGCGCATTGGTTATCTGCTCGGCACTCTGATGCGAGAGGATGGTGTTAAGGCTCGGTAGCGATGCGCTGCTTGGCTGGCTCGACAGAGCTGCGGTATACGAGCGACTTGCCGCGCTCATGTCCTCGTGTAGGGACGCTCCAACGAAGACGCTTTGCTTCCCCTGCTCCAGATAGCCAAGCTGCATACCGCGCAGTGTATTCTCTGCTGGGTAGCTCATTATGTAGCTGTCTGACGCGTGTGGTGCTATGCTTGGCTGACTGCCCCACTGCCAGGCTCGCGGGCTTGACGCAAACCGCTGAGCGAGCGTACCGCTCTGCAGCGACGGACTTATAAAAAGCCGGAAATTATCTGACGCCGCATCCTTGGCAAGATCGGCCAGATAAGAACCAACACGAGAAAGCGTATTGCTGCGCTGCGTGCCAGGTGGCGTCGCGACGACCGCATAGGGCTCAATAGCCGGCCGGCGTAGTCGCGTGGCCGACAGGACGGGCTGCGTAGCGGTGAGCTGAGCTGCACCTGAGGAGGAGTCATTATCGGTATGAGCTGCAGCCGTATGCGGCAGAGCCTTCGTCTCGGCAAACGTGAGATTGCCTGCTGCATCAAACAGATTCTCTGGCTCACACCACGCAAGCACCTGAGCAAGCCATGCCTGCGTGCCTGCCTGGCCCAAGTCAGCACCATCTGCTTTGCGGTGAGCAAGTGCTGCCTGTGCCCGGGTAATGCTTGATGGCTGAGCGTCACTAGTATCATGCTCGGCTGGAGTAGGAGAACTCTCTTGTGCTTCGTGGTTATCTAGTAGCGCTTCAAACTGCTCTGGAGTACGCACTATCACCAGTGGTCGGCGGGCTTTGTGTGGGCGCGGTTGGGATGGCTGGCGCAAAGCAGCAGTGCGCTCAGTTGCCCACGCGAGCGCAGCAGTGTAGTCTGCATCTGGCTGGCGTGGGTCGGCTGTGGTGCAGTCAACGATTCGCGGCTCATACCCATAGCCAATGAAAAGCGCAAGCAGCTCGTAGGTGGAAAGCGTGGCGAGCAGTGTCTTGGGCCGTAGCTGGATGATAGGAACAATCGTGCCATCAGCTGCTGGACTCAGCAATTTGGTAAGGTGCCACGGTGTATCGTCTTGGGTGGCCGCGCTATCGATCAAGCAGTAGATCATTTGCTCTGGCTGGCCAAGTACTCTGCCGCTTGCCTGAGCGAGTGCGCCACCAAGACGAGCGTCACAGAGATGTATTGCGTTAGACAATGAGGTTTGCGGGTCGTGTGTTAACGTACAGAGCGCATCAATCCCCGCTTGCGAGCGAGCAATATCGCAGCCAGGTTGTAACATATCATAGACGAGCGCATGAGCGCGTGCTGCCGCCCATCGCTCGCGATCGGTAATAATGAGCGGCGCTGCGCCACCCGACTGAGCATACTCCGCAATCTGAGCCAAGCTAAAGCTTAGCGCGAAGTCTGCCGCAAGCGCTGCCCGAAGCTCATCCGAGTAAAGCTGCTTTATATCGCTTGGCTGTAGTAGCTGGCCAGCTGGCAGTGTGCGCCAGAGTGCACGCTGTGCTAGCACAGTATAATAGGCCGCTTGCCGGTAGCGTATCGTCATCCCACCATTCGTATCCATTGCTTCTAGTATACACGCTTGTGCTTGCTGACGGAATAGGCCGAGGCGAGATTATGTGCGTTTACGACGCATAGGCTTGTTTGCTACACTAGCAGTATGAAACGACGTGTTGCTAGCCATGGCCAACATTTTTTGCGTAGCCCCCGCGTGGCGGCTATCTTACTGGGTCACAGTACTATCCGCCAGCGCGATACGGTTTATGACCTCGGGGCAGGTAGCGGCGTCATTACAAGCGCCTTAGCGCGGCGCTGCCAACAGGTGGTAGCAGTCGAGAATGAGCCACGTGCGCTCGATGCTCTGCGCAGGCATACCGCAGCCGTGCCACATGTCCGCATCATCGCGGCCGATATTCGCCAGCTTACCCTTCCTGCTGAGCCATATAAAGTATTTGCCAATATCCCCTTTGCGCTCAGTGCCGATATTGTGCGGATGCTCACCACTACTTCCACCCCACCACAGGCGATCTATCTTATCGTTCAGCGTCAATTTGCGTCGAAGCTTGTGCCGAGCGACCGTCACTTTACGGCGGCACTGGGTGCTCAGCTGGCACCGTGGTGGCAGGCGCGGATCCGCTACCGCTTGCGCCGGACAGATTTCACACCGCCACCCGCCGTCGATACAGTATTGCTTGAGCTCTTGCCGCGCACCGAGCCCTGGCTGCCCCGCGATCAACAGGCAGCGTACAGCCAGTTTGTGGCGACGCACTACGCCAAGCCGCGGCGCTTTGCTGCCCTGCCGCGAGCCCAGCTTGGCATCAACCCTGAGCGTAAGCCATCAGAACTCCAGCCCGAGCAATGGGTGCGGCTGTATCAAACATCCTGAAGAATTTCGGTTACTACTAAGTAAGCTCCTGATTATACGCGAGTGCTAGGTCAATCCAGTAAGACAGCTCTCGTTGCCCTTCTGTATCGAGATCAATGTAGCCATGATAAAGTCGACCCTTCATCAATGTGACACGAGCACCTTTTCTGGGTAAAATCTGCTTTTCCATTTCTTTGCCAATTCGCACCATGACAAGATCTTGACCTCGTGAACTGACCGTGACTGCTATCTTCCCACGGACCATAAAGGCTAAGCCGCCAAACATCTTCTTTTCTACTACTTCTTCCTCGAAGATATGAGGCGAAAGTGCATGTGCTAGAATGGTACGAATCTGTTGGGCTAAGGGTTCGCTATATGTCATCACTCTCCCTTACTTTAGCATCACATCCCAGCCAATACCAAAACGGTCAATCACACGGCCATAAAACTCCGCAAAAGGTTGCTTCTCGAGGGCATAGAGAATTTGGCCTCCTTCTGCAAGCTGAGCGAAGAATTTATCCGCTTCTTCTCGACTGTCTGGATATATAACCAACCATTGGTTGGGCTGATGGTTACGAGAAATAGATAGATCATTGAAGACACTAACATCCTCCCCGTTGAGAGTCAGATTCTCAATATCCAAAGCAATCCAGGCAATTTTATTTCGCTTTTCTACTGGAAGACTCGCTGGATCCATCATATCGCTGGCTCGAGCAATCCCCTTTATCTCTGTCTGAAAAAGGTCTGCATAAAAGCGAAAGGCTTCTTCAGCCTGACCATTAAAACTCAAAAATACTCCTAATCTCATTGTTGTTCCTCCGATATTTACGTTTGAGAATGCATTCCTACCAGTAGTTTATCAACTATGATAAAAAATTTCTTATTCTCAATTGCGCTTGTGTGGCAAGGGAGCGCATGACAAAAACCGGAAGATTAATTGTGATAGGTGGATCACTCGGCAAGGGCCTACGCATGAGGATTTTCTCCTGACAGACGCTATCTCCTGTGAAAGTGAGAGGCTCATCACTGCCCCAGCGAAAGTTATGTTTCAAGACATAATTTTTAGTCAGGCGTAAATCCTCCAGTAATTCACAAGCCAAAAGATAGTACTGGCCATTAGGCACATTAGCAAAAGTAAATCGCCTCTCCTGACTTAGCGCCACTCCAACAACTGGCGCTTCTTTTGGCATACGAGTCTTAAAAAGCCCGATGCAGCTAATACGAGGCTCATAATCAGCAGGATAAAGAAGCTCTACTACCAGGCGGTTGCTACTTCGATAGTGAGGATCTTGATGTAAGAGTGTACCTTTCTCTTCTAGCTGCTTGATCATACAATCATAAGCCTTGGTTGATTCTTGGTAATATCTTTTCGGTGATAGCCCTGTATGGCGCTTAAAGGTGTTAGAAAAGCTACCCAGACTATCATAACCAGCTTCCAGAGACGTCTCAGTCACGTTTTGCCGACCTTCTATAATCTCCTGAATCCCTTTTTCTATCTTAAGAGCTTCTTGGTATTGTTTGATAGAAAAGCCCATCTTTTTCTTGAAGGTTCTGGATAGATGGGAAGGGCTATAATGGAACTTCTGCGCCAGCTCTGCGAGGCCTACTTCTCTATCTGCACACTGACGAATGTAGATCGCTACTGCTTCCATGGTCTCTCTGGCCATAATAGTTCTCCTTCTCTATTTCTGTGTCAGTATCCTGAAAAGAATTATTACACCAACTAACGTATCTACTCAATAAAGGCTATCATCGTGTACTTTGCATTGCGGTTATTACACCACAAGGATGAAGAGGTGTACCTTATTAAAGTGGCTCGTACTGATAAAACCGGTTGCTGTCGTGTGCACGCGCGTTGGTGATGATATGCGCTGGGCGCGTTAGGTCGCGATGTTGCTGGCGGTAAGCGCGCGTTGCGGTAAAGACGGTTTGCTGCTCGGGCACAGTGGTAACAACGCGCAATCGGTCGTTATAGCGGGCAATCATTTCATACATTGGTCGCTCCGTCTCAGTCACGGCAAGCGTCATAGGGCGATCGACGCGCACATTGTCACCCTGGAGTTGGTCGTTGAGAAGCTTGACGTCGCTCGAGTAGTGAGCAAGAACATCTGGATTATAGCGATACGTCTCGGCATAGCGCCCAATACCAGTAAGGGTAAGCCCGCCAATCAAGAGCGTCATAGGGAGTAACCCAGCCACCCGGGCATATGGGTTGCGTGGAAACATCTGGTACCAGTGGTTAATCAGCCACGCCACGCCAAATGCAATGATGATCGCCACCACCGGAAAGAGTGAGGTCACCAGCTGTGGATTACTAATCACCACGCCCAGTAACGGCAATCCCACCAGGAGCGCTGCATAGCTGCGTGCTGTATAGTAGTGGCTCAGGAGCGAGGCAAGACCAATCAGCATAATCAAGATCATACCGACCGAATACAATGGCTGCACGAGATACGATTTGTTTGACGCAAAGAGCCCAAAGAGCGTCGTGCCAAGGTGGCGAAGATTTGCTCCCACATTGATCGATTCGAGCGGCAAGCCAAAGAGCTGCTTGAGTACATCATGGTTGGTGATGCTTGCGTAGATAAGTGGCAGCATCGCCACGAGACCAATGACAGCTGCCAGAGCAAGGCGGCTGCGCTGCACGCGTAGAATTGTATAACGAGCGTGTGGATGAGATACCCCCAGAATCCCAAGCGCAACAACGACATAGATACCAAGTGGCGCATACAGCAGGAGTGCCGCCAGTACACAGGCCGTCACTTTCCAGAGAGTGGAGAGAAACTTCTTCGTCCGAATGGCGCGCGTTGCGGCATAGAGCAGCCACACAGTGAGGCAGCTAAAGAGTATAGCTGGCGTGCCATCTTGCGCCAAGAAGAGAAACTGCGCCGTCATCGTCACGAGGATCGTTGTAATAAGCGCAATGTTCCGGGAAAACCAGGAGCGAAATAGAAGAAGTAGTCCAAGCGCTGTCATCAAAGCAATCGCCATAGATGGCAGCTTCACCGACAGTGGTGCCACGCCGAGCACTGCAAAGCTTAATTTTTGCAAGCCATGATACGGCGCATTGATAACCATAGCGGGGGTAAGATTCTGGAAGGATAATTGGCTGCTTTGCAGCGCGCTATCGAGCTCACCTTGCCGCAACTCACCAGGGATAAACAGCCCCGCCAGCACAACTGCCGCAATAATTGCCACCACGACAAAGCCATAGCCAAGGCCATACCGCCAGCGGTACAAATGGTAGTCGACAACTTGCTTTGCCATATTGCCCTATTATACCCGAGTTTGCGGGGGTGCTCAAGAGCGAACCGCCTACCCTTTGCGCGTTCGCAGTAATACGTACCACAGATAAAGTGAGCCAAGACCAGAGATAGCCAGGCCAAGAGCAGCACCAGCCGTCGTCTGGGGAAAAGTGTGTGGACCGAATCCATCTTGAACAAAATAGTGGTGATAAAGATATACAGCCGCTAATGCGACAAAATAACCAAGAATGGCCACAAACGCTGCTGCTTGCTGACGATATGGCGCAATCGCTGAACGCAGCGTGCGAATAATGACATAGACAGCTTGACTAGTAAGATTAATCGTATAGGCAAGCATGATAAGCATAGCGATATACTCATGTGGCTCTGTCCTCTCAAAGCCAGTTGACATGCTGTAAATAGCCATCGCTTCAACAAACGCGAAAAAGATGCCACTAAAGATAACACCGCAGCAGACAAAAATGATAGAGAGGCGCTCAATGATTCTGCGCGGCGTGGCTTGAATCGTCTGAGCTGCCGCGGTTGTTGTCTGAGATATGGCCATAGATACCTTCTTCTTCGTCGTGCTAGAGTGTATGGCTATATTATAGCAGGTTTCTTGTTTTTATGGGTTGCCCGTCCATGTATAGGTAGTGAGATTGGTTTAGGTGGAAGGTTATGGTGGAGCGCCTCGCGGCGTCAGCAGGCGCAGTGTAAAATCCCTCTACCCTCCAATCAGCCACACCCCGTGCCACTCCTCGCGCACCGCATCAACCAGCGCAGCGGCGAAGTCTTCATAACTAATACCATCAGTTAAGAAGGTCTGCTCACGATCTCCTGCAGGTATTCTGTTGTATCGTCCCTGGTACGGGCCATCCGGTATATACCGAGGCGGCGGGATAAGGTATACCCATTGGCACGGCTGCTCATGCTGTTCCAGATAATCACGCAAATGCGCGTGGCCGATTCCCCGTGGTAAGGTGATAGCCGGGAAGCCTGGCGTCTCCCAGAATCGTCGCCCATCATCCATATGCAGAGCTCCTGCACCACCAACATGGACGATAGAGAGCGCTCGGCTTGTATCGCGCGCGGCAACAATAGACTGATGGAGTTCGACTAGTGCTGACGCAGCAATATCCTCTCGCAGGCGAATCGCATTAACCACCACGTCAACGCCCTCTAGCGCGGTCGACAAGCTTGTGTGGTCGTCGATATCGACAACCCGCGGGGCATCAGCGCCATCTGGCAATGATCGCTGTCCTTCGACATAACTCGCCTGACGCAATCCGGCATACACCGTAGCGTTATCTGGCCGATGCTTACAGACAAGATGGCCAGTCCGCCCTGTAGCCCCGAGAACAAGAATGGTTTTCATGATGACGAGTCCTTTCGCAGGATGGTTCCAAGCGTAAGGAGCGAACTTGCTGCGATAACCAGCAGGGCAACTAATGTGAGCGTCAGAGTACCAAACCCTCCGATTGCCTTACCAACCAGTGCGCCGATGCTTGCACCGATGAACAGAACAAAACCATTGATCGCCATACCGCTTCCCCGGTGCGGCGCTGCAGTCTCGCCGTACAGCATGATCATCGAGGGAATAGACAGCGCAACACCCGAGACGTAGACAATACTGGACGCGACGACGCCAAAAATAGTCTGAGCCGTGAACGTCTCTCCCAACATGCCGACTGCAGCTAAGCCAAAGCCCACCTGTGCAACTCGAATTGCACCGATGCGCTTGGCCAGAGCGCCTGCCCCGAGGCTAATGAACAACATCGCCGGAAGTGCCGCTAGACGAATGAGAATGATGTTTGACGCGGCAACATGAAGATCTTCGAGATGGTGACCAATGCCGGTGTATAATGCCACAAACGATAACAGCAGCGTAATATGGGCGATGCCAAGCAAGACGATCGCCGGCCGAAACAGAAGCACGACGAGATTGCCGAACTGTTGCAGCAACGTCATTGATGGACTGTGGTTGGGAACTTCTGCGACAGAAAAAAGGATGATCGTAAAGATAATTGCTAGAACGACGCCGCATGCAACGAAGAACCACGACCAACTTGCGCGTAGGGCAATTGTTGATGCCAGCACCTGCCCAAAAATTCCTGCCACCAAGAATGCAGCCGACATCGCACCGATTGCTCTTGCCCTCCTCTGAGGAGCAACAGCTTCTGTTAAATACGCCAATGCCACCGGCGCAAACCCAGACGCAGCTGCTCCCTGGAGCGCCCGTAGCCCGGCTAGCATCGGCAGCGACGAAGCTCCTGAGCACAGGAGTGTTGCCACTGCAAGCACACCAATCGACGCCGTCATCACCTTCTTGCGTCCATAGCGATCCGAGATAGGCCCCCACACCAGGAACCCAACAGCATAGGTCACGCTGAAGCACGTTGATAGTGCGAAGGTTGCATCAGCGCCCATCGAGACTCCGACTGGGCCAAGCAACGGAATAGCCGCATACAACTGAGTTAAAACAAATAGTGCGGCGATAACCAGGACGGAGACAGCACCTCCAGTACCTGGATAGATTGCTACAGGAGAACCACCGCTTCCCTGTTGGGCTACCGCAATGCGGTCTCCATGATGAGGTTGCTGTTCGGTCATGCTGACGCTCCTTTCCAACGTTATCGTTGGAACTAGTGTAGTATAATAAATAAGAAGATGCAACCGCAACGTTGGAGATGAAAGTGAGGATTCTCGTGGCTTGGGATACAGAAGGCACCAAACGTAAGATTAAGGAAGCTGCGACGGCTGAGTTTGCGCAGTACGGCCCTGATGGCACCACAGTCGAGCACATCGCGAAAAAGGCTGGTGTCAACAAAGAACGTGTATACAACTACTTCGGTGGCAAACGTACGTTATTCGCGACCATACTTCGCGATGAACTAGCGACGGTCGCTCAGGCGGTTCCAGCTACCTCATTCGCAACGGAAGATATTGGCGACTACGCAGGGCGTGTCTATGACTACCATTGCGAGCGACCTGAGCTCATCCGTCTTCTCCGTTGGGAGGCGTTGGTGTTTGACAATGAAGTACCAGACGAAGACCTGCGCAGGACGTTCTACCACGATAAAACTGCCGCTGTCCTTGAAGGTCAGAAGGCGGGAGTAGTCACCAAAGACATTGATGCCGCACAACTGATGATGTTCATACTCTCGATCGCAGGCTGGTGGTCGACTGTTCCTCAAGTCGCGCGCATGCTATGTGGACCACTATCCAAAGAAGAGCAAGCCAGGCGGCGAGCAGCTGTTATCCAAGCTGCTCGCCGCCTGGCTGCACCAGAAGCCGAGGGACCTGTAACGTGATAGTCAGGCCACTTGCGCCGAGTACTACGGGTATTGACAGTTAGCTAGTCTTGAGGGGTTATAACAGAGCCCTGCTTTGCAGTTGCCGCATTGATGCTGACCGTCCCAACTGATACCACAGGTATATTGCGCCGAGCGTGATCATGATAATACCCATCAGTACCGCTAGAGGATTGGCGAATGCCATGATATCCTGTTGTGATTGACTATGTATGAGTGCATTGTACCCTATCTCGACACCCGCGAGCAGTGGATAGAGTAGTGTAACACCTAACCCAAACCCTTCTTCGTGGTAACGCTGCCCCGAGCGACGGGTGTAAGTATGGATCAGCGCAATTGCCTCAATAATGAGGACAATCCCGAGTATCCAGAATAAGCCTACAACAACATATTCTATCCAAATCAAGAATGCGAACGGCCCAATGGCAGAGACTGCTACTACCCAGCCAAGATAGATGAGCCACCCAGCAGTGCCAAGGAGACCGAGTGCTCCACAGATCATCGCACAGCGAACCAGTGGTGGGCAGGATGATGAGGAAGAGGGTGATTCTTTAGTAGATTGTATGCGTGATGATGTGGTGTGGCCTGTCATTGCAACGGTCCTCCTATGTGTCATAACTAAGCATAGCATTAATTATGCCGCCTGTCGAGGCTCATGAAGCGTAGGTGCTCGATGATTCTGCGCTGCCCCAGTGGAGGATGCTTGAGCTGGATCGCTTGCACTGGGGTGGTTTGTGTTTGAGCCGTCATAGTATTCTCCTCGCTATATATGTGCAATAATTGCTAATGTGGTACGTCTAAAAACCTAGAAGTCTTTTTCGCGCAGCTTTGCTGTGTATTAGTGCTGAGTATCCCATCGAATACCACATACATACAGCACTTAGGGTGGTTACCATAATACCGAAAAGGCACAACTGTGGGCTTGACGAAAACACATGAATTTGCTGCACAGACAGGGCATTATAGACCGCTTCACTTGCTATCAGTAGTGGAAAGAGCAGTGCCGAGGCGAGCCAAAATCCTTCTTCGCGATAACGCTGGTTGCCATGGCTGGTGTATGTACGAATAATTGCAACTCCTTCGATAATAAGCGCAACACTAAGCCACCAGAAAAGAGTTATTAAGCTAATATGTAACAAAAAATATGGTGTGAAGAGAAAAACTGCGAACATCCAGCCAAGATAGATCAGCCACCCGGCAGTACCAAGGAGACCAAGTGCTCCGCAGATCATTGCATAACGGACTAGCGGCGGACAGGACGGTGAGGACGAAGACGGCTCTTTGGTGTGTTGCGCGCGTAGTGATGTGGTGTGGGCTGCCATTGCTGTGGTTCTCCTATGCTTAGTAACTATAGCATAGCATCAATCATGTCGCCTGTCGAGGCTCATAAAGCGTAGTCGCTCGGGGTGGAAGTAGAGTTGGATTTTGCCCACTGGGCCGTTGCGGTGCTTAGCGATGATGAGGTCGGTAATATTTTGGAACTCAGGATTGTCTGGCTCGTAGTAGCCAGGCCGGTAGATAAAGGAGACAATATCGGCGTCTTGCTCAATCGAGCCCGATTCACGCAGGTCGGCTAATTGTGGCACCGGCGGCGTGCGCGACTCCACCGAGCGGCTCAGCTGGCTTAGGGCGATGACCGGTACATTAAGCTCGCGGGCAATGAGCTTCAGCCCGCGCGATATCTCACTCACCTCTTGGACGCGGTTGCCATTGTGGTTACCGTTGGCCTGCATCAGCTGCAGGTAGTCAACGATCACCAGCCCAAGCTGCTGGTCGTGCATGGCGCGCCGTGCCTTGGTACGCATCTCAAGGACGCTCAGACCTGGCGTGTCATCGATGAAGATTGGCGCTTCGGCCATCTCACCCATTGCCTCAGAGAGCTTAGCCCAGTCATCATCACTGAGGTTACCAGTGCGGATATTCCAGCTATCCACACCACTAGCATCAGCGAGCATGCGGTCGGTGAGCTGTTCCTTACTCATCTCAAGTGAAAAGAAGAGGACGGGTTTTTTCTCGATTGTCGCGACGTTATACGCAAGGTTCGTCACTAGTGTCGTCTTACCCATGGCGGGGCGAGCTGCAATAATAATAAGGTCGGAGCGCTGTAGGCCAGCTGTCATCGTGTCGAGGTCACGGTACCCCGTGCGAATGCCGCGCAGCTGTCCTTTGTTGCGGTGCAGCTCTTCAATACGGTCGAAGCTATCGGTGAGAATACTCTCTAGGCTTACGAGGTCTTGCTTGAGTGACTGGTCAGACACACTAAAGAGCTCTGCCTCGGCCTTTTCGAGCAGCTCTTGGGTGGTGGTGTTTTCGTCGAAGCCGAGCTGGCTAATATCGGCACTGGCTTTGATCAAGCGTCGCCGCACTGCTTTTTGGGCGACAATCTCGGCATAGCTACTGGCGTGGGCTGCGGTCGGGACGTAGTTGGTTAGTTCGGTCAGGTAGGCCGAGCCACCTACCTCGGCAAGCTGGTCTTTTTTTTGTAATTCATCAGTCAGGGTAAGGAGGTCGACTGGCTTGTGCCGCTCGTAGAGGCGCATCATCGCCCCAAAGATCGTTGTGTGGCGCTTGTCATAAAAGTCTTCTGCGCCGACATGCTCGCTAGCATCGGCCAAAACTTCTTCGTTGATAAGTACCGCACCAAGCAAACTCATCTCAGCATCGAGGCTTTGCGGTGGTACTTTGCCTTTTGGTTGGGGTGATTGGTCAGCCATTGATAGTAATTTCTTCTCCTCCCCCCATCATAGCAAGAATGGCGGCTTTTTGGCGATCTTTGGGTGGTTTACTGCTCGCGAGTACAGTGATCTCTGCAGTAATGCCAAGGCGATTTAGTGCTGCGCTGAGTGTGGGGAGGGCGCGATCGATCTGCATTTTGGCGAATTTTTTGCCAGCGTAGATTGTTAGTATCTGGCCGTCATACACATACCCTGCCTTGGCGAGGTACGTGCGTGCCCCGACCGCCCCTACTGCATCGAGAAATTGCTCCCATGGGAAGTCGACTGGTGTGGAACTTGCTGCGGACGTTTCGTTGTTCGCTGGAGAAGCTGATTGCTCGGCTGGTGTATGATCAGTAGCGGAAGCACTTCGAGTACCAGACTGACCAGCCGATGCTGCTGCCGCACCATCTGTCTCCTGACGGGGAGGGTCTGAAGAAGGAACCACAGGAGGTGCTTGCGATGATGGAGCTGGTGAGCGGGTATATGGCGCAACTGGCTCGCTGACAGTAGTGGGTGATGGCTGGCGATGAGGTGCTGTGGCTGGTGGCGTAGCTCGGCTTGCGAGAGCGGTAAGCAGTGCAATGCGCGGCCAACCGGCTCGCGGTACAGCCAGTAGTTTATCGAGTAATGGCAACAGTGCTGCGTCCTCTACAACGCGCTGGCGCGCGATACCAAGCAGCTGCTCGGCAAGAAGTTCAGCTGGTGTGCCAGCCGCCTCAGCCTCATCGATCAGTTGAGCGGCGCGGCCAATATCTGCCGTGGCATAAGCAGCCAGCAGCGCCTCTACCAGCTCATCCTGCGCAAGGCCCAGCACTTCTGCAACCATCGCGCGGTCGATCGTCTCATCGCTCAGTGAGCGCAATTGATCGAGCAAACTAATGCTATCTCGAAAGCTTCCCTTCCCTTGCTCGGCAATCAGCTCCAATGCATCGGATGTAATGGCAATCTTCTCCTGCTCAGCAATAAACGCCAAATGCTTGGCTGCATCACGCGGACTAATTGCTCGGAAATTGAAGCGTTGCACCCGGCTCAAAATCGTCGCGGGGAGCTTGTCGGCATCAGTAGTCGCAAGAATGAAGACGACGTGCTCGGGTGGCTCTTCTAGCGTCTTGAGCAAGGCATTAAAGGCCGACTTGCTGAGCATATGAACTTCATCAATGATGTAGATTTTTTTTGGACTGCTGGTTGGTGCAATTTGCACCTTGTCGCGCAAATCACGGATATCCTCCACAGAGTTATTGCTCGCTGCGTCGATCTCGATAATATCAAGATGGGTCGACTCGTCGGTGTATGGCAGGCCGTTGATCTCGTGCGCCAAGATGCGCGCGATCGACGTCTTACCCACCCCGCGTGGCCCTGTCAGGAGGTAGGCATGGGCAATGCGCCCACTGGCAATTGCCCGCTGCAAGATCCGCGTGATATGCGACTGCCCTACAATCTCATCCAGCGACCGACTCCGATACGTCCGATATAGTGCTCTGCTCATTTGTTATATTATACCGCAGAATGAGTGGAGATGCGATCGAAATACAGAAGGAGTAATTGCAAATAAATCAATAGAATCAAAAAGCTCCAAGCGCAAGCAAGAGGGTTCCCGGTTCCCTGTTATATAAGCTGTTGATAGCAGTAACCTTATAACGGTGCTTCCACTGCTGCCCACGTTGCGTCGGGTTTGTCCTCAGGAATGATGACAGTGACCTGATGGCCAATCTCAATCCGGAAGAATGTCACACTTGCCAGCAGGATCCGGTATTCTCTCCCCTGTGCTTCCACATAGTACGCGCCATCGTGTTGGGTGAGCGTGCCGATAATCTGCTTGCGCTCCACTCGCTTGATTTGTTTGTAGATAAAGCCGCCATCGTCGGCAATTGTCAGCTTGAGCTTGTCGCCCTCAACAAGCTTAGACTTACTGGCGTAATTGGCTGGCACGGGATAATTCTTGCCATCAGCATCGACCATCACTTGCCCGTCAAAGATTCCCTCGACTATCTTACCTGAAACTTCTTCGCGACTATTGCTTGGTACGACAACTTCGCCATCGTCACCAATAATACTCATCAATAATTCCTTTGCAGCGGCCAGGTTTGTCTCTGCCTCTTGAATCAGCGATCGTAATCGCTTCACCTGTTTCTCTGGTAATTCAGACATATTTTCTCGCAATTCCTTGTCTGTTTTTTAGTTATCAACCCATTATATAGCGATGGGGTGGGGCCTTGTCAAGGCGCTTGGTGGTTATCCACAGCGATAACAGGGGTAGCCAATAGTTCGTTGTAAAAATGGTACGATGCTTAGAGCGCCACTAATCCTAGAATGACGCACAGCAATCCGGAGCAGTGAGCTCAACAGATTGCTGTGCGTGGGCACCTCCTTTCGTCATCGGCTACTAATCTCTATCTCTGATGGGAAACCGCGCAGACTATCATACATGTCGATAGCCTTATCAAATACGTGATCAACAGCGGACACTGATGCCATCATGTGGAAACCCATGATTGTCAATGTCCCACCAGTCAGAGAGAAGATCATCTCGCCTGTGCTGCTATGCAAACTGCGGCAAATAGCAAAGATGAGAATCTCGATCTCGAGAATGTAACCAGCGAAGAGTATCCAGAAGAGACGGGCTCCTGCCCTCTCCTTGTCTTGAACATGCCATCGCAGTTCTCTACCGACAATAATCAGCAGAGCATACCACGGCAATGGCCCAATAATCAGCAGGATGATGGCAGTGATAGTCATGATATTCTCTCTTCCTCGGAGGTGCAAACCCTCTGCGGTCGCAAAAGGTTAATATATATATATATCAATACACGGAGGACTTGTCAAATTTTCGTAAATTAGCTACCTCGCACTACGTTTTAGCTCTAACCCTTTTGTACTGATTCCATTCTGAACCTAACCAAAAACACACCCAAGCGGGTGTGCTGATGGTATCAATGCGGTCGGTAGGGTGATTACGCCAGTTCGACGGTAGCGCCAGCCTCTTCCAAGGTCTTCTTGGCAGCTTCAGCGTCGTCTTTGCTGACCTTTTCTTTGATTGGGCTTGGTGCGTTGTCGACCAAAGCTTTTGCCTCACCCAGGCCAAGGCCAGTGAGTTCCTTAACAGCCTTGATGACAGCAACCTTTTGGCCACCAACTTCTTTGAGGGTGACAGTGAATTCGGTCTGCTCGTCTTCAGCAGCACCAGCGTCGGCGGCTGGGCCAGCGACAGCGACTGCAGCAGCGGCTGGCTCAATGCCGTATTCGTCCTTGAGGACATTTTTGAGTTCGTTGACTTCCAGAACGGTCAAAGCAACCAGTTCTTCGGCCAGTTTTTTCACATCTGCCATGATGGATTCCTTTCAATGATGTGCGGTAGAGTTATCGCACGAATTATTGTCTGCCTAGTGCAAACGTTAGTACAATGCTGCGCTTGGTTACGTAGCTGCTTTGGCGTCTTCGATGCCATCGAGCAACGCATGGAGGTTGCCCGAAAGTGCGTTGGTAGTGTCGTGTACTGGCGAGAGCAGCTGTGCCACCACTTCGGCCACCAGCTGGTTTTTGCTTGGCAAGCCAGCTAGTGCAGTGACATCGGCTGTGTTGAGAGCTTCGCCTTCGCCACTAAAGCCAGCAACTAACTGAAGTGTTGGATGTGTCTTAGCAAACTCGTGCAACACCTTCGCTGCCATCACCTCGTCATCTGGCGAGATTGCATAGAGCAATTGCCCAGCCAGAGCCGAAGTGTCGGTATCTTTGTAGGTGTCATGCTGCGCAAAGGCAACACGCACGAGACGGTTCTTCACCACCTTAATGACAACACCAGCTTCGCGAGCTTCGCGGCGCAACGCCTGCAGATCTGCCACACTTGTCCCTTGGTAGGTCGCGACGGCAGTGCCCTTTGCCTCTGCGAGAAGCTCGCTCATTTCAGCCACCAAAGCTTGTTTTTTATCTTTGGAAATTGCCATAAGATAAAATCCTTTCTTTGGAGTTGTAATACGTGCACGCGCCCAAAGGGAGTGCAGTATTACTGGTTTGTTGTTGTATCCGACCGCATTGTTAACGTCCGACATATGCCGCAAAAAATCGCCTCTGCGCTATTGCAAAGACGAGTATCGAGTTTCGTACTAAAACGCTGGGGCATAGGGCCACGGCGTATCCGAAATTCCCTCGGTAGCATACTTATCGGCTGCTTTGTCGTGCATAACAGCCCGCTACGGTCTTTGGCAATGTCTGGAAGAGATTATAGCAGATGATGGTAGGTGGATGCAAGGCGTGGAGGTGGCTTTAAGTAAGTAGGCTTTGCTACAGAACTGAAGAATTGGCATTAAGAAGACCATTAATCGTCCTGTTTATTTTCTTAATGCGGCGGTAGCTTGCTTTGTTGACTGTTCTCTTGCCAAAGTTTTTCTTCCGCCCATTGAGCGCACTCATACTTGCGAGCTGTTTTTTAGTTGGTTCAAGCCGATAGCCAAGCTGTTTACTTAGCTTATACAGGATGTGTGCAGCTTCGCCATAGCGTGCCGACTGCCGATCCTTTTCCGTGAGAACTTGAATTTCGAAGGGTAGAATGCCCGATGCATGGTCTTCGTAGAGACCCGTTATCTTTGAGACATGGAAGCCTTTTTTGTTTTCTTCTTTGAATTCTATATATTGCTCGGGGTCAATGTTGAGATAGCGTTCTTTAAACTTTATTTTGATATAATTGATAAATTCTGTACGTCCCTCGACTTTGAGTATCTCGTCTCGGCTTGGTGCGGCATGTGGCGTGACGGAGTAGCCGTTCTCATCGTAGCCTTCATCGTCCCGAGCGGGTAGCTGATTGTCTTGGATGAGTTCATCTTGTGAGCGATGAAGAACATTACTATTATCGACCATTTTAAAGAATATATCGACTAGACTTGCTCGGTCTTTTGCGATTAGTGTCATACCAAGAAGATCAAAAAGTATCTCAAGCGAGTTGTCTTCCTTTTTATAGTCGAGAAGAGATACTTCCTTTGGTGTAATTCCATTGAATTCCTCATAGAGCTCAGCCAAATGTATATCCATAAGCTTGAGCAAGGAATCTGCTACCTTTTTGTTGTATATATGTGACATCTCATCTCGAATATATTCTCGAGTGAGATTCCAATCTTCATTCCTTTCCTTATTTGTCTGATCGATTCTCTTCTTACTGTATGCCTCCAGAGAACTAGTGGCAAGGGTAGAGTCTTGGATCTTTTGGCGTTCTGCTTCATGTTGTTTCTCTGCTTTTTCTGCTTGCTCCGCAAGCCCGCGTGCTAGAGAGCCTACTGATTTCAAGCGAAACACCAATCGTAGCAGATTAGCAATAATATTACCATTGCCTATCACAATATCATGACCAGACTCTCCACCAAGTACCAGTTCCACACTATAGTCAGCGCTATTGTCAATATCGCCAATTACGGACTCAAGTATTCTGTAGACGATAGTACCATAGTTTTGATTGCGCTCTTTGGCCGTGATGGTTTCTTCAGGACTAGCAGCACTCAATACACCAAGCTCTGATAGTATCTGCTTGGCGAGATCCACAAAATGCCCTCTGCCGGTATTGCGCAGCTGGAGGCATATCACTTTACTCCGCAATTCCATTGCTAGCCCGTCAAAGCCAATAATCTCACATAGCGGTGCAAGTAATGCCTCGCTCTTGTAGGCTAGTTCATAGGCCTCGGGGGTATCGTAGCGCGTATTATTAAGCATGTTAAGTGTGTTAACCGACTCCATAAAGATGGTCGACAGTCCGACATTATGCCCTGTCCGCAAAAGGTCATTGAGGTCAAGCATATTCATTGGCTGCTGCCAAAGTTGTTTCATCGTCATTTCGGCCTGCATACGATCATGTGTCGCGGCTTCAAGGCGCTGGTCTTGCCTGCTCTCTTCAGTAAGATATTGATTTTCTGCACCACTAGATAGAGATTGGTCATTTGTCATCCCTTTGGATTTTTTAAGTCTACTTACCCTTTTAACGGCACTGTAGAGTGATTCTTTGCTCTGAGTAATTGGATCCGTCTCAACCTTTTGTGTGTTCATGAATTTTTGCCACGAGCTCGACAGTCGTGTCGTGTCCATCATGATTGATACGATCTGATTAAACTTTTCTCTTGCTGCTTTTTTATCGTTGCTGCCAGCGTGATCTTGCTCTATTCTTTGACGGAGAGCAGCAAGATTATTGATATCAAGCAACTCATCGCGGTTGCCCGCTGCACAGAGTAAATATGCAGTATAGGCACTGTGATTACTATATTTTGCAAATAACTCCCCAGCAAAGTCTCGCATAAGGCTTAGGCCCGACACGATTTGCTTTGTTTCAGATTCTGGTATGTCAGTGAGATTAAGCGCTTTTTCGTATAGATTGTATCGATCTTTATCAAAGTACACGTTTGTCTCGTGCACTGCAGTGCTATTTGTCGGTCTAGTGGCCGTACGCTCTCTCGTTAGATTCGACACAGTGCATACAACTGTAGCAAAGTTATCAAAAAATCACAAGGGTTGACCGCTGAAGCGTGTGTCTCTCTGTATTATAAAAATAGGTAACCATACAATTCCAGAAGCGCTTTGTGCTATACAGACATAATGGTCTCATGCAGGATAGAAGCTATATACTAAAGACTTTGCTATGTAAAATAGCCCCATAGAGTATTTTTCACTGAAGTCTTGCGTTAATGATCGAGAGGATCTCACGTTGTATCTCGTGAGGCGACTTATGTGCGCTGCTATCGCTCATACACTGAATTATAGGCACTTGGTAATCTTTAGCGAGAATACCATAGCCAGCATGGACGCGCTGCTGGAAATCATTACCTTGTGACTCGAACGTGTCTGGCGTCGTGAGTGGGCCTCGCTGCTGGATGCGATGCATACGCTCCTGTTCGTTATTAAGCATAAGAATAATGAGATGATCCGGCGCAAGGTAGCGCTGACTGGTAAATAAAGCAGTAACGTACCGGATATGTTCTTGGCTCAGACCTTCGCCATGTCCCTGATATGCGAGTGTTGAAAAATAATTGCGCGACGCAAGGACGGTCTCGCCACGCTCTAGTGCTGGTTGGATGATCTGCTGCCATAGCTCGCGTCGGGCAGTGCTGAGCAGCGCAAGGTTGATCTCTGGGTCGCGACGGAGATCGCCGTTTTTGATAACAGTGCGGAGATAGTGAGCAATTGGCGTGGTTTGGGCTGGGTCATCGCTGCTTGGCTCCTCGACAACCGTCACTGAATGGCCTTGGGCTCGATAGTGCTTCGCAAGGAGATCGATCTGGGTGGATTTGCCCGTGCCATCGATCCCTTCAATAACAATGTAGCTCCCTCGCTGCTTCGGCATTAGCGCATTATCCTGAAGTAAGGTTTGCGAAGATATATCATTACGTTCTTTTGCTTGTCATCAATCTTGATGAGGTGAGTATGCTGATGGCCAATTGACTTACTTAGTGCGCTTGGTGCTCGTCCATAGAATGAATAACCCTTCGCCTCATACTCTGTTATTGCAGCAAGGCAACCCTGCTGCTCTTCAGGTAGAAGTTCGTGAAATGCCGCAACGTGTCGTCGCGGAATAACCATTAGTTGGTCAATGACGCCATAATTATCCCAATTATCATATGGATAGCGGTTCTTGATAACAAGACAGTGTTGATGCGCCTCAACGACCTGTGCGCCACCGTCGCGAATGAGTGTACAAAAAGCACAACCTTTGCCGTGCTCTCGTTGGCTGTCGTCGTTATACCGCTTGGCAGTTACACGGTCACGAAAAAACGATGCACTAAGCATTAATATAGCCCCTCCGCCAAACCCTCAACGGGGGCCGGCATTGCAATTGGCGAAGCATAAGCCCGTGGCAGGAGCATGCGTGGGTGCCAGGCCGCCTTGATGGCAGCGAGGTCGTTACTTGTGATTGTTTGGTAGTTCCCTGACGCATGAGCGTACTCTGTCTCCACTGGTCCAGTCGCACTAAAGACAATCTGGGCAATGCGATACCCAACTGGCAAAACAATATGCTCGCGCTCATTGAGGTTATGAATCTCCATCGTCCAGCGATTGATGTAGCCAGGGTCACCCCAACCTGCGCAGTAGCAAGCCGAGATACCAATCCGTCCTGTTGTGCTGCGAGCTTGCATGCTGGTCGTGCCAGGCGGCAAGATGCCAATGAATTCATGAGTGTGTGATAGGATGCGCTCATTTGGCCGCAAGACGATCACTGGATGGTCGTCTGGGATGTTGGCAAGCGCCGTGAGCTGAGCAATCGGCTGGCTCGCAATATGGTTGCGCACACTGTGCCACGGTTTCGCAATTTTGTATTCACCAAAGTAGCGCTCGACATCTGCTTGATCGAATGGATTAAATAGCTCGTCGTCTTGTTCGTTACCGCCAGCGTGATAAAAATAGTAACCGAGTGTCACATCGACACTACTGCCATTGATGTGGGTTGGCGCAGGGTCACAGATGATATGTCCAGCGCGGAGGGCTGTCTTGATTTCGCTATCGCTGTAGATACTGGTTGGCGTTACTGGGTGCATATGTCTCATTATACGGCTTTTGCTGGCCGACACAAGCAATATGCTATGATACGAATATGACGTTATATAAAAAATCGTTATCCATAGTTGTTGCATATGATCGTCAACGTGGCATTGGTGTAGATGGTGTCCTGCCTTGGGGGCGAAGCCTTCCGGCTGACCTTGCGCACTTCAAACAATTAACGACTGGTGGCAGTATTATCATGGGGCGCACAACATTTGAATCAATTGGCTCCAGGCCATTACCTCAGCGTGAAAATATTGTCATATCGCGCACTCCAACGCAAGTACACGGCGTGCTAACAGCGGTATCACTTGAAGCAGCGGTAGCCTTGAGTCGATACCAACCTTGGATTATTGGTGGCGGGCAATTGTATCGCTATGCATTGCCGTATGTTACAACCATTTACGCAACGGAGGTTGATGCGACGTTTCCTCGTGCTGATGTATTCTTTCCTCATTTGGCCCGCGAACAGTGGCGCGAAGTGCATCGAGTACACCACCCTGCCGATAGTGCTAATACATATGCCTTTGATTTTGTAGAATACAGTCGAATAAACGATTGATAAATAGGTATATGGGGTATTTTGCGTCCAATGTAATAGTTCTCTATTATACAGCAATTGGTGCCTTGATTGCAGGATGAGAATGATAGCCATCGAGTCGGATATCGTCGAAGGTGAAGTTGTCAATGCGGGTAATTGCTGGATTGAGCCACAGTGTTGGTAGCGGAAGCGGCTGCCGAGTAAGTTGTTCTTCAACTTGATCAAGATGATTGAGGTATAAGTGGGTATCTGCCATTGTATGAATAAACTCACCTGGCTGGGTCTGTGTCACATGGGCAACCATGCTAAGGAGGAGCGCGTATGAGGCGATATTAAAAGGCACTCCGAGAAAGGCATCAGCAGAACGCTGATAGAGATGGAGGTCGAGAATGTCTTTTTCGTCAGTTGGCGTTGAGCGCACATTGAATTGAAAAAGCGTGTGACATGGTGGTAACCCGCCAATCGCGACAATATCATCTATCTCAGCCACGTTCCAGGCACTGACAATATTTCTCCGTGATGACGGTTGATGGATAATCGTATCAATTGCCTTCTGAATCTGATCGACCTTTCCACCCTTGCCATCTGGCCATTTCCGCCATTGAACACCGTAAACCGGACCAAGATTACCCCAGCGCATTGCAAAATCATGATCGGTCGCGATACGCTGAATAAATTCATGCAGTTGCGTTTGCCATGCTGAAGAATTTGCTTCGGGTAGCGGTATATTATTGTGCAGACAATATGCCTTGAAGGGCCATTCGTCCCAAATATGGACATTGTGCTGCGCCAAATATTCAATATTTCCACTCCCCTGAAGAAACCACAAGAGTTCATGCACAACGCTACGAAAATACAGTTTCTTTGTTGTGACAGCCGGAAAACCTTGAGATAGGTTATAACGAACTTGCCGACCAAAGACACTCCGTGTACCAACCCCGGTCCGATCATCCTTTGTTGTCCCGTTATCACGAATATCGCGAAGAAGATCTAGATATTGCTTCATATCACCTCCTGTCTATAATTAGTGCAAAATACCCCTCACCCTATATATCAATCTTTCGCAAAACGGATTCAGACGGTATACTGCCCTTTGTAATATAATCTGCAAAGATCCGCCTAGCTTGTTCTCCCGTAAATACCTCTTCTGGATGAATACGTATCGTAAATGGTTCGCCATCGCGCTGCCAGGTGAGTGGAATGAATCGCTCTTTATCAGCTACTGGCTCTCGAGCGATCACATAGTGAATATATGGGTACGAGGCTGCATGGTTATCTGGATCTGGCACGCGCACTTCTATAGTCATGCCGGTATTCGACCCAGCACATTGCATATAGTAGCCATCAGCCAAGCTATCCTTTGGTACATTCTTTGGATGGGCAATACCATCTGGCAGGGCCCACACGCAGATACTAAAGCAACGGTTGCCATCAAGGACAGTTGGGTCAGCAATAGCCTGGCTCACCTTTTGTGCAACCTGCTCTGGTGTCTGCGGCTGCAAAAATCGCTCAAAATAACCAACACTACCAACGAGCGAATAGACATATTTTTTCATATAGCACCTCCGTTACTATGGTGATGAATGAATAGTATGAGAGTATCACCACTCATTCCATCATACCATGCATAGGTAGGCACATAAATAATACTGCCAGCTTCCCCGACTGGCAGTATTATATAGCGAGTGCTATACTCTTCTCTTAACTAATCGAGTTTGTGTTCAACCTTGATGCCAGGTCCCATCGTCGTTGCAGCTGCGATGGATTTGACATATACACCCTTGAGTGAGCTTGGCTTTTGAGCTTGCAAGCTGGCGAAGAAGGCATTGGCGTTAGCGCGGAGCTTCTCTGTACCAAAGCTTACCTTGCCGATACTGAGGTGAATCGCGGCTTGCTTGTCTACGCGGTACTCCACCTTACCAGCTTTTGCCTCAGTGACGGCAGTTGCAATGTCAGTTGTTACAGTACCGCTCTTTGGGTTAGGCATCAAACCCTTTGGCCCAAGCAGACGGGCGTATTTACCAAGCTTTGGCATGTACTGTGGGGTGGCGATCAAAACGTCAAAGTCTAACGTGCCTTTGTCGAGCAGCTTGATGATAGCCTCCTCGCCAGCAATGTCTGCCCCTGCCTTGGTAGCAGTTGCAACCTCGGCTTCTGGTGCAAAGACAGCAATGCGAACAGTCTTGCCTGTGCCATGTGGCAAGACAACTGTCGAGCGGATATTTTGATCGGCCTGACGCGGATCAACACCAAGACGAACGTGCAGCTCAACACTCGCATCAAACTTAGCAGGATTGGTCTCAGTCGCAAGCTGGAGTGCTTCGTCTAGCGAGTACACCTTATCTTTTTCAACCTTCTCAGCTAGCTTACGATAGGCCTTGCCGCGGCGCTCAATTAGCGGGCGAACCTTCGGTGCGGGTCCTTTCTTGATAACTGCATCGACATCACCCTGAGGCGTTGTATCGCCAGCCTCTTTGCGAGCTTCTTTCTCAGCCTTCGCTTCGGCCTCGTCGAGAGCCTTTTGGCTACGCTTACCAGCCTTTGCAACGGTGGCTTCGCGCTGAGCAATGACATCCTTGTCGTTTGCTGCAGCGATGGCCGCCTCAATCTCTGCAATGGTATTTTTTTCTGAAACATCGAGTTTCAGCTCTGCTGCTTTTTCAAGCAGATCGGCTTTTTTTGCCATAGTATCCTTTCTGTGGTGCAAGCGGCTTGGGTGCCTCCCACGATTACTCATTAACCTTTCTAGTATAGCATATATGGGCCCTGCAGCATGAGATAATAAGCTTGTACAATGTGAAAATAACAGAGTAGTTATTTTGAGCGCATACCACCAATTGTGCTATAATAAGAGACGTTGTCGGGGTGTGGCGCAGCTGGTAGCGCGTACGGCTGGGGGCCGTGAGGTCGCAAGTTCAAGTCTTGTCACCCCGACCATTGCTCTCGCACTCAAACCCACGTCATGGAAGCCCCATGACGTGGGTTTTTGCTTGTTTTTGCT
>CALJPD010000009.1 GCA_937981355.1 uncultured Candidatus Saccharibacteria bacterium | reverse complement strand
CTAACGCCCGGCTAGAGCTTGGGATGGTTTGTTGCAGTTCATTTTTAAGGTTAGGCATTTCAGAAAGAATACGGACAAAATGCCAAAAAGCCGATGACTCACCCTCGTAAATACCATGGCGCGCACCAGCAACTGAAAGATCAGTACAAGGAAAAGACGCATGAGCCAGTTGGACGTTCGGCACATTATCACCGCGTTCCTTCGCTATATCTTTAATGACATAGTGGTCGCCATCAAAGTTTATTGCGTACTGGTCGGCTTTTTCTTGGTCATAATCTAACGCATAGACCGTGTTCCAGCCAGCGCGTTCAAGTCCTAGCGATACTAAACCAATTCCAGCAAAAAAGTCTGCAACTGTTCGTGTGTCGCTCATACTTCTCTCCTTATAACCCCAACAACTTTGCCCTGAACCTCAACATTATCTTCATAAAAAGGCTTCATAAAGCTATTAGCAGGCACTAGCTTTGTTCTACCAGCTTCTTGGTATAACTTCTTGAGTGTCACGGCATCTTTTTCTGGCAAATACACCACGGCTTTTTCGCCGTTTTCAACAGTAGATTGATCTCTCACGATTACAATGTCCCCATCGGATATACCTTCTTCGATCATGCTTGTACCGCTAACCCTCAAGGCGTAGTATCTGGCACCGTTTTTGACCATTGTTGATGGTATGTCGATACTTTCATTCGTGCGAATTGCTTCGATAGGACCTCCGGCGGCGATAATGCCGAGTAGAGGGATATTAACAATTTTAAAAGTGCTAGAATGTGGCTGAGTCATCTCGATAGCCCGCCTCGCTCCTTTGTCGCCAGAAAGCAACCCTTTTCCCTTGAGATGCGACACATGCTGGTGCACGGTAGGTATTGAGACGCTAAAGTGCTCTGCTATCTCGGCGAGTGATGGTGAATACTTGTTTGTTTTTTGGAATATTCCGATGAAGTTGAGTATTTCCGCTTGACGTTTAGATGGCTTTGTTGACGCCTGTTTCATACTTTCATTATAATACCTAAAGAAAACCTAAACAATACATTTTCTATAGAAATATACATAAGCCGTTTGACCAAAGTGAGGGAGAAATAAAATGAACGAACATTTTGAGGAGATGTTACACTATCTCAAATTGACCAAAAAACAGAAAAAAGACGCCTAAGATAAAGTACACAAGGGTAGCCAGGTATTTGCATAATTAGTTTTACGATACGAAATACACTGGCAGTACGAAATCGCTGATTGGTTCATACGGTAAAAAGACAAACGTTAGTCCGCCTACAGACGTAGATCTTTATTCAAGATTCCTGTGGAAGTCTTTGATCAATACTATAATCACTCTGGCAATGGTCCATTAGCCCTTTTACAAGACATCGGAATAAAGCTTGGCAAAAAGTATACTACGGCTGAAAAATGTCTGCATGGAGTAAAGCCGTACTAGTAAAGTTCTCTGATGACAAGCATAATGGAGAATTTCTAGCAGTTTTCGATGTTGGTGATGTATTCATGATACCTAATAGCGAAGACGGCGGAAACTGGGAATCGTTTGACGCACACGCTGATCTATATGTAGTGAATGATACAAACGATGCCTCAGACAAGACATGAGTGACAATTGTCTACACGTACTTTGACTGGTTCGTAACCACGTCCGACAAAGATGTTTCACAGATCCAGATAGCACTAAGTAGATCAGCGAAGGCGATTGAGTATGAGGAGAATGAGAAGTTCGTAGATGTATGTAACGAGTGACGCAAGGTATTTGGTAACAGAACAAGTTCAGCTTACGACAAGAACTTAACGACAATGCGCCAGCCTGATCTTCGGTGCAAGCTGGCGCATTGTCGCAAAAAATGCGGAAAATTCCTTTTGGCTGGGGTGGAGGGATTCGAACCCCCGCATGACGGGACCAGAACCCGTTGCCTTACCACTTGGCGACACCCCATCGCTACAGAATACTGTAGCACAGGCAGGGGTGGTTTTCAAGCTGTTTGCGTCGAAACTACATGGCTTATAGTATTGCCACTCACCCTCTTTCTTGTCGTTCATTCGAAGAATGGTAGCTTGTCGCCAAGCAAATAAGTTCTCTAGCTTCGCACACGAAATGAATAACTCAATAGAGATATTTATTCTCTCATTGCGTTAGCGGGGAGTGAATAGAGAGTGTAACCTTAGTAGGTGTTATTAACCAAGATGGCAGGTGTGTGATCTAGGAGTGTTAAAATTCATCCTTCACTTCGTGTGCAACATAAAGTGCTGCCAGTGCAAATAGCAGCGACATGAGCGACACCAGCACGGCCAGTGGCATCATAAATATATTGAGGATAAAGCCAATCACCGCAAAGAGACCAATCACTAGCGCACTACACACCGCAAGCACCCAACCCTGTTTGCGCCGTTCGCGCAAGGGGAGGACCGCAAGGCTAGCAATGATTCCTTGAGTAATAACGCATAGCAATGCCACGACAAGATAAACTCGCCGCGTAGTCAGCGACGAAGATGCTTGTGGCGCAACCATCATCAGCCAAGTACTCACCTTTGATGTAAAAGCCTGATATAGTTGGATAAGCAAGGATATTCCGTACCCAGCATTAACAACCGCAACCAGCAGCATCATAATCCAGAGGTTATCACGAAACCACTGCTTCATGGCAGCGCTCATGCGGGGGAGGGGTTGGCAAAGTTTGGTGAGAGTAGTCGTCAATACATCAATCATAATGCTAGTATATCATCTTGGGATAAGTCGTCAATTTTGCCATACCAACTCACCACCCCTCCAACATAAAAAGCAGGCCCCGTATACTGTAAGATGTACTACCAATTTACAGAAAGGAGACCTGCTATGGCCTATACTGTAAGCCTCTGAGCGAAAAGAGAAAGGCGTTTTGCCTTTATCTTTTTTGAGGAGGTTCCGCAGTATACCTTAAAGTATTCTACCAATCCTAACCTACCAAAAGCGAGAGCTAGTGCTAAAACGTTCTGGCATGTTCATTTGGTAGCTATCTTTGTTATTGTCTCAGGAATGCTCCTATAGTGGAGCGTAAAGGCAGATATTATCCATGCGACCAGAGATGATTGTGTCGATAATATCGCAAAAGCAAAGCACCATTCCATCACGATTCTCCCCAGAAGTGGCTGCAAATATGATAAAATATCTCCATGAAAGCAGAGCGGCTGCAAACAATGACATTTAAAATCACCGGTGGGAGCACAGTATGTCTCAACAGCCGGATTGTTGTACAGCAAGCGCTGCGTGAGATTGCCTGGCGAGCGGGGCTCTCGGCGGTGCGCTCGGTGAGCCACGACTATGTACCGTATGGCATTGGTGTGGCACTTCTCTTGCCCGAAGCGCATATCGCAGCGCGTACTTGGCCCGAGACCGGTCTGGCGTACGTGACGATGACAACCTGCCAACCAGTTGAAAATGAGATGATCTCTAGCCTTGAGCGCGTCCTAGGCGCTGCCTTTGTAGCCGAGCAGGTCGAGACGGGTGTGGTGAACCTGTAACAGCGTATGGTGACTAAAGCCTTAACAGAGGTATATAAATAACGGATTCGGTGCTTCTATTAGCTAAAGTAGTGGAGTAGTAAGCTTCTAATAAGAGAAAGCAAGAGATTGAGGTATTGATTATAGTGTCTTCAAAGCAATCTTCTGTGCAGCATGTGAGCTGACTCGGCTCGACGCATTGACGGCAAGCGCAGCCATGCCACGCGCAACAGCACGAGTGCGAGCCCGCAATACATCCTTTGCGTTCATTTGTTGCTCGCCGCCGCCAGTCTCGGACTGTGTTGCGAGCCATAATGCACGCGAGCCAAGGACAAGGCCGCGATGTTTATCGCCCAGCAAGCTCTCTGCCATGCTCCAGCGGGGTATCATATTGATTTCATACTGATCCAGCGCAGGAGCAAGTGGGATGCGACTGGCCAGCTGCTGAGCCAGAGACATATCTGTTTCGGCTTGCCGCGTCATCGCAAGAGCCTGCGTTGCAGCCGCTTCGTCGCGATTACTACCAATCCAATCTCTCAGCGCATAGATGCCAACGTATGATGCGGTGGCCGATCGCTCGCGAAGAGCGGCGTGGAGTTCTGAGTGTGGGCCAGTCATAGCATAGCTGTGAAGATCGTAGGCTCGTGTGATATGAGCTTGTGCCGTTGCCGGCATATTGAGGCGGTTAAATGCTATGCTCATGTCGCGATGAACGCGGCCAAGCCAGAGCGGATCATCGTCAAGCTTACCACTGGCAATAATGTCCTCACCAAGTTTAGTGGCTTTTTTGTGGTGCCCGCGTGAGAACTCGGTAATCATTGTATAGTGTCGCTGTCTGAGTTCATGAATATCCATAATGTAATTGTACGCTGGTCAATAAGGATGTGCAAATAAGTAGTGTCTTTCATCTCACCGCCCATCTTACCTGCTGACACTGTTATTTATCTGACGGAGCAGAGGATATAGCAACTGTTCTGTGGCTCCGGCTAATTATAGAGCCTTTATATTTTCAAGGGATGCGAAATATATAAGCTACCGAGCTAAAGAGTTATTTCTCGTCGTCTCAGCAAATCTATTGAACAAATTGCGTACATGCCTTGTCAAAACACATGTCCCATGCTATAATCAAAGCGCGTCATTATGGCATTTTTTACGACGTTTTTCACGATTATTCTGCAGTGGTATGTGTGGGTGCCAGTGGTGATCCTCCTCGGTTATTTGACGTGGCGCAACAATCGGCAAGTTGATGTGCTGCGCGAGGTCGAGAGCGAACTGCTTATTCTCGAGATCCCCCGTGCTAATGACAAGTCTGAGCTAGCAGCTGAGCAAATGTTTGCCAGCCTCCATGGTATCTTGCGTGATGCGCGCGAGCTCAAAATTAATGATGGCTACCAAGAACATCTCAGCTTTGAGATTGCGTCAGTCGGTGGACAGATTCAGTTTTATGTCTGGACGCCGCGTGCACTACGCAACTTCGTTGAGAGTCAGATTTATTCGCAGTATCCCACGGTGCAAATCCGCACCGCCACAGCCGACTATACGGCGCACGAGCAGCAGCACAATGTCGTCTATACAGCAGAGGTTGTGCTGGCAGAGAGTGAGTTTTTGCCGATCAAGACTTTTCAGAGCTTTGAGGTTGATCCACTGGCGGGCATTACAGGCACATTAGCCAAGTTGGAGGATACGGATGACGAGATTTGGATTCAGATCTTAGTACGCCCTGTGGCAGATGACTGGCACAAAGCATCCGATGCGTGGGTCAAGCGCGTGCGCGGCGGTGGGTTCTTTGGCGAAGCATTTCACCCAAAGGCGCGGTGGTTTAGCCAGTTCCTCATGGCGCTGTGGCAACCACCCGAAGGCAACATGACGACAGTAACGGAGCTCTCTGATCGCGACAAAACCCGCATCGCCGAGGCCGAAAAAAAGGCTGCTAAGTTGGGTTACCAGGTTAAGATTCGCGTTGCATATCTTGGCGATAGCACCACTGATGCGCGGCTGCGTATGCAGGCAATCATTGGCACCTTCAAACAGTATAACAGCACCAACCTCAATGGTTTTACCATGAGTCACGATAGCTTCCGTAAGGAAGACCTCAACCGCTATAAACTGCGTCTCTTTGCTGACCGCGGCTTTTTGCTTAATATTGAGGAGATGGCGAGTGTCTTTCACCTGCCGCACACCAATGTTGAGACGCCCAATATCGTTTGGGCAAGCAACAAAACCGCCGAACCACCCAACCGTCTGCCTGTCCTCACTGGTCATGTAGCTGACGACGAGAAGATCTCGGCCTTTGGTCTGACCAACTTTCGGGGGATCAATCACCAGTTTGGCATGCTGCGGAGCGATCGCTCGCGCCACGTCTATATCATCGGCCAGACAGGAGCGGGGAAGAGTGGCTTGCTGGAGCTCTTTGCCTTGAGCGACATTTATCATAATCAAGGCTATGCTATTATCGACCCGCATGGCGATTTTGCGATTGAGAATATGAAGTTCATCCCCGAGGCACGGCTAGATGACGTGGTGTATTTTAACCCTGCAGACGTCGAGCACCCGATTGGCTTTAACCCACTGGAGGTTACCAACCCAGCGCAGAAATCGACGATCTCATCAGAGGTGATTGGTGTGCTCAAGCGGATGTTTGGTGATAGTTGGGGGCCGCGGCTGGAATATATTTTGCGCTATACTATTTTGGCACTACTCGATCGGCCCGAGCCTACTATGCTTGATATCACCCGCATGCTGACGGACAAAAAATTCCGCAAAGAGACGATCGGCTACTGCAACGATGTGGTGGTGCGGCAGTTCTGGAATGTGGAGTTTGCCAGCTGGTCGGAGAAGTTCCAGACGGAGGCCATCGCGCCAGTACTCAACAAGGTGGGGGCTTTTACGGCGAATCCCATTATCCGCAATATTATTGGTCAGACGCACTCGTCATTTAATATTCGCCAGATTATGGACGAGGGCAAGATCTTGGTAGTGAATTTGTCGAAGGGGTTGATTGGCGAGGATAATGCGGGAATTCTTGGTTCATTCTTGGTTACGAAGATCCAGCTGGCGGCGATGAGTCGTAGCGATATCCTCGATATTCACGACCGGCGGCCATTTTATCTCTATGTCGATGAGTTCCAAAACTTCGCAACTGATAGTTTTGCCACTATCCTGAGCGAGGCACGCAAGTATGGACTCAACCTCACCGTGGCTAATCAATATATCTCGCAGATGGAGCCAACGGTGCGCGATGCGGTCTTTGGCAACGTTGGGACAATGATTAGCTTCCGCGTCTCGCCAGACGACAGCCCGATTCTTGCCAAGCAGTTTGAACCACAGTTTGAAGAGAACGACCTCACACAGATGCATAATCGCAACTTCATCATCAACATGGTGATTAATGGTGAGAAGGCACCAGCCTTTAGTGCGACTACGCTTAATTTGCCTGAGGCTAAGCGGAGCCATTTGTCGCGCATTATTGAGCATAGCCGCAAGCTGTATAGCCAGTCGCGCCAAACAGTAGAGGATACCATCAATGAGCGGATCCACCCGGGCAGTACCGGGGTGAGTGTAACGTTGACAGGTCAAATGGGGACTTCAGCGGCATTGTCAGCCACCACTACGGGTGAGGGTACAGCCAAGCGCCGCCGACGCCGCCGACGCAAGCCAGCCAATGGCGAAACGCGCGATGAACAGGCGGCCGCGGAGCCATCAAGCACTAAGCCAGACAAGCAGGCGAAAAAGCCTACTACTCCCAGCAAAGCTGCTAAGCCAACCACTCCCTCTCCAGGCAAAAAACCAGCGAGCACCACGCCTAAGTCGGCCGGGCCGCGCGATCCATCACTTCTCTCCATTCAGCATGCCAAGCCACGCACTACAATCCCGGCGCAGCTCTTACACCACCAGCCGCATACTGTGCAGCCTCAGTCAGATGGCCCGGTGCCGCTGGCTAAGCAGCCTGATAGTGCAACCTCAGCGCACACGCACGATGAGATTGATGACCCAACCTTCTTTGCTTTGCGTTAGATATGTAACACTAATTTCTCTTAGGTCGCTATTGCGTTGCTTTATCCTAGGGTAGTGTAAGGGGTGTAGCGAATTTTCTTCTCAACACGAAGGTATAATATGATCAGACTTGAGAAAACCCTCGAGTGGGTAGCATAGTGAAGTAGCGCGAGGTAGGCCTTGGGTAGCTAATGTAAACATCACAGAGGTAATCACGCGAAAAAGCCTTCTTATCCTGTGCATAACTCTGTTACCTCGTCTCACTAACCAATGTGGGTTATGCTATAATGGAGAGGATAAACGGAAATACGGGACATGACGGCAGTAATTTGTGTAACAAATCAAAAAGGTGGTGTTGGCAAAACGACAACGGCGATTAATGTTGCCTACTATTTGGCAAAGGCTGGCAAGAAAACCCTCGTCGTCGACTTCGACCCGCAGGGCAATGCCACAAGCGGCCTTGGCATTGATAAGCAGCTGCTCGACGCTACCATGACAGAGGTCGTCAAGAGCGAGAAAAAGCTTGCTGACATCATCCAGCCTACCGAGCACAAGAATCTCTTCATCGCGCCCGCTCTGCCACAGCTGGCCAATGCTGAGGTAGAACTGGCCAAGGCGCAGCACCGTTTTAGCCGTCTCAAAGGGGCGATTGATGAGCTAACTGGCTACGACTATATCATTATCGACAGTCCACCAAGCCTCAGTCTCCTCACTGTCAATGGGCTGATTGCAGCACGCTATGTGCTATTGCCAGTCCAGGCGGAATTCTATGCGTTGGAAGGGCTCGGGCAGCTGCTCGAGACAATGAAGCTGGTGCGCAAAAATATGAATCCAACACTTGATCTTATTGGGGTACTACCTACCATGGTAGATGGTCGCACATCGCTCTCGAGCCAGGTCTTGGCTGAGATTGCGAAGCATTTTCCAGCGAAGGTGTTTGCGGAGTCTATCCCGCGCAATGTTCGCCTGGCCGAGGCACCGAGCCATGGTGCGCCGATTGGGGCATATGACCGCTTTAGCCGGGGTGCACGGGCATACAAAGCCGTGACGAAAGAAATAATCGAACGAACGGGGGTATAAATGGCAAAACGAGGTTTAGGGCGGGGGTTTGATTCGCTGATTCCAGCGGAGCTACTGGACGAATCGTTCGACCCAACCGCCGACCAAGACGACCGGATTAGCGATCTACGCCAGATCAAACTTGCAGAAATTATGCCCGACCCTACTCAGCCACGCCGGGTGTTTGACGAAACGTTGCTCGATGAGCTCGCTGAGTCTATCCGTGTTCATGGTGTGCTGCAGCCTATCGTTGTTACCCCTGATAACAAAGGTAAATATGTCATTGTGGCTGGTGAGCGGCGCTACCGAGCCGCTACCAAGGCGGGGCTGGAGAAGATTCCAGCGCTGGTACGTACGCTGTCTGATCAGCACAAGCTCGAGCTCTCTCTCATCGAAAATATCCAACGCCAAAACCTCAACGCCATCGAAACCGCCACGGCGTATCTCAAGCTGCGCGATCAATTCAACCTCACCCTTGAGCAAATCGGCCAGCGCGTTGGCGGTAAGTCGCCCAGTGCGGTGAGCAATACGCTGCGTCTCTTGCGCCTGCCCGAGGTAGTGCGCCAAGCAGTAGTTGATGGCAAGCTGAGCGAGGGGCAAGTCCGGCCGCTGATTAGCCTGGATGAAGCGCAGATTGCCGATATTTTGCCCAAGATTATTCAGGAAGAGTGGAGCGCGCGGCGGATCGAGCAGTACCTCGCTATTCTCAAGCGCACCGAGGCAAGTGATTCTGCTCAAAAGACCGCCAAGGCGCAGCGCCTAGCGCCACCACCGCAGTATACGGCTGCCAGTCAGCGTTTTGAGCAGCAGCTGAGTGCACCAGTCCAGATCCGTGGTAACCGCCGCGGGGCGGGGCAGATCGTTATCCGCTTCACCAGCGATGATGACTTCGAGCGGATCATTGGTTTGCTTGAGCATACACAGGGCAAGTAGCAGTATGCAAAATACAAGCATAAAAATAGACCTTCTTTTTGTAAGAAGGTTTACCCCAATCAGGCGGGCGTATTTACAATACGCTTAATCAATTTGATCGCTTACTGTTGTATAACAGTACTTTCGTCTGTATTTCCACTATAGCATTGATAAGATATTAATACTATTAATACTATTAATACTATTAATACAAGAACCACTAGGGTAGAGAAATATCATTAAAGACGGTATATTTGTGTAAAGCTTTGGGTGATTGATAATTTATTAAAATAATTATGTCCTGAGTCGTGCGAAAAATGCCAGAATCATCGAGATAAATCGATATGTTTTGACATTCTTTTGCTACCATCGCTCTATAAATATAAACTTTATTACTTATATCTGAAACCCTTGAACTTTCGTCAGCGGCCAGAGGCGCAGGCTGACGGGGCCAATCACATCATAGAGTGGCACGGTGCCGAGGCCATTGCGTGAGTCGAGCGAGTAGCTGCCCTGGCGGTGGTCGCCTGCCACAAAGATCGATCCTTCGGGCACCGTCACCTCTGTGTCGCCACTGGTGGGAGAGCCGGGGCCATCCCAGCTGTCGTCTGGGCGGAAGCCTTGTGGATGTTCTTTGTTATAGACAGTCAGTGTCCCATCTTTGACCGTGACGCGCTCGCCTGCAAAGGCAATGACGCGCTTGACGAGGTTCATATCCTCGCTGCCTGGGCTGTAGAGCGGATTCTTGAAGACAATAATTTGCCCCCGCTTGGGTGTGTATGAGTTGTTTTGCAAATGTGCCATCGTGACGGGCAGGCGATTGACAATTAGCCGGTCGCCAGTGTAGAGCGTCTGCTCCATACTCGGGCCAGTCACGCTAAAGCTACGAAATACAAAGGTATTGATAAGGAGTGTGCCAACGATGACGCACACCACAAAAATTACAAAGCCACCGATATCCTTGAGCCTGGGGTGGCGGGTCAAAAAACTTGCTTCCATCATGAAGTATTATATCACTAAATGCGGGCGGAGGGGAGGAATAATTGCAATGTATGCGCTCCGCCACCGACCTAGCGGAGCGCATACTGTGAGGCTCAACGCGAGGTTGATGACGGAGCGGGGTTTTCGCCCCGGAGGAGCAGCTGATACTGCTCAGGTGTGAGAGTGATGGTAACATGGGTGTCGCCATTGTCTACGAAGGCACTCTGAATTACTTCAGAGAGACCTGTGCTATTAGTAACGCTGAGAGAAGACCTCTCAAGCGCCCGGTGGCAATACCACCAGCCAAAACTAACGCGTGCGTGGCACGCACTGTAGTAGTTTTGAATGGTGTAATTGTTGCTTGCGATGGCGTTTGGGTCAATGTGAATATTGACCGATGGATTTGCAGTGCTCGATTGAACAAAAGTAATTTTAGACATGGGTATCTCTAAAATATAACTTTTATCCTGAGACGAGAAACCAATCGACACCGCCGTAGCTGGCGTCCACGAGCCTGAGCCATGAATGAAAAAGAAATTTCCATTAAAGCTTATATTGCCAGATGTGCCAGCAAATCGCTCACCGAGTTCGAGCGGATACTGCGTGTCTGACTTAAGGCCGTAATATGACGCAGCTTGCGTTACGCTAGCCGAGGTAGTCTTATCTCGAGGAGTCGGCGTAGATATCATTGAAGCTGAGTATACCATAGCATTTACTACAGCATATAGCACTACCATGATCCCTACAGCACTCACCCACCATTTTTTGGTGTAGCGAGTAAACCAATCCTCGACAAAGAAATCTACAACCATATACCCTATGAAGGTTGCACCAATGGCCATGATCAGTAGGATAGGCTGCATACCATTCATGATAATCACTTTCTTCCAAATACTCTGGGTGGAAACGTGCCATCTCCTGCGGGTCGGCGCAAAAGATTAATATATATATATCAATATATGGAGGTGGAGTCAAGCAGACAGCTATAGAAATTTTATAAATAGAGCAGCTACTCAGAATGAGTAGCTGCTCTCTTGAGCTATGCTATTTGCTACAACTTAGCATCCTACAACAAAGTCAAAGTAGTCGCGATGAAACGCCTCCCCCTCCTCTTCTTCTACAATGGCAGCTAAAGTTTCGAGTGTTTTAATTTCTGTTTCTGACAAGTGTTTGTTTTGCTTAGATAAGTTAGAGGCGACGCAGAGACATATGTGCTCTAGTGAAATTGCCCACTCACCGACCCTGGCGTATTCTCTCGCATCTTCGGCTTGCGATTGAGACAAGTAAGGAGATTCGTCAATATAACTGTAAAGTGCTATCGTTTGTTTAACTTGTTCGCTCATGGACATAATTATAACATAAATCGTTAGTCTGTAGTGCATCGGTTATCTCCTCAGGTTATAAAGATAAGTGTAATTATTTAAGTAACATTCCAGCGGCTCTTATGGGATATGTTGCGGTATAAAATTATGAAAATATTGTTGAGGTCCGGGCTGTATCGTGATGTCCGTATGCAAAATAGTGCTGCATTGTGCAAATATGTGCTTATACTCCATACGACCACAGTCTCTCGCGGCATTTTCGGCTTGCAAAGTGCAAGTTTGGGCATGGCTTTGTATTTATTTTTTGGGGCAGATCCAGTATAGTAGAGAGAGTTTATGGCGGGTCGCAATTCGATAGATGGTTTTCGGTCACAAGATGGCGGGGCGGTGGATAGACGTCCTCGCTCGCTTCGTCGTGCCGATGGCTCGATGCCGCGAATGGGTCGCTCGATGACGGGCACGGCTGGCGCTGGCCGCAGTTTGACTACAGTAGAACAGCCGAGGAATTATGCGCCGCGCCGCAGTGCGTCTATCAGTACCAATAACCCCAGCAGTAGCCTAACCGACTTCGACATCAATCCGAGTGATAACCTCTTTGCCGACCTAGAGCAAGGTAGTGGTGGGCGAGGCCGCAGGGGCCGTAAGAAGCCGCAATCGACGCGGCGCAAATGGATCAAGCGTGTTGTCATCGCTCTCGTCATTATTGGCGTGGGCTTCGGCGGTATGCTACTGTGGCGGGCCTTTATGGCGAGCTCACATATCTTTAAGGGTGATATCTTTGGCTTGATTCAGCAAAAGGAGCTCAAGGCAGATAGCAATGGCCGGAGTAACATTCTCTTGCTTGGTACGTCGGAGGATGACCCAGGCCATGAGGGGTCGTACCTGACTGACTCCATCATGATCTTGAGTATTAGCCAGAGCAAGAAGGACGCCTATATGATTAGCATCCCGCGCGACCTCTACGTTAAATATCACCGGTCGTGTAACTCTGGCAATGCGGGTAAGATTAATGAGTACTTCAACTGCGTTAATAGCGACTGGTCAAGCACTGAGGCAGAGGATGAGCGCCAAGCAGCTTCGCGCAAGTTCTTTGGTAATATCGTGGGGTTGGATTTGCAATACAGTGTGCATGTAAACTACACCGTGCTGCGCGACCTGGTCTCGGCACTGGGTGGCATCAAAGTAACAATTGAGAGCCGTGATCCTCGTGGCCAGATGGATGGTAACTTCGACTGGAAGTGTAGGGGTGGAAATCCTCGCGCAAGCCATGCCACAATGGTTAAGAATTGCCCGCCGAATGGTCACTTTATCGACTACCCCAACGGACCAGTCAATCTCGATGCTGAGCATGCGCTTTATCTAGCGCAGGCACGCGGTGCCTCAGGTATATCGTATGGCTTCGAGCAGTCTAACTTCGACCGCGAGAAGAACCAACAAAAGGTGCTCGTGGCTATCAAAGAAAAGGCGACAAGTGCTGGTACCCTGACGAACTTTGGTGCGGTGACGGGGATCATTGATGCACTAGGTAAGAACCTCCGTACCAACTTTGAGACAAGTGAGATCCGTACACTTATGTCGCTGGGACAAAATATCAAGAGTGATGCTATCAAGAGTGTGAGCTTGCTCGATACGCCCGTTGGTGACTTAGTGGTAGCACAGACAGTTAACGGTATTAGCTCGGTCGTACCCGCAGCTGGCACATACGATTATAGCCAGATCCAAGCGTACATCAACAAGACGCTCAATGCTACAGAGGTATCTAAAGAGTCGGCCCATGTTGTTGTCCTCAATGCATCAGGTGCATCAGGGGTAGCCAAGCGCGAGGCAGACAAGCTAGAGAAGCTTGGCATGGTCATTGACAGCATTGATAATGCTCCAAGCAGCGGCAGCGCAGGGAGTAACAAGATCTACCAAGTGGCTGGGAGAGCTAGTGCGCCACACACGAAGGCCAAGCTAGAGTCGATCTATCATGCTCAGGCTACTACTGGCACACCACCAGTGACTACTGGCAGCCACACGCAGTTCGTTGTCGTGGTTGGCCAGTCCACGACGGGTACTTCGTCGGCAATTAGCAATTAGTGAGTGGTAGTTTAATAAGCCGATAAGCTTCTGTGTTCGGCGTATAGTTAAGTTACAAGGCTGTGCAGAGTATTAGCTCTTAACCTTCGAATCAAAATAGATCATTATAATAGCGCTTTCCTTCGTCGAGCAAGGTAGTAAGAAGGGGGTTGTTTCCATCTGTGAAGTACAAAAACGGTGATTTGCCGATTGTATAGCATCACTGCTATTGCCAAAATATGGTAGTGTTTGCACGGTTTTATGTTACCCAGCCTTAGCTTTACCTACGACGAGTTGTGCGGCTAAGCTGCGAGATACGAAAATACCTACTATCTTATCGCCCACGATACCAATACTGTTGCGTCTTTGTCCACTCAGGATCCTGGGTGGAGAGCTTTGCGTTATTGAGTTCATTCCAGCATCGCTCAATGCTGGTACGAAAGAGTGATTCCTGAACCTGGATTGATGAGTTCTTTATGATGCGATGTGGCAACCCGCGGCCAGCAAAGCACTGAGCAGCTGCATCGAATAGCTTACGATCGGTCACTTGCCGTACATTCAGTACCTCTTTGTACGAACCTGATGGGAAGTGTAGTGGTATCTCACTGCCAATATAGCCAGCCAATATAAAGGCAGTCACGGGTACAGTAATAAGAAGGAGAGGTGCGAGGATGGCAGCGGCTACCCAGTGTTGCTTAGTGTTGCGAAAATGGAGTTTACTTGTCATATATAGTAAGTATAGAGCGTATAGTATGGTTGATTCAAACAAAGCAAATACTGCCTGAATCTTATAATTCCTCTTCCTCAGTATTTGTTTCACCTTCCTTCTGATAAATTGCAACAAGAGCTAGCGCTCTTCGGGCATCAACTCTCTTACACTTATCTAAAAAAGCACATTTATTACAATCAATTTCACGCTCCACCGAAGGAAATGCGAGAGAAGCGGCGTGCGATCTTATGGTGAGACTCTGCAAACTTAGGCATAGCAAGACAAACTACGGAACTAGCACAGCCAGTACAGTAGAGAGTAGAATGTTCTCGCTCTAGGCTCTTATTTTTTCGCCCAAAATGGTATAATAAAAGGCAATGGATTTTTTGCATGGTACACATCGTCAGTCTCGAGTCAGTGAGGTCGTTTATGTGGCGCTCAATCTTGGGCTTGCGACGCTGCTATTTTTGATTGTCCTAGAGGTGCAGTCGCCTTGGCTCGCGTTGGCGCTGGTGATTGCGAGTAAGTGGCGCGCGCTCGCAGTGCGGCCACGCTTTTGGCTTGCCAATATTGTGGCAAATATGATCGACCTCACGGTAGGTATTAGTGTTGTGATGTTGATGTATGCTGCTAGTGGAGTGATCTGGCTACAGGTTGTCTTGGCAGTGCTGCATGCGTTGTGGCTCGTAGTGCTTAAGCCACGATCAGATCGCCGTTCGGTGGCTATTCAGGCGGGTGTTGGTGTCTTTGTTGGGGCGACTGCTCTTGCTATGAGTTCCTATCGGTGGGATGCCGCTCTAGTTGTGCTACCGCTGTGGGTGCTGGGGTACTGTGCTGCGCGGCATATTCTTGGTAGCTATGAGGAACCACTCACGCGTACCTACGCGCTGATTACCGCAACGATCTTTGCAGAGCTTGGCTGGGTGAGCTATCACTGGATGTTTGCCTATACTATCTCTGGTCTGGGGGCGATCAAGCTTGCACAGTTGCCGCTCTTTTTGGTGCTCTTTGGCTTTGTGTGTGAGCGTGCCTATAATAGCTACTATCAGCATGGTGTGGTGCGCGGGGCAGATATTGTCTTGCCATCGACACTGGCGGTTGGGCTTGTGCTGACGCTTTTGCTGTTGTTTAACAGCCTGAGCGCCACTGGCCTTGCCTAGCCGAGGCAAGTGAGAAAAAGGGTAAGGGGAAAAGAGGCTATGAATCAACAACCGCAGATGACAGCGCAAGACCAGCGAGCGGCGCGTGCTATGCGCCAATCGAAAATTATGTCTATTATTGCAGCGGGTGCGCTTGCCCTCGTTTTCGTCGTGGCGATGGCGATGTGGGTTTATTTGCGAACAATTGACCGCAATGCGACCGTCACTGAGCGCGACCAGGTTAGCACCGATGGTAACCTTGCTCCCACCGCCGATGAATCTGCAGTAGCTAATATCGCCGACAAAGCATCAAAGAGTGTCGTGTCTATCATCACCAATATCGAAGAATCATCATCGCTCCGCACGACCACTCGCCAATCAGCTGCAGCGGGCACTGGCATTATTGTCAGCAAAGATGGTTACATCGTCACAAACAAACATGTTGTGTCTAAGGCGAGCTCTATCCGTGTCATTGCTTCGGACGGCACGCGGTATGATGACGTTCGAGTGGTGGGTGAGGACCCACTCAATGATATTGCCTACCTCAAGCTTGAGGTGGGCAATACGGTACTCACGCCACTGTCGCTCGGTGACTCAGCAACGGTGCGAGTGGGGCAGTCGGTTGTGGCAATCGGCAACGCACTGGGTCGCTACCAAAACACCGTCACCAGCGGTATTATTTCTGGTAAAGGGCGGCCTGTGACAGCCTCTACATCGGGCAATAGTACCCAGCGAACGGAAAGCCTAACTGATCTTATCCAAACCGATGCTGCCGTGAATTCTGGTAATTCTGGTGGGCCGTTGCTCAACCGCTCGGGGCAGGTGATTGGCATCAATGTAGCAGTGGCAACAAACGCTCAGGGTATTAGCTTCGCTATTCCTGTCAATGCGATGAAGGGGACGCTCAAGTCGGTCCTGGCGGGTAGGGGAGTGCGCCGGGCCTACCTTGGGGCACGTTACGTGATGCTCACGCCAGATATTGCTAAGCAGGTCGGTACTTCGGCCAAGGAAGGCGCGTATGTAATGACGAGCGGCGACAAAAGCGCGATTGTAGCAGGTAGCCCAGCTGATAAAGCTGGCCTCCGCGAGAAGGATGTGATTACCAAGATCAATAGCCTCGTCGTGGGTAAGCAAGGCGACGTCTCGAGCCTGATTGGCGAATACCAGCCTGGCGATGTCGTAGCCCTCACCATCCTCCGTGATGGTAAAGAGCGCGTCGTGCGCGTGACACTAAGTGAGTATCAGAGTGGAGAGAGTGGGGAGTAAAACTTGGGATACCGAGTATTTGCTCTACTAATTACCTAGATAACTTGATTTCCCTAAATCCTTTATCGACCAAACGCTAACTATACTGTAGGTGTTCGAGACTTAAAGTCTTTAATCAGTGTCTGCCATTTTCCCCATTCAGGTACGTCCATATACAGGTCAGATACGTCCATGCCGCTGAATTCATGGCTGACGCGTTTTGTCGGGTCGTTTCCGTCGATGAACATAAACTCACCACTACCATCTTGATGGTTCGTAATCATGATTTCCATTGGTTTTTGTGGAAGCCATTGGCCGTTACCGAGAGTGTCGCCATAATCATAGAATTGCATTAGTGCACAAAATAGGCGGCCGTTGCCTACGTTGTTCCACCAGAGTGTCTCTAGGGGCATATCAAGAAATAGGAAGCGGCGTACTGTAAAAGAGGGATTTTCTCCTGAATCAACATTAATGTAGTACGGTGCGTACTTTACGCCCGCTTTCTCTTCGTCCGGTGCGACAATAGTGATATCTTTGAGCGGCATCTTGTAGAACTTTTTGGCTTCGTCTTCACTAAGCCAATATGGCTCATAATTCTCCGTTTCAAATAACTTCGATATCGGCATTGCGTTTTGGAGCTTGACATTGAAGTCTTCGCAGAATTTCCATTTCATTTTGGTTGAGGTTGAGTTTGTCATTGATGATCCTTACGTTTTGAATTATACCAGCTTTATTATTCTATATCGCTATTATATCATTACAATCTAGTCAAGGCGTTGCTGAATCTTCCACAACAATTTATGGTATAACCCCTGTTCTATAAATGTATGATCGCCATATGTTGCAAGATATGCTTGGAACTCAGCAAAATCTATGCTATAGTCGAACATAGGTGGGACAAACAATATGAGAACATAACGCACAGGGGGCATTGTGGAAACAATCAATTTCTACCAACTAATACGATATTATGCAGGAAAGTGGCCGGTGATGATTGTTGCCATTCTCGTTGGTATTGGGTTAGGTGCAGCCTATGCGCTGTCCATCCAACAGCCGCAGTATAAAAGCTCCGCAACATTGCTGCTAACAGGGGTAGAGCAGGGCCAAAACACCATTACGCTCACCAACTACACCACGCTCTTTACCTCGCGGCGGGTGCTCGATCCGGTAATCGACCGTGCCCAGTACAAGGGGAGCTACGAGACACTACTGGCCAACACAACTGCCAAGCACGTAAAGAACACCGATATCATCACTGTCTCGATGAATGCTGGTGAGCCCAAGATGAGCGAAACCTTGCTCAAACAGGCGGTTACCGAGTTTGAAAAGCAAACGAAAGCATTGTATGGCAAAACCAAAGTTAGCATCAAAACTGTCGACGCTGTCAATACACCAAGTGCGCCAGCAAGTATAGGGCTATGGCAGGCAATGGCACTCGGTGGCGGTAGCGCACTGCTGCTTGCCATCGTAGGATTGTTCTTTGCCTACGACTATGCGCAATCGCAGCGCGTGGCCGAAGCAGCTGCCGCAGTTACATCCGCGGCGACCAAGGCTAAGCGCTAGTCGCGCTACCTAATAAAACTTATTTTGCTGAAGCATACAGCCGCATGGGTACGCGGCACGATAACAACACAGGGTAACAAGGGGGTATACCATGTATCGGGAATACGGAAAACGCATCGAAGATGTGAGCATTGCGCTGGCTGCGCTGGTGATTCTAGGACTGCCAATGCTGCTGGTTGCAGCGGCGATCCGTCTTACATCGAAAGGGCCAGCCTTGTTCCGCCAGAAGCGCTTTGGCAAAGATAAGCAACTATTTACAGTTTATAAATTCCGCACTATGTCTACGAAAGCACCAAAGAATATGCCAACCAATAGTTTTACCAACGCAGATAGCTATATCACACCACTCGGTGGGGTGCTGCGCAAGCTCTCCATCGACGAGCTACCACAGCTACTCAACGTCATCAAAGGCGAGATGAGTATCGTTGGGCCGCGGCCCGTCATCAAGACAGAGAAAAAGCTGATTAGCCTGCGCCAAAAATACCACGCTAATTCCGTCAAGCCAGGCATCACTGGCTGGGCGCAGGTAAATGGCCGCGACGACCTAGATGACCAGCGCAAAGCCAAAATGGACGGTGAGTATGTGCAGCGACTGAGCTTTCTGACCGACGTCAAGATCATGATAAAGACGATTGGAGCGGTATTGATGATGAGTGGTCATACGGAGGGGAATGAGCGGACAGTAACAGGAGTCGATAATGTCCTTGAATAAGAAAAAAGTCTTGTTTACCTCACACACCGCCAACTTCCAGAAGTTCAATCGTCCCTTCATGCGGATGTTGCGCGAACAGGGGTATGAGGTACATTATGCCTCAATGGGCGAGGAGCAGATTGAGGATTGTGACAAGCAGTTTGTCGTGCCATTTACGCGTAGCCCTTTCACGCTCAGTAATGTTCGGGCCTATCGCCAACTCAAGGAGATTATCGACCGCGAACAGTACGACCTCATCCATACTCATACGCCAGTCGGGAGTGTAGTGACGCGTCTTGCGGCTCGGCAGGCTCGGCAGCGCGGCACACGGGTGATCTACACTGCTCATGGCTTTCACTTCTTTACGGGTGCGCCACTGCTCAACTGGTTGGTGTACTATCCCATCGAGCGCCTGATGGCACACTACACCGACGTCCTCATCACGATCAATGCCGAGGACTACGCCCGAGCTAACCGCCATTTTGCTACCAGTGTGGTGTATGTGCCGGGGGTGGGAGTGGATCCAAAGCGATTTGATATCACAATCAATAAGGACTTACGACGTGCAATACGTGCTGAGCTGGGCATTAAGCCGAATGATTTTGTAATAATCTATGTCGCTGAGCTGTCAAAAAGAAAGAACCAGTCTTGGCTGCTCAGTGCGCTCAAGACAACCTTGCAGCAGGACGCGTCAATGCATCTTTTGCTGGTTGGTGCAGACAGTATGAAAGGGAAGATCCACAAGCAGTCTGTTCGCTACAGTATACAGAGTCAAGTCCATTTCCTAGGATATAGAAAGGATATACCAGAGCTACTCCAAGTATCGGATCTATATGTCTCTACATCAAAGCAAGAGGGACTGCCTGTTAATGTTCTTGAGGCGATGATGGGTCGTATGCCGATCGTTGCCCTGGAATGCAGAGGAGTTGCTGAGCTTCTCGCATTGGTAGGCGCTATGCCAGCGCATGATATGCAGACATTCCGTGCTGCTGTTCAGTACCACAAAAAGCACCGCTCCCTGCAGCATCAGAAGGAAGCAGTCCAATCGACACTATCACGATACACAACACCAAATATTATGAAGAATATGCGCCAACTGTATGAATACGAGGGAGATGCTGCTCAATGAATCAAGAAGGAACTATAGCGATCATTACAACCGGCCTCTTGCCAGTGCCTTCGGTGATGGGGGGTGCAGTAGAGAATCTGGTCCAAAATTTTATTGATGAGAACGAGCGGCAGGGTAGTGCTCGCCTGACCGTATATAGCATTGCAACGCCAGATGCTATAGAGAAGGCTCAAGCCTATACACACACAGACTTTGTCTTTATACAAACCCCATGGGTGATCAGAGTAGCCGATAATATACTCTACAGTATATTCCAGCGTCTCATCAACACAAACAAGAGTGCATCTTTGCGAGCACTCCTGCAGCGGCTGTATTTTATGAGGAAAGTGTCAAAATATATTGCCACCAAAAACCATCATAAAATACTGTTTGAGAATGCAATAATACAGACGCACATACTACGGTGGCACAAAAATCAGGAACGGTACAAAGGTAGAGTTTATGTGCATATTCATAATGAAATAACTAACTTTTATAAAACATATGAGTACCTAGTAGGCGCAACAATTATTGTCGTCAGTAACTTCATTAAAGACAGTTTGATCGCCAAATCGACGCAAAGTAAGACACATAGCGGCCCACTACAAAACGTATCTGTGCTCAAGAATGCAGTTGACAATACCCGGTTTACTGCAATGACGAGAAAGCGCGCATCGAAGCTACTGCATCAACAATATACCATCGATGCTTCAAGAAAGATTATATTATTCAGTGGTAGACTGACTCCTGAGAAAGGTATTGATGTGTTGCTGCGGGCGCTTGATCGGGTTAAAGAACAAAATTACCAGCTGCTTGTGGTTGGCAGCTCGTTCTTTGGGACTGATATCAAAAACCCATTTTTGAAGGAGCTTCGCGACCTCACCGAGGCACATCGGGAGCACGTGACATTTACCGGATATATCGACTATGACAAAATGCCGCTGCTCTACCGCGGGTGTGACTTTGCCGTATTGCCCTCGGTATGTAATGATGCTGCGCCATTAACGGTTATAGAATCGATTACGGCAGGCCTGCCAATGATCACAACAAACAGAGGTGGCATACCAGAATATGCGTCAGACAGAGCGGCCATTCTTCTTGATACAGATGAGAACCTTGAGCTGTCTATAGCAAAAAATATAGAAAAACTTCTCAGAGAGGACGACGCATTGCAAGTCATGAGCAAAGCAGGCCAAAGAGCTGCCAAAGATATGACACTATACAATTATTATAGAGAGCTCCTCGAGAAGCTGGGAGAAGAATAAAAATTTATGAGCACACTACAAAAGCTAAATTTAAAAAAGATACTCGCGATCACGCTCGTGTTTGTGATGATCGCGTACTATTACCTCTACGTGGTATCACCACAGTTGACAGCGTGGCTGCCACTGGTCCTGATTATTGGCATTGCTCTATCGGGGATTATTCTGGTAGATTTTGCCATAACAAACAAGCTTACTAGGTGGCATTGTAAATACCTGCTCTTTTATATCGCGGTACTGGGAGTTTCAGTCATTTTTCAATGGCCAAATGTCGCCTGGCTCGCACTAACTTCGAGCACGCTTTTGATCCTCAAGAGAGACGAGTTTATCAAGATATTTTTCTATACCTCTGTAGGGTTTTATCTCCTCGTGGTTGCTTTGGCGCTCTTAGGGGTGTTGCCCATGGTGTATGTTGGGTTTGATGGTAATGAATCGCAGCGGTATGGATTTGCAAAATACTCGCTTGGGTTTGATGGGCCAAACCAAGCATCGCTATCATTCTTCCCAGTACTGCTCAGTGGTATGTATCTCTATGGTACTCGCCGGGTGTTTACGGGTATTGCGTTGATTGCTTGTATTGCTGTTGGTATTCTGACTGGTAGTCGCATGGGCCTCTTGCTGAGCCTTGCCTTTATTCCCGCCTATAGGCTGCTCCTTCGTAAGCATGGGGCGCGTAAGAAAAACACGGTAGCACAGTATCTGTTTATCGTTAGCCTTCTTGTTTCGTGCATTGGTGCGGCACTGTTTGTTGATAATGACCTAGCAAATAGGGTTATGTCTGGCAGGCCCAAGTTGATTGACCAATACCTGCAGTCAGAGTACACTCCATCGGTATTTGGATCGGACGAGGTGTACAATAAGGCCCAGTACGGGACGCCTCCGGTCGATAACTTCCCGGTATATATATATGCTCGCTATGGCGTCATTGGCTTTATTATATTTGCCTTCGTCTTTTGGCGGGGGATGTGGCGAGAACGCTCGACGAAGATGTATATTCTATTCTTATTCATCATCCTGTATGGATTTGCAGAAGCCTTCTTCGATATTGCAGCAAAGAACTTTATCCTACCGATTCTCATGGTTTCACTATTTCAGAAAGGAGCTTTGTATGAGCAGCAAAACGCTCGTTAGCATTGTCGTACCTGTCTACAACATGGAGCACTACCTTAGCCAATGCATTGAGAGTATTATTGCCCAAACGCATCGGGCGCTCGAGATTATCATCGTCAATGATGGCTCGTCGGATAGGTCGCTTGAGATTGCTCATGATCTTGCCCGCAAGGACCCGAGGATTGTCGTCATTGATAAGCCAAATGGCGGCGTGAGCTCGGCCCGCAACGAAGGCATTGAGCGAATGCAAGGAAGTTACGTCACCTTCGTTGATGCAGATGATTCAATCCACCCAACGTATATTGAGAATCTCCTGGCTGATGCACAGGCGACTGACGCCGACACAGTGAGCACACCAAAGCACCTACTTGGCGATGCAGAGCGGCAGGGCTTCTTGGATGCGACTATCCCAGTTGCTGCGTCGGCGTCGGTCTTTACGCGCACCGAGGCATTGACCGCGCTGTACAATGGACGGCTCGAGAAGGGCAATAATGGCTGTCAATTGTACAAAACCGATATCATCAAGCGTAATAATATCCGGTTTGATTCTCAGATGGCGATAGGAGAGGATTTTGATTTTTTGGCCCGCGCGATTATATCGGCGCGCTGTATTGCGGTTGACAATCGCAGACTCTATTACTATCGGACTAACCCGACAAGCGCCGTTCATCAGGAATTTAACATTCGACACTACCAAGCGATTGAGAACATGCAAAAGACAGGCAGAGCACTCCGCAATCCACCAAAGAAACTCGTTCAGGCGATGAATAACAACCTATTTGTTGCCTCGGCATCATACGGTGCATTGATGTATGCAAGCCGCAAAAAATTCCCAAGAGAATTTGATGAAATCAAACGTACTGTTCGGAGGTTAAAGTGGGGCACGCTATTGAGTCGAGACGTCAAGCACAGTGGTCGAATACGTGCGGCACTGATTATTTGTCTTGGCACCAACCTTGGGTTTATTGTAATTAGAAAATTGATAAAAATCTAAAAGACGAGGATATTCTTATGAAAAAAGTCGGCATTATCACATTTCATCGTTCACATAATTGCGGGTCTATTATGCAGGCATACGCGCTGCAAAAAGTCTTGCAGACGCGATACGGCATTGAGCCCGAATTTATCGACTTCTCAAGTTCTGGCCAACAAAAACTATACTCAGTTTTCAGTGGAGATAAGAGCATAAAGGGTACGCTGCGTAATATCGGGCGGGCATTTATCTACAATAGGCTCAAGAAGAATCAGATAAGCTACGATGCGTATATAAAGAAGTACCTTAGGTTGTCTGACCGCACATTTACCACTAATAAAGAATTGCAAGAGGCTCATTTTGGGTATGATGCGTACATTGCGGGGAGCGACCAGGTGTGGAATATAATGATCGATGATTATGACCCTGCCTATTTCTTGAATTTTGTTGAAAAAAAGAAGCCAAAGATATCATACGCTGCCTCATTTGGCGCACGGCGAGTAAGTAGCAATACTAATCACCCCGAAGTCATTCGCGACATGATACGAGATTTTGATCATATCTCGGTCAGAGAGCCAAATGGCCAAAAATGGCTAGCCGAAGATTTTGCAATCAAAAGCACCGTGGTTCTCGATCCAACGTTACTCATTGATGGGGGTGATTATCGCGATGGAGAAGAGCGACCAGCAGAGCATATCAAGAAGGACTATATCTTTATTTACGCAGTGAGTGTGTCGCGTAAGTTTGAACAACGGATACAGCAACTCGCACGAGAAAAAGGGCTCAAGATTGTTATATGGCAGCCTGATACGTGGCTCAAAATGAAAGGGGCAGCAAAGGGTTATATGCTACCAAAAGATGAGAACCCAGGGAAATACTTATGGTATATACGTCATGCCAAATATGTATTTACGGCGTCTTTCCATGGTGTGATATTTTGTGCCCAGTATAGAAAGAATTTCTGGATCTTGTACAATAAAGGAATGAATTATGACAAAGACGATCGTATTCTTTCGCTCGTGGATAGCCTTGCATTGTCAGATCGACTTCTGCCAGAAGATGATACAGAAAAGAATTTACGATCTGCCGTTGATTATACAGCCTACGAAAAAAACCTTGCCAAGAGGCGTCAGCAATCATTTGAGTTTCTTGACAAGGCGGTAAAAAACATATGAGCAGATCTGCTGAGCTAATAAAAAACACCGCCCTCCTCACTATTAGCAAGATCACGACGCAGGCCGTAGCGTTCTTGCTTGTTCCTCTGTATACATTTTATTTGTCCGCAAGTGACTATGGGCAGGTTGACCTTATCTTGACGTATATTGCTTTGTTTGCGCCAATACTATCGGTTCAACTGGAGTTTGCAGCATTTCGGTTTGCGATCGATTCGCGCAATGATGCGGATAGGCTCAGTAGCATTCTATCAACGATATTTAAAATAGTTCTGCCTATAACAGGACTAGCTATTGCTTTGTTAGCTATAGGGTCGCTGTTTGTTGCTATCCCGTATTTGATTCTTGTGTGTCTCAATATTGTTCTCTCTGTCGTATCTGCGGTGCTACTGCAATTTACGCGAGGAGTTGGTGATGCAAAGCATTTTTCTATCGCGAGCATACTCATTGGTGTCGTGAGTACACTATGCTCCTTTGTCTTTGTCGCGGTTATGCGACTACCTGCCTTTAGCTTGATGATATCGTTGGCGCTCGCGAATTTAGTAGGTACATGCTACCTATTAGTGATTATTCGTCAGAAGAAACGCATTCGCTTGCTACATGGCGAGACGCACCAATCATTGCGTTCGGATATGCTGCGATACGCTATTCCACTTTTGCCAAATAATATCGCATGGTGGGTACTCAATGTTTCGGACAGGACTATTATTTCGATGTTTATTGGTGCAGCCGCAAATGGTATGTATGCGATTGCGAATAAATTTGCATTTGTCCCAAGTATACTATTTGGCATATTTAATATGAGTTGGAGCGAATCTGCCTCTCTTCATATTACTTCGCGAGATAGGGACGCATTTTTTTCGAAGGTGTCCGACATGTGCTTGCGGCTATACTCATTTGCAACTGTGGTGTATGTGTTGGTAATAGATATATTCTATTCACGAATCGTTGGTGCAGAATATGCGGATGCGCATGGCTTAATACCCATTTTGGCGATAGGGGCTTTTTTCCAGGCGATCCTTGGCAATTACTCTGCGATATACATTGCTAAGAAAAAAACAAAAGAGGTTGCCAATAGCTCCCTTGCGGCCGCAGTAATTAACATCGTCGTCAACCTTGCTTTGGTAGGTATTATTGGTGTTTATGCTTCGGCACTCTCGACTGCTATAGCCTTTGCCTGCATGGCAGTGATACGGCATATTCATGTCCAACGGTATGTTAAGGTACGCTATCGTGCACAAAGCATTATATGCTCTGGAGCTGTATTAATAGCTGGGGGTATTATCTACTATACTCATGTGCCAAAGATCGTATCTATAGTAGCCTGTGTGGTTGCGATGCTCGTCGGTATTGTTTGCACAAAGGATCTCTTCGCAAAGATGCCCGTCAAAAAAATACTTTCGCAAAAACCTAGACAAGATGCTCCATCATAAATAATATATGCTATATGATAAGTAGAAAGCAGAAAACAGTCACTATACTTAATTACGTGATTGTTTGTGGCTGGGCTTTAGTTATCTTCATCCTCTCCAATCAACCTGCCGCTGTCTCTAGCGGGCAGAGTGGGGTGATTGTTGGGCATTTGCAGCAGGCTATGCCAGGAGTGAGCACGGCTATCTTGACGTTTCTTGTGCGCAAGAGTGCTCATATTATTGCTTATTTTATCCTTGGTATACTGATGTATCGTGCATTGCGCATCACTATCCGTCGCTGGCAAACGCGCACTGTGGCGAGCTTTGCTTTGCTGAATTGCAGTCTCTATGCAGTGACAGACGAGATCCATCAACTCTTCGTACCAGGGCGCAGTGGTGAACTGCGCGATGTAATGATTGATAGCATAGCGTCACTGGTGGGAATAGGGTTGTGTGCGTGGATGATGCGCCGACAGATACAGCACTCTTAGCGACTCTGAAGAGTCTATTGGATAGAAATAGTATAAACCGACGAGTATTTTTCTATTTCATAAGGAGAAAAGTTACATCTATTTGTAGCAAAATGTTACTAACTAATATAGAAAAATAAAATATTCAACAGTGGTAAATATATTTTATATGATACATTTGCTTGATGATCTTTGTAAACCGCGATGAAAGAGGATGTTATTCAAACTGGTGATGTTAGGTATCTTTTGGTGTAATCGATTCTGCTCGAGTTCGCACCTCACGCACCCTCCTTGTCATGAAAAATAAGCAACTGATTATGTCATTACCAGACAAATCAAGAAAATATGCTATGCGGTTTACAAACAAACATCTACCTGCGGATGTGCTGAAACAAATGGGAGAAAACGGCCTATTGTCGTTAGCTCAGAATGGCGAATAGACGATTTGCCGGAGTATCTTATTGAGACAAGTAACCTGCAACAGTTGCCGAACAAAATTCTTTAAAAATGAAACAAACGTTTGCTAATTGTTCGATATAGTGCTACACTGTCGTAGGGGGTACTGATAAGGTACTTCGAACACATGTTAGCACAGAGGTAGCTATGGGTTAGGCTACTAGTGCAGCGATCAGCTGTGGGCGCTATCGCCAGTTGGCAATGGATTTGCTAGAGGTCTCCACCAAGGTGGATAGGCGCGATGGGTGATCATTCCTCCTCTTTTGCTCATGAGCGAGCCATTATGTTTGCGTTTCTCTCGTAGAGAAAGCGCTTTATTCTAAGCCAAGCTTAGCGCTATTCCTTTTTTCGCTTATAAAAATACCGCAAGCGATGAAGCTGCGGTATTTTTTATATTTACATGGAGCATCTCGTTTCTGAGGAACCCTTTTTACGTAGAGAGACATAGACGATCTCACTGTTTCTGGTAGCGCCGGACAATTGGTGCCGCAAGGTACAGCGCTCCGGGCAGGGTAAGGAGCGCACCATCTCGCCCCAGCCAGTATAATATGCCAGCTGCCACAAGATGAAGCACGACGATTCCTGTCGTCAGCCACGGCAAAAAAGCTCGCGGTATGCGCGGCGCAAACAAGAGATAGAGAATACCGCCAAAGCAGTCGAGTGCAACAATAGTATGGACAAAGGGTGGGGTCATAATCAAGTCTCCTTTCTGCTAAAGCGGCAATTGTAGCCTAGCATACTGCGATTATATGATGCTGTCAAATGATTAATGTGCAAATACTATAGCCTCTACGTTTCTACTCATTTTACTTTTCGCACTATTTCTTCGAATAGTGAATGAGAATAGATCATCCTAATCTGTTTTGAGTTTTAGTGCAAAGGGATAAGTGGCTTTTATTATGTCAGAGAAGAGGGTAATAAAAGGGGGCGAGAGTTAGATAAGATTCTCGACCCATCGCTCAGGGTACATACTTAGGCAATCCCGCCTATGTTTCACTATTTGGCATTATGCTGCTATAATATGTACGCAATGAATAACTCTACAAAACGTACAAAGATACTGGCTACTCTGGGGCCAGCCACCAACACACCAGAGAAAATAGAAGCTTTGATCCGGGCGGGTGCCAATGGCTTTCGCCTCAACTTTAGTCATGGCTCGTACGAAGAGCGGCTTGATCAGATTGCGTGGATTCGCAAGGCAAGCGCTACTGTTGGTCGGACTGTTGCGATTTTGCAAGACTTGCAAGGGCCAAAGATTCGCCTCGGCGTACTCAAGGATAACCACTTCGATATTGCGGCAGGCGATGAAATCATCCTTGACCACGCGGTGGAGGAGCACGATGGTAGTAACTGTTTGCCTATCCAGTATAACCTTGCTGATAAGGTTAAGGTGGGCGAGCCTGTCTATCTCTTCGACGGCAAATTGCGCGGTGAGATGACCGAGCGCGTCAGCGACACTGCCATCAAGGTGCGCCTGAGTAATGATGGCTTCTTGATGAGTCGCAAGGGGCTCAACTTGCCAGACACCGACTTTGGCGGTGACATTCTGACGCCAAAGGACTTGGCTGATGTCGAGTTTGGGGCAGATAAAGATATTGACTTCGTGGCGCTGAGCTTCATCCAGAGCGCGGAGGATATCAACAACCTACGCCAGATTTTGCTAAGCCATGGTTCGACTGCACAGATCATTGCCAAGGTCGAGACCAAGGCGGCTATCGAGCCAGAAACGCTCAAGGAAATCGTCAAGGCGGCTGATGGCGTGATGGTTGCTCGTGGTGATCTCGCGGTCGAAACGAGCCCAGAGATTGTGCCAATCGTCGAGCGTGAAATTATCCGCCTCTGCCGCAAGTATGGCAAGCTCTCGATTGTTGCGACACAGATGCTAGCCAGCATGGTCGATAACCCCGAGCCAACCCGGGCTGAGGTAAGTGACGTTGCGACTGCTGCCATCCTCGGAACAGATGTTGTGATGCTTTCTGACGAGACAGCCAATGGTGACTACCCAGTTGAGGCTGTTAAGATGATGGCTGACACCGTGCGCTACACTCAGTCGCGCTGGCCTATGAATGACATGCCTATCAAGGAGGGTCGCACCAACCGCCGGCTCAATGCGATTGCTCATGCTGCCGTTGATGTTGCTCACAAAGTTGATGCAACAGTGATCGTCGCCGAGACACGCTCTGGTGCAACTGCCGCACGTATTGCCGCTTGCCGTCCAGAGCTACCAATTATCGCTGTGGCATCAGATGCTCGCGTGGCGCAGCAGCTTGCCTTGTCGTATGCAACGCGCAGCTTCGTCCGACCCGACAGCCAGCAGCTTGGGAGCGACCTGACGCGTGAGCTACTCAGCCAAGGTGCCTTTGGTGATGTCTCGTCGGTTACCGCTGTTATTATCAGTGGTCGCCAACCTGGCGCGACTGGTGGGACAGATACGCTGAGCGTCCGCACCTTCGAGCGCTAGGCTTGGCTCAAGCAACCAACAGAAGCACCCATCTATCACTATGGTGGGTGTTTTTTGTCGGCGAGAACAGGACACTATTTGTGTAACGCTATCTGTCCTATTCTCCTATAAGGGGACATAGGCAAAACGTGAGATGTTCTGAGCTATTTGTAGTCAAGGATTGATACACCAAAGGATAAAGAGTGATAGTAAATCATTCATATTTTGTCTCCCATACGGTAGTGTTGTGTAGATAACATCATACGTGAAAAAAGTAGTGTAAAAATAACATCATACATGATAAGTACTGATTGCAAAGTTATCAGGCAATCGACCAGAGGTAGACTATTGCCTAGAGCGCAACACGATGGTATGAATAGAGCAATCGGTGGATTGATACTTCGCACCAAATGAGCAAGGTGAGTTGCGCCACAATGTGAAATAAGCTACACTAGAGAAAACAACATAAGCGATACATTGTGGGCATACGATTGATCAACAACTGGGGTAGTATCCAAAACTCGATACGAGGCTCCGATTCGTTGTATCAGGGTGTGGACTGGTGTGTGCCACACAAAAACTGTAGCGTTTATATAAAAACAAACAAAGGAAACCGTTCATGCCAGATATAGACTTCGACGAACTCGACCGCGCGGTGCACGATCTGATGCGCCAGTCTGGTCAGCTGCCAGCGACGCCAGATAAGCCGTCTGAAGCGCCAGCCGCCACACCAAGCAAAGATTCGGCCTCATCAAGCGCCCAACAGGTTACATCACCCCAACAAACAACGCCAGTAGCAACTCCAGCTCGTCCTGAGGTAAGTGATGGTACGCAAAGTGCAAGCACCTCAAGTGTCCAGGATAATAACACCTCAACAGGTTCAGTGCAGCAGGCAGACTCACCAGATACTGCAACGCCAGCTAAGCAGTCACCTGCATTAGCACCTCGAGATAATACTAATAGCACTAATGAAACGGTGCAGACTGATGATAGTACCACAGCCACTGATACTACCTTTGCTACCGATACAAATAACACACCAGCTCGCCGCCGTGGCGTGACAATTATGCCGCTGTCGCAACAAGCGGACGAAGCAGAGCCAGCAGGGGAGCCATATGAGCCAGTTGAGCCTGAGCCAGCTGTCGACCGTGCCCGGGCGCTGTCAGAGTCGGTCGTCGCATCGGAGCGTGAGCCAGCTTCGATACCTACCACGCCAGAGCAAACTGATACAGATGGTACAGAATCAGCTCAAGTGACTCCGCTAAATACAGCAACACCAGCAGCGCCGACAACAGAAAGTGTGTCTTCTCAGTCTCAGCCAGCAGCGATCGTGACGGTTGACCCTGACGATATTATTACCCCCGCCAGCGACGATGATGACGAGAGTGACGACACATATACCGATCGAGCGCAGTTCTTTGGCCGGTCGGCAGCGCGGCCGTTCTTTACACCGCCCCGCGCAGCAACGCCAGCAGATGATGTATCATCCACAACAAATTCAGATGCATCAGCTCCTATAGCAGAGACAGACAACATCGCGCCGTCAGCTCCGAGTGATGGAGCAGTGAGTGACGAAACATCTGCTACAGCTGTAGAGGAAGAGGTGCCAGCGACAATCGACCAAGTCGAGTCAGAGATGCCAACGATGCCGTATCAATTTGCGGGCGAAGATGCTGAGGGTGATGACGATGACGAAGCGCTTGTCCGTCACCTCAATGAGGTGAATCACACACAAGATAATGCGACTGAGCCAGCGCAAACATCCGTCGGTGATGATCTTGATGACACATTTGCCCCGCAACCACTCATCATTCCACCGCCAACAGAAGAGGAGGGTAACACGTCGCTACCCCCCGCCGAAACGGTGGTGCAGCCAATGAATGATACGCATACGGCTGATGATGAGGCATCTGTCATAGCATCACAAGATGAGCCTGATGACACAGCTGATACTCGCGGTGCTGATGACGCTAATGATGATCGCTTGCTCTATGCACCAGCGACGCCAGTAAATACAGATGTACCAGCAGCGTCGAGCGGAGGCGATGCTTCTGACGGTGACGCAGCGCAGCCGCTCGACGAGCCAGCGTGGCCTGAGCTACAATATGATGAGCCAGATAACATGCTAGGCGCGCAAACTTCTGACGCAGACCACGCTGCACCTGCGTGGCCAGAGGTAGCGGCAGAAAGTGCAAGTGCTGTGGATGATAGCCAGGTATCAGCTCCGGTGGCTGATGCGGATGTGCCGAGCGAGCATGAATCGTTTGATGGTGAGAGTAACTCTTGGGAGGAGCCCACTACTATGCCAGCTCAACCGCAAGCAGGTGATATCGCCTCGGCAGAATTGCTGACGGCCGAGCACACTATGCCTGATATGGCAGCAACCAATGACAGCCCATCGCCACAGCCAGAAGAAGCGCTCGCTGAGGATGCTCTACCAGAAGCTCACGTTGATCGCCCATTGCCACTACTTGATACTTATAACGAACGTCGTAGTAGGGCTACTGAACCATACTTTAGTGCTCCTTCTTCGTCTGAAACATACCGACAAGAGGAGGCGAATACTGATGATGTAGTTGACGCTGCGCATAGTGTGAACGATGCCGTCCAGAACACGCCAGCAGTGCAATCATCAGGTACTGCTGATAGCCAAGTAGAACAGCCATACGCACCTGCTCCACCACTGTTTACACCAGCTGATGATGTTGTCGCCAAGGCGCAGCAGATCATTGCTGCGAATCCTGAAATGCCAGCCAATGACGCGCCAGTGTCTCTGCAAGAAGAGGAAGATGTGTCCAAGAGTGCATCTGAGGCGGTACCAATTGCTCTCTCTCAATCGGTCGACCAACAGACTAAACCGTCAGTTGCCAGCGCATCGCCCGCACATACTGCAGACGAGACAGCGTCAGCCGAGCCAGATAATGATCACCCAACCACCCCAGCCATTCAACGTCCGCGTGGTCGTTTTATGGACATTGTAGGTGGAGCAGCTCCAGCTGCTGCAGTTACTCAAGCGGCCCGCCCACGAGTACGCCGTCAGGGTGCGGTGGTTGAGCCGCTGACAGGTAGTGCACCAGTGGTTGGCATGGATATTCGCCCTGCGCCTGGGCATGAGCCAGCGCAGCATCACCTCGGAGCAGTGCAGAGTACTCCTCCGGCAGGTGATGAGGTTAAAGCATCTGATGTAGTAACGCCTGATGGAACGCCATCCGCAGAGACACTTGACCTCCAGCCTGGCGATGAAAAGCCGCTCAGTTACACACCATTCTTGCCCGATGCTGAGACGAAGGTCGATAAGCGCCCACTGGGCGGTGCTGATACGCTGGTGGGTGATGCACCAACATTAGCCGATACTACTCCGATGGGGATGTACCATGATGAGCCTGGCGCACTTGGTGTAACTCCAGCTGATAATAACGAGCCATCGGCACCGCCACACCTTTTTGCGCCGCATAATGAACATGCATCAGCTGAGCAATTCATTGATGCGCTGACAGATACGAGCGAGAATGCGCCATCACTCTATCCAACCGATGGTCACTACCCATTGCCTGAGCAGGATACGCGAGAGGTTGCCACGTCGCATGATGAACCCTCATACCAAGCAGAAGACTACGACAATGCTGACCAGTCGCTCTACCCGAATGAGCAGGCTGACTTTCATGCAGTATCGACCGATGAGGTAGGACCGCAGTTTGCAGAAGATGAGATTGACCTAAGTTTGCCTGTGCCTGGCCCTGGTGAGCCAGATATCGACTACTACGGCGAAGCAGAGCGAGTCGAGGCTGAGCCAATGACAGTGGAGACTGAGTGGGATGATGAGCCAGATGCAAGTGACCAGACACACGTTAATACCATCGAGGAAGCGGCTGCCACCACCCAAAATGGCGATACCGCGCTCGCCCTCCACCAAGCACTTCAGGAAGAGAACGAAGGTAATGTAGTCGCACCAATCTACAGCGCTGAAGAATTTACTCGCGCACCGAAAAAGTCGCGCCGCCGTCCCGAACAAGCTGCTGGCTGGATTTGGCTGCTGTGGATCGTCATGTTACTGGCGCTTGGTGCTGGTCTTGGCGCGGTTTATTATACACTCTTTGGCTAGCGCCAGTGTGGCGACATCCGGTATAATAGGCTACTATGGATATACTCAATGGATTAAACGACGCTCAGCGTTCGGCAGTGGTTGCATCTGATGGCCCGGTCCTAATTCTTGCAGGGGCGGGTAGTGGAAAGACAAAAACGCTCACACACCGCATTGCTTACCTCCTGACCGAGCAGGGCGTCTGGCCGAATGAAGTCTTGGCTGTTACCTTCACTAACAAGGCAGCCCGCGAAATGCGTCAGCGCCTCTGGCAGATTGCCGGGCCTACTCAAGCAAGCTCTTCTCACACACCGCCAGCCGACCAACCACCTCGCTCCTTTATGCCGTGGATGGGGACATTCCATGGTATTTGTGTGCGGATCTTGCGGCGTGATGGTGCGGCTATCAGCATTCCACCTAATTTCGTGATTTATGACGAAGATGACCGTCAAGGGCTCATCAAACAAGCGATGAAGCAGCTTTCCATTGGTACGGACAGGCTTAAACCGCGTGCTGCCAGTGCAGCAATTAGCAAAGCCAAAAATCAACTCCTCTCGCCCAGTGACTATGCGGCTAGTGCGCGGTTTCCCTTCCAGCAGGCAGTGGCAGAGATCTACCAGCTGTATGAGCAGCTGCTGGCTGATGCAGGTGCGCTCGATTTTGATGATCTTTTGCTCGAGACGGTGCGTCTCCTACGTGACCACTCAGAGGTGCGTCAGCGCTACCAAGCGCAGTTTAAACATATTCTCGTTGACGAGTATCAGGACACAAATGCTGCGCAGTATCAGATCATCAAGCTGCTGGTAAACCCACGCCGCAATATCTGCGTGGTAGGAGATGACTGGCAGTCGATCTATAGCTGGCGTGGCGCAGATTTTACGAATATTCTCAACTTCGAGCGCGATTTCCCGGGGGCGCTGGTGGTGAAGCTCGAGCAAAATTATCGCTCGACAGGGGCCATTCTCGAAGCTGCTGGCAATGTGATTAACAAAAATCAGCAGCGGACGGATAAAACCCTCTGGACGGCAGCAGGCCCAGGTGCACCAGTGCAAGTACAAGCTGCCTATGATGAGGCAGAGGAGGCATATATCATTGCGAGCCAGATTGCTACGCAGGTGGCGACAGGTGAGCGCGACTATAGCGACTTTGCTGTCTTGTACCGCACCAATGCACAGAGCTATGCCTTTGAGCGAGCTTTCAACCAGCACCGCGTGCCGTACCAGTTGGTTGGTGGAGTGCGATTTTATGATCGTAAGGAGATTAAGGATATCTTGGCCTATCTGCGTCTTATCTACCAGCCAAATGACCGCGTGAGTTTTAGCCGGATCGCGAATGTACCAACGCGGGGAATTGGAGCAACAAGCCTGGAGAAGTTCCTCATCTGGCAGGGCACTAGCGGGCTCGATATCATTAGTGCGCTGGTTAATGCTAGCCAGGCAGCGGCACTGACGAAGCGGGCGCAGACTGCCCTGACGCAGCTGGGTCAGTTATTACGTGGCTTCCAAGCGCAGGTTGAGGCCGCGGCTGATCCAAGTCAACTGATCGATGATGTGATTACTAAGACGGGCTATCGCAATTATATCCTTGATGGCTCGCCTCAGGCTGATGATCGCGAGGCTAACCTCAGTGCGTTATTGTCTGACGCGCGGGCCTTTGCCAGCATGTCAGACTTTCTTGAGGAAGTTGCGCTTATGTCTTCGGCCGACCAAGCGACGGGTGCGCACAGCGTAACGCTGATGACGCTCCACGCTGCCAAGGGGTTGGAGTTTCCGGTGGTGTATATGGTGGGGCTTGAGGATGGGCTATTTCCTAGCGCCAGGGCACTCGAAGAGGGGCCAGCCGCACTCGAAGAGGAGCGTCGTCTCTGTTATGTCGGGATGACACGCGCTCGGCAGGAGCTCTATATGAGTTATGCACAGAGCCGCTTGCAATTTGGTAGCCGCAGCTACAACAGCCCATCACGCTTTCTTGATGATATGGGCATTGGTCTGTCGATGGTGCATACCGAACCAGCTACACCAATATACGATGACGCGTTGGATGAGGTCATGCCATATGAGGTTGGCGATATGGTACGGTCGCTCCAGTTTGGCGATGGTGAGGTGATCGACATCGATGGTATGGCAGTGAGTGTGCGCTTTGCAAATGGCTCTACCAAGAAGCTCAATGTACAGTATGCCCGCCTTGAGAAAATTACTCCCTAGAATTGCCCGTCATCGGCCAAAAAATGCTATACTAAAAAAATGAAAAACACACTTGTAAAGCAGCTGCGCCGCCTCTTGCCCGCAGCGATGATCCACACTCTCGAAGAAGCGTATCGGCGGAGCCGCATTGCCCTGGTAGCAGCACGCTATGGCAACCCGGCTAAGCATCTGCGCGTCATTGCCGTGACGGGCACGAATGGTAAAACGACCACTGTTAATTACATCAATGAAATCCTTAAGGCGAGTGGCCGCCACACAGCAATGTTCTCCACGGCACTGATCGAGGTGGCAGGCCAGCGCCAGCTCAACGACCTTAATGCGACAGTCGGCTCTACCGCGCGGATGCAGCAGTTCTTTGCTGAGGCTAAGCGAGCTAACGTGGACTTCGTCGTGTTAGAGATTACCAGTCACGCGCTTGATCAGCATAAGCTTGATGGTGTGCCAATTGACGTTGCAGTTATGACCAACCTCACCCAAGATCACCTCGACTACCACAAGACGATGGAGCGCTATGCCGCCGCCAAGGGCAAACTCTTTGCCCGGAAGCCGCGCTTTATTGTCCTCAACCGTGATGACGAGTGGTTTCCATTCTTTGACAAATACACGGCGCGTGAGCAGAAGATCACCTATGGCCAAGACGCAGCTGCCACAGCCCGCATCACGCAGGCAGCGACCCGCAAAGGGGGTGGCAGCGCAACGGTGCTTCTTGATGGCGCGACAAAGCTACCACTGACAACACATCTCCCAGGGATATTTAATATTTACAACATGACAGCTGCAGCGGCTGCTTGCCAATTGCTGGGCGTGGTGCCAGCGGACATTGCTCGGGGTGTAGCTAATCTAACTGGCGTGCCAGGGCGCTTCGAGCGTGTACCGGTGGATACGCCATACGATGTGATAGTTGATTATGCCCACACTCCTGATGCGCTTGAGAAGCTACTGACCTCAGCGCGGGCCATCACCAAGCAGCGTATCATCTTGGTGTTTGGCGCGACGGGCGATCGTGACAAGGCGAAGCGGCCCATCATGGGTGAGATTGCGGCTCGCCTGGCCGACCAGATCATCGTTACCGACGAGGAGAGTTATAACGAAGAGCCAGCTGGCATCCGCCAGGCAATTCTGCGCGGCATTCACCAGGCTGGCGGGGCAGGTCACACTAGCGAGATTGCCGACCGGCGCGAGGCCATTGCCCAGGCGCTGGCCATTGCCCAGGCGGGCGATACCATTCTTATCACTGGCATGGGCCACGAGCAATTCCGTATCATTAATGGCCAGCGCCAACCATGGAATGACGCGGCAGTGGTGCGAAGTTTGGTTGCTGAGCATAAGTAGTAGTGGCATCTTTACCCCTGATATGACGAGGATTCAAGGAGAGCTTTTGTAGGCTATCCACTAGCTTTTTTACCCTCATTTTGCTATACTATATCGTAGCGTACATTACTACGCAGATTATGATACAGTCTATTCCATTTTTGAAATTTCTCTCGCCACGCAATCTTGCTGTTGTTGGTATGGTTGCGCTGGTTGGTGTTGGTCTATGGTGGATTCCGTCTGTCCATGCGGCATCGCGCCAGCAGGGTAGTGGCGAGCATATCATCACGCTGCACGAAGGTGCTGTCAAGCGCGGGTTCTACACCAAGGCAACTACCTTGCGTGATGCGCTGCGTGAGGCAAATGTGCGGCTTGACGACAAAGACCGCACTGAGCCTGAGCTTGATACACCACTAGAGAGCGCATCGTACGAAGTAAACATCTATCGAGCGCGGCCAGTGGTGATTCGCGATGGCGGGGCAGATACGAAGCTTATCACCGCCTATCGCACGGGCAAGCAGATTGCTGAGCAAGCGGGCATTCCGCTGCACGACGAAGACCAAGCGGTGCTGGCTCGCTCGCGCGATATCATTGCTGATGGGGCAGCAGAGGTGATGACAATCCGCCGCGCAACACCCTTTACGCTCGTATTTTATGGCAAAACTATCCAGGCATATACGATGGAGAAGACGGTTGGTGCAATGCTCAAGGCCAAGAAAATCACTCTAGGCGCTGATGATACGCTATCAGTGCCAGCCAACGCACCATTGACGGCTGGCATGACGGTAGAACTCTGGCGTAATGGCAAGCAGACGGTCACGGTGGAGGAGGAAGTCGACTTCAAGACGGAGGAGATTAAGGATGCCGACCGCGAACATGGCAAGAAGGAAGTCAAGACCGAGGGCAAAAAAGGCAAGAAAGCCGTGACGTACGAGATTATTATGAAGAATGGCCGCGAAGAGTCGCGCAAGCAGCTCAGCAGTGTGGTGACGCAAGAGCCAGTCAACCGGGTCGAGATCGTTGGGACGAAAAAGAAGTCGGTCGATACCACCTTTAGCGGTGACTTTGCGGGGGCGCTAGCGAAGCTGCGCAGCTGCGAGGGGAGCTACACCTCCAACACTGGCAATGGTTACTACGGTGCGTACCAATTTGACATCAAGACCTGGGGTGGCTTTGGTGGCTATGCCAATGCAGCACAGGCGCCACCAGAGGTGCAAGACCAAAAAGCCTGGGAAACGTACCAGCGTCGTGGCTGGCAACCCTGGCCAACGTGTAAGAATAAGATGGGACTGCAAGACATCTACCGCTAGCAGCCTAGCTAAGAGAACGAGATGATTACGAAGAGCCTTCATCGTCTGCGGCAGCATCGTCAACCGATGATTGCCTGCTTGCTGGGGCTGAGTGTCATAAGCGGCCTTGTCGTGGCAAGCTATGCTTCGGCCCAGAGCCCAGCAGCAGTGCCAGCTCGACTTGTTACTGTAGTAGAGAATGGTCGAGAGCGTGCTGTGTACTCGACTGCTTCGTCTGTGCGGGAGCTCATCGCTACCTCAGGTATGAAGATCGATGCCTCGCATGACTCCGTTTCGCCCCACCTTGATGCGTCGCTCGCGCAAGCAGCACCAACAGTGACAATCCAGCGTGCTCGGTTAGTCACTGTGATAGATGGCAAGAAACGTTCTCGTGTGCTTACCGCAGCACAAACGCCGCAGGATATTGCCAAGGCGGCTGGTATGGTACTCTACCACGAGGATAGAGTCAGCTTCCAGACACCTGGCAACATTGCACTGGACGGGCCAAGTGAGATAATGACCATCCATCGCGCACCAACGCATACAGTGACAGCGGAGGAGCCGATTGCATTTGCGACTGAGATAATCAAAGACAAGCAGCAGTTCATCGGTAGCAAAACAATTAAGCGAGTTGGCCAGCCAGGCATTCGCCGTTTGACCTATACAGTCGAGATGAAGGATGGTGCTGAGGTGCAACGCCGCCTAATAGCGCAAACAGTGGTAAAGCAGCCGACTGCGCAAGTAGAAGTAGTTGGGACCAAGCCTAAGAATCCATTGACGAAGAGCAAGGGTGCGCATCACTTTACTGACAGCAAAGGGGTGAGCCACCGCGAGACATACTACGATTTGCCGATGAACGTTGCCATGCGTAACTGTGGTGGCGGCACTTACACCATTCGCGGTGATGGGGCTAAGGTCGATAAAGACGGCTACATCCTCGTAGCGGCGAATTATAGCAACTACCCACGCTGCTCGGTGGTTGAAACAAGCATGGGTCCAGGCAAAGTGTACGATACCGGAAGCTTTGCTACTAAGCATCCGCATGGCTTTGACCTCGCGACGGATTGGACGAAGGCAGATGGCAAGTAGATACTGCGCAGAATCCTGATATATTTATTGTGCCGCTGCGATAGTCTCAGCGTATAGTTGTTCGAATGTCTTCTTTTTACCCTGACCTCGTCCACCAAATCGTTTGCCGCTCCGTCGACGGAAGTTTTTGCCATAGTGTCACAGTATATTGGTTTGCACAATATTATTTCACTTTAGCTACTATTTTTTATATTTTTTCATCCCAACTATAGTACAAATCGATTTGTACTATAGTTACCCTGTTTTTTCCCTGTTAGCGTCGGTTCTTTTTTCTCTTCTTTTATATATTTATATATAATAGGAGAGAAATCGATATGGTTGGAGATGGATGTATAGAGATATAGGTAAAAATAGAGATAGAGATAGAGAGTAGAGATAAATAGTGAAAAGATAAAGATAAATAAAGAAATAGAAAGATAAGTAAATAGAGATAGAAATAAGAGAGTAAATAGAGATAAGTAGAGAAATATAGAGAAAGAGATATACAGATATATAGATATAGAGATGGATATAGAAATAGATAGAGAAATATGAGAGAAAGAGAGATAGCTATAAAGATATGAATAGATAAAGAAGGAGAAGATAGAGTATAAGAATTATGACAAAAAGAAATTCTTCTTATAGAAGGCATCAATCAGTTATGCAGAGCATACTATTGCTAACCCTGGTATAATACAACTATGGCATTACAAAATAAAAAATCTCTAGGGCAGCATTGGCTCAAAGACCCGGATATGCTAGCGGCGATTGCCGATGTAGCGGCACTAACCCCTGACGATACAGTATTGGAGATTGGTCCTGGACTTGGCACATTGACAAGTCGGCTCCTTGCTCGGGCGGGCAGGGTAACCGCGGTAGAGTACGACGCTGATCTAGCGCGCAAACTACCAGGACAATTCCCTGGCAAGCAATTAACAGTCGTACATGAGGATATTCTGCAGTTTGATCTTAGCCAGCTTCCTACTGGCTATGTCGTGGTAGCAAATGTGCCGTATTACATTACGAGCAAGATTGTCCAAAAGCTGCTGACAGCAGAGAATAAGCCGCGCCGCACAGTACTGCTGGTGCAGAAGGAGGTGGCTGAGCGAATTGCCGCTGAGCCTGGTGCAATGAGCCTATTGGGAGTGAGCGCTCAGCTCTATGCTGAGGCGAAGCAAGGCCCAGTGGTACCGCGCCAATTCTTTGTGCCACCGCCCAAGGTAGATTCGCAGGTAGTGGTGCTCGAGACGCGTGCTCAGCCTCTCGTGTCGCCAGCAGACGAAAAGGATTTCTTCCGCGTGGTACGGGCGGGCTTTGTAGCTAAGCGCAAGAAGCTGCGCAGTGCACTTGCGGCGGGCCTTGCACTAGACAAGACAGAAGTCGAGACGATGCTGCAACACGCTGGTATATCGCCAGACTGGCGGGCAGAGGATGTGTCGATTGCCCAGTGGTTCGCTATTATGCAAGAGTGGCGCGCGCGATGATCCGGGCTGATCAGCCTACCTGCTTCCCGCCAGAACTTCTCGTTAGCGTGTCATCGAGTAGTGATGACACAATGCTTGACCGCACGTTAGGTGAGATACACCACCCGCAGGTAGTGGCACACCGACAGGCCTTCTGCCAGGCGAGTGGGGCTGCGTATGCAGACGTGGTGTATCAGCGGGTTGTCTATGGCGCAGGCCGCAGCTATGACCAGCTCTGCGAGGTCGATAGCGCTGCGACGACTCGTCATACTGCCGAGATGGTAGCAGATGGCCTCGTGACGCGCTCGCCTGGAGTGGGGCTATTGTTGCCAGTGGCCGATTGCGTAGCGACGGTGCTGTATGATCCGGTGCAGCGGGTACTCGCGCTATTGCACCTGGGGCGGCATTCGACACTCTCACCACTGCTTGTTCGGACAATTGATCGCCTCGTCCACGAAGGCTCTCGGGCAGAGGATATCATTGTCTGGATGAGCCCAAGCGCGCAGCGGCAGAGCTACGTCATGCAGTATTTTGACCAGGCGGCCAACCCAGCTTGGCAACCCTTTTGCTCGCACGACGCTGATGGTATCCATCTTGACTTGCAGGGCTTTAATGCTGCTGCGTGCCAGCGCGCGGGCATTGCGCCGCGCAATATCCACATCTCGCCTGTCGATACAGTAACAAACCCCGACTACTTCTCGCACGTAGCGGGTGACACTGGTGGGCGGTTTGCGGTGCTAGCAATGATGCGAGAAAAGTAACGGCAATCCGCAAGATAGCCAAACATCAAGCTCCTCCGCGGTATGATTGCCATACCTTGCAATATATAATTACATCAGCTATTCTGTGATAAGAAAAGGTTTGTCCATCGATTGGCTGTGGTGGATGCAAGAGAAGGAGCGTGATTATGGGATGGTTCAAAAATTCGTTTGGCATTGGAGCTGGCGTAACGCTGGGAGATATGGCGGCTCAGACCGGTGTTACTATGGTAGTTGATATTATTGATGGATCGACCAAGAAGCTGCAGGATGACTATCGCATAGAGCATTTTGATCCGATTGTCCGCGACGATATTTCGCACATTATTGCACGAAGCGCACTGAGTGAGATGTCATATCCCTTTCCTACTGAGCTCGATTCCAATGCGAAGGCCGCGCAGCAGCCAGGGGAGAAGAGTAGCTTCGTGCGGCGGCACAAGATCGCCGTCGGTATAACTGGTGCGCTTGTCCTGGTGGCAATATGCAACCCCAAGCTAAGCGCCATCGTATTGCTTATTGGGCTGTGGCTGCTGGTTATTGCCGTCGGCATCACCATATTCAAAAAAGCGAGCCGCACCGCCTCGGGCATGATGGTTGGTGCGCTCAATGCACCAAAGCAGCAGCTTATCAAGGATGGCCAGCAGTATTGGCGTATTCGCGAATATGTGCGCCAAGCCCTGGCTGCATCTGAGCTCAGCCCACAAGATGCTGTGCTAAAGCTTAGTCGCACCCAACTTGGGCAGCAATTCCCAGATACAGTGGAAGAGATCGAGGCAAACGCCTTTTACTACAAGCAAAAACTGCAGCAATAAGCGAATAAAAGGAGCAACCCATGCGCATTATCAAACGTCCAGCAACCACCATCCCTAAAGAATCTGCCCACGGCGGCAGTGGAGCACGCAAAGTCTATGTGTCGGCTGAGTACGCCACAAGCCCATATTGCGAGGCGATCACCCATGGTTGGCTGCCTGCAGGTGCGACCTTTGACTGGCATGACCACCCCGGTGTCGAGGAAACAATGATCGTCCTCAAGGGCAGTGGTGAGGTGTCTGACGCAGATGGTACATACACCTACAATCCAGGCGACGTCTTTATTTTCCCACCCGATACGCAGCACAAGATCCACAACCTAGGGCCAGACGAACATGAGATGATATTCGTGCGTATCACGGGGAAGTAGTTATTTCCACACGATACAGGCAAGACCGAGTGTCGCTAGCGTCGTCGCGAGGATCTTTTGTCGTGGGTGATCACGCTCACCAAGTAGTAATGCGCCGAGTATCATGATGATAATAACCCCAGTCCCAGAAATAAAACTCGTGATGCTCACTAGCCCTGTACTAAGGGCGAGCACAAAACAATGTGCAGACAAAGCCCGAAATGTCATGAGCAGATAGGTCTTCTTTTGACAAAAGAGTTGACGATCAATCGGTCGTTTGAGCACCAGAACAATACCCCACAGGAGTGGTGTTGCGATATATGCCATAAGCGTCATATAGGTAACGTAGCCAACAGAAGTTACAAGCTTCTTCTCAACAATATTCAAACAGGCAATTGTCATAGCGCAGCTCACAGCCCACGCAACACCAGCTCGGGTGGTCTTGCGTGATCCTCGCTGACGAATGATGAAGGCAGCCATGAAGATAAGCCCACCACCAACAATTTGGAGAAACGAGACATATTCTCCAAGGAGAATGACACCAAGGATGGTCACAAAGAGTAGCCGTACATTATACAAAACCGAATGGACACCTGCCTCGAGGCGCTGCAACGATAGCGTATTAGTAATATGGAGCGCTATAGTGAGACTTAACGCCAGACACAAGAGAAAAACTGCCTCACCAGTCATAGCACCGAGATGGAGTGGCACGAACCACGATACAATAATAATCGGGAGAGCAATACCTGTCTGCATGAGTGCAGCCTGCACCCAAGGATCGGCGCGTCGACTCAGTGAGCGGCGCAGCACCAGATTGTACCCGACAAGCCCAACGAGATGGAGAATAAGGAAACTACACCACATAAGTTAGTGATGTTCTGGCCGGTCTCTTAACCACTTCAATGTTGTGTATAAATCCAGCGGTGTTGGCGCGTGAGGCGGCCGTTGGTCCTTCTGAGACACCTCTGGTTGATGGTTATTGTTAGGCAAAACTGTGACGCTCTGCAGGCTACGAAGCCAACGCACGTACTGGGCAAGCGACTCAGCAGCGTAGCGCAAATCGACAATCTCGGGGTCGGAATAGAACTCGATGCTATCAGGCCCAATCTCAGTAATCAGACCAGCGATGGGCGTGTAAAACGTTGCATCTGGGCTGCGCGGGCAGGTAGGCATCGTCGCAAGCACATTGCTGCAGTGCGATATATCAACGAGGAGATGTTCCGCAATAGTCGTCTGTGATTCGTGCGCATGAGGAATATGTGGTACTCGGTTGATGACAACCCGATTGGCGAGCTGTGGTGGTAATTGACATGTAATATCATCACGCGCTGGCAGCGGTATAACTGGTGTTTTGTTTGCAGCATAGAGGCCTCGATCTAGGTTGATTGCCAGGCCAGCCAGTGGCATTGTTGCTGCCTGATCTGGTAGCAGCGTTTCGACAGTAGGCGTGAGGTGGTCGGGAAGTCGTACAGCCATGATAAATACTATTGTACCATCGTTTCTATGTGGCGCGTGAGAATTGATCGTTTTATGACGCAATCGATTGACTGATCGTGTCTTCTGGCACCTCATACCCTTTCGCGCGGAGGTACTCGATAATACGCTCTTGCTCGCGTGGGGTGTAGTGTATGCTCGAGCGGCTGCCGCTGGCTTTGCGGCGGACGCCAACAAGCATATCGTCTGCTTCTGCCACGTTGTTGAGTGCTGTAATAGCGCGCCGCACAGTCATATGATGTAAACCAAGCTGTCTGGCAAGTCCAGTAACACTCAGCTCACCTTCTTGTGGTGAGAGCAGCCCAAGCATGCCCTGCTCCCGCAAGTAATCTGCAATGATGCCAGCTTGGCGCGAGGTATAGAGCCTATGTATTGTATCCCTGCGAGCGGCTATAGCAACAGTACCAATTGCTGCAGCAACCTCGGGGTTTTCCGTAGCGCGCTCTATTGTCCGCCATGAGACACCAAGGTCTCGTGCAATGCTGTGGATGGTTCGCTTGCGAGGGCGAAGTTGGCGCGGCGGCGTATTATCGGCCTGTGCGGCTGCAATGCGTTGATGTACGTCAGCAATTGGGCTTGTGAGTGCATCGTATATATTCGAGGCAAAGTGACGTTCTGTTGGCAGGGTAATGCCATGGGCGGTATCTTCCGTAACAAGCACCGCTAGTTCATCCTTGGTGTATATGTGGAGTGGTTGGCGATCACCTGCATTATGTTTCCTAAGGGGGTCTTCTTTCTCCAGAGCTGGGTCAAAGACAAAAGCGACCTCTGAGTAGGTGATGATGGTACGAGCGGGTTGGGTGTCGTGTGGCCGGATATTTGTGATAAAGCGAAGAGGTGGCGGCTGGTCTGTATAGCCTCTTCTTGGTTCTGTCTTGCTTTGCGATATATACACCTGGGCTGGGTCACTAACAGAAAGGCCGATATCGTTCTCAAGCAAGAAGCAAAGAAGTTTATGTAAATCATTGAGTTTTTCTGCTTGAGTAGTATATCTGTCGTATATCTCGGGTGATTGTGTTGGTTGCTGGGGTGTTTCCATACGACCACCATACTACAGTATGATCGTCTATTGCAAATATAAGCTACAGAGCCACTGTTCTATCAAACGATCGCCCGAGGTAGGCTGCCACCTGCTCAGCTTGCTCGGGCGAGAGGTGGTAGCCTAGTGTGTAAGCCAGCTGGCCGTTCTGGCGTCGTACGCGGTATCGTTCGGGTGTTATACCAAGAGCTTCAATAGCATGATTAATCGTCGCGTGCGTCACATGAAGCTGCTTGGCAACAGTCGTGCGGAGCAGATACCCCGCTGGTACAGGGGTAAAGAGCCCTTCTTCGCGCGCCCGGTTCTCAATCTTCCGCTGATCCGTGGGTGAGTAGTAGCGGTAGGATAGCCCAGTAGCTTTGTGGTACTCCTCGCCGTGGACATCGGCCCCGACGCTATTAAGCTCATCAATAATACGCCGCACTGTATTGCCGCCAATGCCAAGCTTTTTAGCAACACCATTGAGCGTGCGATATCCCTCTGGTGGTGGAGTAGACTGGAGGTGCTCGGCGAGGGTTGCTACTTGGGGTGGCGTGAGGAGGTGCTGCAATTCTGTGCCGCGCTGAGTTGTAGTGATTGCGCCAAGCTTATCACTGATTGCAGGGTTATCCAGTGCCTTCTCGATAGTTCGTGGTGCAACTTTAAGCTTCTCAGCAACCCAGCCAATAGTCACTTTACCAAGTGAGCGCCGGGTTTGAGCTATATGGTGCTGCTGCTCCAGCTCCATAGCCTCAGTGATGCGCGCCCGGGCATCGGCAATCGGATGAGTGAGCGCATCGACCATGCTCGCCGTAAAGCGCTGGCCATGAGGGAGCTCTAGGCCGCAGGCTGGGTCTTGTTTGATAAGATCGAGCAGCTCCTCCTTTGTGCAGCTCTCAAGCGATCCATGCTGCTCAGGATGACATTGCTGCGTCGCGTGCGTATCGAACACAAGCGTGATATCAGGGTAGATAGCCACTGTCCGGCCTGGTTGCTGGCACTCCTGACGCGGCGGTATTGTTATCATGTAGTGAGCGGGGTTAACTGATGCTTCTGCGTCGCTACACTCAGAAGAGATAGATACATCACGCGTGTCATAGCCAAGGTCATTCGCAAGCAAAAATAACAGGTACTGGCGGTCTTTCTCCAGCTGCGCTGCCCGCTCATTGTCTGGCGAGTGCTCGGGAGGGTAGGATGATGAGCGATGTTCCATAATAGAGTAGTGTATTGTACACGATAGATTGCAGCTTTGTCAATAATATGACTGAATGGTAGCACGTTATACCAAAACGTGGTACGATACAAGTACTCTTATTTTCCAGAGAGACACGTCATAAGGTAAAAATACGAGGTACTATGCAGGCAAACCAATCATCAGCTCAGTCATCTGACAAGCCTAAGCCGATTGACGGCGCACGTCTTGTCTCGCTCATTAATGCACTCCGCAAACTCCCCTGGCCAATGACGTATGAGGTGTACGATAGTCTCATCCAAGAGCTGGGTTGGCAGCTCGTCAAGCCACGTGAGCAAGAGCCGCAGACGGGGCACGAGCAGTGTATGCACTACGATGGTTACATGCCACTGCTTGCTACAATAGAAAATGACGTTGTAACGTCGGTGGCGAGTAGCCCAGTCATCGATGTAATTCACCAATTACCAGCAGACGAGTGTCGCACACTCTACGATGAATACTGCGCAGCTGGCACAGCGGCCTGGGGCTGGCCGACCGATGTACGACACACAGGTCATCTCACTGGTACGATGTGGAAGGGTTTTGCTCCACAAACACCAGCTTCGCGGGAGCACGTTAGTATCAATCTCAACGAGGAAGACAAGACAATCATGTTTGTCCTTGCCAGCGAGCAAACTGGTGCACCGCCCGATGGTGCCCACCGCCCGCGCACGATTCGTCCCTATCCTGGCCCTGATCCATTGCCGCGCCTGGAGAGTGAGCTACATGAGGAGACATACTTCTCTCCAGAGCAATTCACTGCCTGGATCGATCGCATCAAGCGTCAGTCATGGCCCCTATCTTTGCAGCAGTTTGATACCACAATGCAGAGCCACGGTTGGCAGCTCATAGAGCAAGAGGAGGATGCCTGGTGGTATTATGATGGGCCACTGCGCGTCATGGTATCGGGCAAAGATAATAATACGGTATCGCTCGTGATGGCATGGTTTGCTAATGGTTCACCCACGGCAGCCTGTCTTGATCTCTATCACCAATACACGCAGGCTGGACGGGAAATCTGGGGTGAGCCAAGCGATGAGGTGGACGAAGCTGAGCATGCTGCAGAAGGTCTGGCTATCTCGACCATCTGGACAACCAACCAAGATAGTACCATCACTCTTATGCAGAGTACAGATAAGCTCTATGTACTCATCGATGTTGCCGCTCAGTCGTAGGGTGCCTCATGATGCTCGTGCGATAGAATCAAAAGTGATATAGTACAAGGTACCTCATAAGATATAGACAACAGTACAAGGATGATACATGAAGAAAAAACAATCATCACAAATACGAAAAAAGCCTCCAGTAGCGTCATTGGAGAGTCCCACGGCACTTATCGAGTGGATTGATGCGATCAGAGCTATGCCATGGTCATTAGCTTGGTCTGAGATAGCGGCACTGGTCTCTTCGTATGGATGGAAGGCAAAGCTGGATGATGAGAGAAGTGAAGACCGTTCACTTGTTTTTGAAGATGATACCGGTCATACAGTCATCGTTCAATGTAGTGACGACGAAAGCCGCTATAGTATCACGCGTACTGTCGCTCAAGCAAAGAACAAACGGTTGCAGCGCAAATCCTACGACAAATACCTCCAAGCGGCCCATGCCGCGTGGGGCAAGCCAAAGGAATATACCGATTACGGCAAATGGGGTCAATATGCACCGCGTGAGCCAGTTACGTATCAGTGGCGATTTTTTCCTATCAAGGATGAGATTTCTTGTGCTAGAGATATCGATATCATACAGCAAACATGCACGATTGATTTTAGCCCAGTAGACACAAAAGCAAAGCAGTGGGACATCAAGGTATCATTGCATGTTGAGAGGAATCTCTCCACGCAGCAGTCACACCACCGCACATGACAGGGCGTGGCTGGGTGGCAGCACTGAGCTGGCTCACGGCATTGCCATGGCCATTGTTTGAATATGAGCTTGAAGCTATTCAATCATCATTGGGATGGCATTGGTATAGAGATACGACGTATGATGATTGGCATGGTAATGTCCTTGTTAAAGACACGGTAGGGAATGAGGATCAAGTCGGCGGAAAACGGCTGGTACGTGATCTGATTCTTGAGTATCGCTTACCTGGTGACGCAAGAAAAAATGAGATACGAGGTCTGCTCATCGAATATTATCAAGCAGCAACCAATGTATGGGGCGTCGCGATACCCCAACAATCATCGTTTGATTCATCATTATGCTGGCAGTGGAAAGTGTCAACAGGTGTCGTCATTACGCTCGGTATGCGACCTGCAACTCCTGATGATTATGACCAGGGGTTACCGTCGAGTTATGTTTTGTACACAATCATCGCCACAGATACAAAGCAGCATAATCGAACAAACAATCCATATGGTGTTATGCCGCCTCCAGCAGTACCTCCAGCGCCAGTCACGGCTCACCAAGCATGGGATATCTTTGAAGAGGAGTTATACAAAACATTACGTCAGTTAAGTGAGCAGCCGCGTCACTACGCGTTGCTATTTGATAGCGATGAAACAGAGCTCCAGTGGAAGAATAATATCATTACACTTGCCAGCCAGGGAATTAACAATGCGACGGCGATGGTAATTAGTATAAGTGGCCTTCCGTATGAGACAGAAAAAAGCCAGCTACAAGCGTGCGGTTTTGTTGAGGATGTTGAGAGGTACTGCTTGGAATGTCGATTGCCGCAAGCTGCCACCAAAGAGCAGCTGCGTGCGGCCGCTCATGGGTGTGTTGTCTGGCTCCGCGATACCCGAGGTATAAACTCGCCAAGCCGGTTACTGGTATGGACAGTACAAATTCCAGAGATTGAGATGGATATCTGGTGGCAGCAGCGAAAGGATGCAATTGATCCTGGTCAGCTCTCTATTGCCAACGATCATTTACTGCACGCTGGCGTGCGCAGTGTCAATCTGCATCCCGATCATGAAGCGGTTTATCGCCAGTATAGCGAGAAGTTCTCTACACTTGATCTCACGCAAATACCCAGGGATTATGGCCTCTCATCCCGTCTCGAGAGCGATGTGTTAGGGTGGTTTTATGGTATCGGGTCGCTATCGTGGCCCATGACAAAGCATGAGGTATTAGATGCTATTCGACAGGAGCTTGATTGGGAGATAGATACGCAGCCGGGATGTGTCAATAACGTTATTCACCTTGTATCTCCAGCGCAGCACCGTCGAAGCATTATTTGTGAAGACAAGCGGAATGTGATGAACTTTTCCGTTGATGGGCTATCACCTGCTGAGGCGCAGGCGTTCTATGCTTACTGTACTGAGTATGGCGCGACTGTCTGGGGTGGAGTAGATTCATCGTACAGTACACCCCGGCAAAATATGCTCACATGGTGCCATCATTATGTGAAGGATAAGCAGATTATTCGTGAGTCTTGCAGGCTGTGGCATAGTAAAACAGAACAGCAGCAGAGTGTCTCCATAACACTTGACATACAACAGGTTGCACCAGCGCACGACCATGAGTACATGACTCCGCGTAGTTTTATCAACGTCATGAACTGGTTTGATGAATTGACTAAGTCGTCAGTTCAGCTCAACTTTGAAGCGGTGAGCAACGTATTTGGTTGGCGCAATGATCGGATTACCGAGTCAAGCCAGGTTGGTGTGCTTGCCGCGATCGATTGGCCAAATGAGGATAACTCTCAGGAATATACCCTTTCGTTTACCTTCCGGTTGCCAGATGGTATGAGTACTGATGATGTCCATACACTATGGCAGACGTATGTTGAGGCGGGTAATCGCGCATGGGGCACGGCGCAGCTGCAACGAGATGGTGACATCGCGCAATGGATTATGCCATCTCGGGATATGCCATCGTATAAGCGTCTGACGCTTGGCATCAGGCCAGCCACCGAAGCAGATCATAAAAGGCAGCTGTTCTCGGAGTCTATCTTATATGCAACGTTTGAGGTTGTGTGGTATGAGTGGCATAATCCAGCGTTAGATACAACGCTCGCAAGCGACACATCGCTAACTGCTGACTTTGTCTACCCAACATGGGAGGCGTTTGAGGATGCGTTATATCAGACGCTGCAGTCGTTTTGCACGCAGCCGCGGCAGTATGCCACAATGGTAGATGATGCAATGGAAAGCTGGAAACAACGGACTGCCATACAATTGAAAGGCCTAGGGGTGGTTGATGACGCGCATGTAGTCATCTCATTTGATGGATGTACAAGACGAACTGGCTTTACTCAACTAACAAATGATGAGCAACAACAATTATGCGCACTTGGATTCAGAAAAGGTAAGTATGACTGGGAGTGCCACGTGCCAAGAGCCGCTTCTGACCAAGCACTACGTGCAGCAGCCCATGGTTGCGTCGTACGTTTACGCGATATAAGCGGCATTACGTCGCCAGTCGACATGCTTAATTGGACGTGGCAACTGCCACAGCTTGAGTCTGCAAGTCGTCAGCTTGCTACTGCTCAGCTCGATAGCGGCCAACCGTATATGATCAATTTTGATCTTGCCCGTCTTGGGGTGCAGCAGTATAACGCACAAGGTGCGCCTGGTTTTCGCACATACTGGCTCATGAAAAAGCAGTTCGATGCCAAGATGCAGGTATATCTCACCCCAGAGCAATATACTGCTCAAGTCAATCGTATTTTGAGCCAGGTGTGGCCGCTATCCATGGAGCAGTTTGATGACGCGATGCGACAGCAGGGTTGGCGGATAATGAGCATAATGCCCCATATGAAGGCGGTACGGTGGTATCATGATGGGGCGCTGTCGATGCAAGTGTCTAGTCATAAGGGTACTGTCACTCAGGTAACGATATGTTTTGCAAGTCAGTTACCCGTTATGGATTGTCTTGGCCTTTATCGTTGCTATGCGCAGGCTGGGCACGCAGCGTGGGGTGAACCAGTCGATGGTGATAATGTAGGTGAGATTGAACACATCACAAAGGATATACGTATCTCAACCACCTGGAGAACTGACATGGGCGATACAATCACCCTTGTGCAGCGTGCGGATCAGCTTGATGCGTCAATTGATATTGCCAAGCGGCAGCAGCCCAAGACACCCTAACTCGCCCCATGCTATAATACCCCTATGACCAAACAACACGCCTACATCACCACTGCTATTCCTTATGTCAACGGTAAGCCGCATATTGGCAATGCGCTCGACTATCTCCTGGCCGATATCTGGGCACGCTATCAGAAGCAAAATGGCCACGAGGTACGCTTCCAAGTTGGCACAGACGAACACGGCAATAAAATCGCTGCCAAGGCTCAGGCGAATGGGCTCGACCCGCAGAGCTATGTGGACAGCATGTATGGCAACTTCAAGGTCTTGATGGAGGCAGTTGGCGCAGAATACACTGACTTTATCCGCACGACTGACCCGCACCACGTTGCAGCAGTGCAGTACATCTGGCAGCGGCTTGCTCAGGCGGGGCTGATCTACAAGCACACCTATGAGGGCTGGTATTGCGTGGGGCATGAGGCATTCTTTACCGACAAGGAAGTCCACGAGACAAATGGCATATGCCCTGATCATCAAACGCCGTATGAGCGCGTCTCAGAGGAGAACTACTACCTCAAAGCGAGTGCCTTTACCGAGCAGATTCGCCAAGCTATTACTGAGGGCCGGATGAAAATCGTACCTGAGTTCCGCAAAAATGAGTTCCTCGAGCTTATTAAAAATGGCGTCCAAGATGTCTCAATTAGCCGTCCGCGCAAGACACTGAGCTGGGGCGTGCCAGTGCCAGGCGACGACAGCCAAGTGATGTACGTCTGGCTCGATGCCTTAGCCAACTACATTACGGTACTGGGCTATCCGGATAGGGCCGAGTGGCAGGCATATTGGCCAGCCGATGTGCAAGTCATCGGCAAGGATATCTTGCGCTTCCACGCAGGGATCTGGCCAGCCATGTTGCTCGGGCTCGATCTCCCACTACCGAAGACACTACTCGTCCACGGCTTCGTTCACGTTGGGGGTAGCAAGATGAGCAAAACAGTCGGCAATGTGGTCGACCCAATGGAAATTATCCAGAGTTATGGGGCTGATGCCTTCCGCTACTTCTTTGCTCGTCATATTCCTACCCAAGACGATGGAGATTTCACCTGGGAGAAATTTGAGAAGGCATACAACGGTGAGCTCGGTAACGACCTCGGCAACCTTGTGCAGCGGGTGGCAGCCATGCTGACGCGCTACCAAGCGGGAGTGATTGGCGATGCGCCACAAGCCGAGCACGATATGACCATCTACCGTGACATGATGCAGCGACTGGAGTTTGATAAAGCACTCGATGAAGTATGGAGCTCCGTCCGCAGCCTCAACCAATACCTTGAGCGGGTCAAGCCATGGGAGATCGCCAAGCGCCGCGCGACCGACCACGATGCCGAGTCGCACCTGAGCGAAGTCTTAGCCTATGCGGCCAGCACTTTGTTGCAGATTGCCGATGAGCTCGTGCCATTCATGCCTGCTACCGCTCAGGCCATCCACACTATCTTTGGCACTGGCGTCGTGCCAGCCGACGTCCCACCACTGTTTCCGAAGCGCTATATTCACACTCCTGACCCACGAGCTCGCGCCGCCTCATAAACAAAGGAGTAAGCTATGACAAGTGATACGACACATACTCTTGGCAGTACACCACCCATGCCGCGCCTTATCGACTCGCACTGCCACCTACACGATAGCGAGTTCTACGATGATGCAGCACGCGAGACAGCCTACCAGCAGGCTGTCCAGGCTGGCATTGCCATGATCTGCGTCGGGACAGATGTGCGCAGCTCGCGTCAGGCGGTGCAGTTTGCCCTGGCGCGCGACCACTGCTATGTAGCGGTTGGTATTCATCCCCATGATGCTGAAGCAGCGGGCGAAGCGGGTATCGCAGCCATCCGTGAGCTTCTCGCTGAAAAGCCACTGCGGCAGGGCCGGCCCGTCATCGTCGGGGTGGGGGAGATTGGCCTAGATTATTTTTATGACAATAGCGCCCGCCCAGCGCAGCAGCAATGCCTCCAGGCGCAGTTGCAGCTCGCAGCGGAGTTTCAGCTGCCCGTTAGCTTCCACGTGCGCGACGAGAAACAAGCGCATGGCGCAGTGTGGCAGGACTTTTGGCCTATCTACGATGCCCAGCCAGTGCGCGGCGTCCTACACAGCTTTACCGACACTCAGGCTCAGCTTGAGCAGGGCCGTGCTCGCGGCTTATCTATTGGTGTCAATGGCATCAGCACCTTTACAAAAGACAGTGCTCAGCAGCAGCTCTACACCGATCTCCCACTCGATGCAATACTGCTTGAGACCGATGCTCCCTTCTTGACTCCGGTACCCTTCCGTGGTAGAATCAACCTACCGGCTTATGTGGAGGAGGTAGCCCGCGACCAAGCAGTCAAGAAAGGCCTGCCCATCGCGCGCATCGCTACCACCACAACGGCAAATGTACAAAGGTTATTTGATATATGAGCGGCGAGAGTTCCTTTTTGATAGATCACACACCACAACAGCCCACACATAAGGGCGATGCGACGCAGGAGTCAAAACCCCAAGACGATGAGAATCGCTCTGGTATTATGTCGTATGAGGATCTCATGGCAGAGCGGAAGGCGGAGCGTGTCAAGAAAGGGCTTGCTGAGGCTTTGCTCGCATATAACGGCACGACAAGGGATGAGAATAAGGGTAAGACGGTATCCCCAGAAGCAATTTATCGTGAGAATATACTCTATACTGCACGAGTGACGGATCTAGTCTTGAAGATGCGTGAACAAGAACTTGCAATGTATGGCAGCAATGATGCACGCCAACTTGAGGAGACTAAAGGGACGAATGGTGTTGTCAAGGCTATGGCAACACGAGCCTTTGTTGGTGGTGAAACTGATATAGACCCTACACTCTGGGATAAGCAAGTAGAACCAGACGACGAATACCCATCTTCGCATGAAGCCCAGGTATACTCGATAAACGGCAATAACTCGCTAGATAGATCATCACATACAGCAAGACAAGCGGATACTGCCAATAACGGTAACGGTTATTATTACTCCGGAAGGCGTGCTGCCTAGTGAAAAAGCCAAGCTCACTCCTTGGCAAAGCCTATGCGCTGCTGGCGGGCGATACTAGCGTTAGTAAGTCGAAAAAGCGGCCCTTTAAGCGCTATACTGAGCGTGAGCTCATCACGCTTGAGAGCGAGATTGGAGCGGAGCTATTTGGCCCGGTAGAGAAGGGGCGGCACCGCGAATTCTTTTGCTTAGACGAAAAAACTTGGATCTGGCACGAAGAGTGGACAGACGAGAAGCGCCACATCCAGACCAATACTATCCGCTACGAGATTAACGACCAAGGCATCCTCAAAGCACAAGAGGGTGCTCGCTACAGCTATCTGACTGGTGATGAACTACGTAATTTTATCATGGCGACGCGCCTCTATTATGAGCGGGTAGCGCGCGAGATTTACCGCGTTGACCCCAATACTGGCCAGCGTTTCGCCGATCCGGACTAGAGTGCTATACTAATTGGAGTGAAACCAGAGATGATATATTGCGACCACGCAGCGGCCACGCCGATGGATGACTGTGTTTTGGCGGCGATGCAGCCCTACTTTGTAGAGCAGTTTTTTAACCCGTCCAGCCCTTATGCGCCAGCAGTAGCGGTGCGGCAGGCCTATCGCCAGGCGAAGCACCATCTTGCGGTGGCGCTGGGCGGCAAGCCAGATGAGATTATTATGACGGCTGGTGCAACGGAGTCGATTAACCTTATGTTTGCTGGTGTACACGGCCATGTGGTAACGGCAAATATAGAGCACCACGCTGTGCTGGCTGCAGCGCATCAGCATGATGTGACAGTGGTGGAGGCTAATCCAAAGGGTATGGTGACGCCCGAGGCGATTGCTGGGGCGATTCGCCCAGAGACGGTACTTATCAGTGTTGCTCTGGCCAATAATGAGCTGGGGACGATTCAGCCGTTGCGGGCAATTGCCGCAGTGGTAACTCGTGAGCGCCAGCGACGACTCGAAGCGGGTGAATCAACGCCGCTCTACCTCCACAGTGATGCCTCGCAGGGGGCAGGCCAGCTTGATATTAATGTGGCGCGCCTTGGTGTGGATGCACTAACGCTTAATGCTGGCAAGATATATGGCCCTAAGCAAGTTGGTCTCTTGTGGCTAGCTAGCCAGGTGCGGCTTGATCCACTCATCGTTGGTGGTGGGCAAGAGCGTGGCCTGCGCAGTGGGACAGAGAATGTGGCCGGTGCGGTCGGCTTTGCAACGGCACTTGAGCTTGCCCAGGCACATCGCAAATCCGAGGCGCAGCGCCTTGAGTGTCTGCGTAATAGCATGCAGCAAACTCTGTGCAAGCACATCCCTGCGGCAGTTGTCTCGGGTGATGTGAAGCATCGTTTGGCGGGCCATTTGCATATCTCGTTCCCTGGGGTAGATGCCGAGCGGCTCATTTTCTTGCTTGAGCGCGATGGGGTGCTCGTGGCAACTGGCAGTGCCTGTGCGGCCAATAAAGGGCTGCGCAGCCATGTCCTCACCGCGATTGGCCTGCCGCCAGAGGTAGCCGACGGAAGTCTACGCATCAGCCTGGGGCGGCTCTCGACCGAGGAGAATTGCCAGCGCGCGGCGCAGTGTATCATTGCGGCGGTGCAGCACGAGCAAGAGCGGATGAGGGAGGCGCGGCGGTGAAGTTATTACGCTGGCTTGCCGGGATATTTATCGCCCTGATGCTCCTCGTTTGGCTTGGTGGGCGCTGGCTGACGCGCGACGACCTTGCTGCGTGCCAAGCAGCCCCGAGCAGCCCCGAGCAGTGCCACGCTGCTGATGCCATTGTGGCAGTGAGTGGCGGCGATACCCAGGCCCGCACCGCCGAAGCGATTCGCCTCTACCAAAATGGATGGGCACGCTTCATCGTCTTCTCAGGTGCTGCCGCCGATAAGACTGGCCCCAGCAATGCCGAGGCAATGCGCCGCCAAGCTGTGGCGGCTGGTGTGCCCGACCGTGCCATCCTCACCGAGGAACTAAGCGAAACCACCCGCCAAAATGCCAAAAAAACTGGCCAGCTCCTCCGTCAAAAGAATATCGACTCCATCATTCTTGTCACCAGTGCCTACCACTCGCGCCGCGTTGCACTGGAGTTTGGCCAGTATGTGCCGCACATTGCCATGCGCAGCCACCCTGTAGCTACCGACAAACAATGGTCAGACACCTGGTGGCTCACGCCAAGTGGCTGGCAGCTGACGATCGAAGAGTTGGTGAAGATTGGCTGGTTTAAGGCGGTGCAACCATGACGCAGCGTGTCTTTGTCGGGATGAGTGGTGGGGTGGACAGCAGTCTCACTGCAGTACTGCTGGTTGAGCAGGGCTACGACGTGACCGGTGTGTATATGAAAAACTGGAGCCAAGACCTACCTGGTATGCAGTGTCCCTGGGCGGAAGACTTAGCTGATGCCAAGCGGGTCGCGGTGCAGCTGGGTATCGACTTTATCGTTTTTGATTTTGAGCACGACTACAAGCACAAGGTGGTAGACTACATGCTAGCCGAGTACCAAGCTGGGCGCACGCCTAACCCCGACATTATGTGCAATCAAGAGATTAAGTTTCGGCTCTTTCTCGATACAGCGCGCGAGCGTGGGGCTGACCTCATTGCTACTGGCCATTATGCGCAGACTGGTGGCACATGTGCAGAGGATGGCAGCGCGGCGACTAGTCAAGAACATTCATTCCAGCCTGATCGCCTCTACCGCGCGATCGACGTAGCGAAAGACCAGACCTACTTCCTCTACCGCGTGACGAGTGATGCGCTCCAGCACACACTCTTCCCACTTGGTGGCTATACCAAGCAGCAGGTGCGGCACATGGCCAGTGAGCGTGGCCTCTGGACAGCGCGCAAGCAGGAATCGATGGGAGTGTGCTTTGTTGGTAATGTTGGCATGCGAGACTTCCTAAGTCAGTATGTATCCACTCGCCCGGGCGATATTATCGACAAGCAAACGGGGGCAGTGCTAGGCCAGCACGATGGTGCGATCTTTTACACCCTGGGCCAGCGCCATGGGCTGGATGTCGGCGGCGGCTTGCCCTATTACGTTGTCGGTAAGGACATGGCAGCAAATGTAGTATACGTGAGCCGCAATATGAATGATGAAGCAATGTGGCGTCATGATGTGCTGGTAGGTGATCTGCATTGGATTCATGGTGCACCAGCGGCGAGCGACCAGCTGACCGTCCGCCTGCGCCACCGTGGCCAGCTGAGGCCATGCACGTTGCAGTATGACCCAGCTCAGGCCCAAGCCACCCTCCACCTCAGTGACCCTGAGCGGGCCGTGGCAGCTGGCCAGTCAGCCGTGATCTACCGCGGGACAGAGTGTCTTGGCGGAGGGATTGTCGTCGATTCCGTGGCTTTATAGCTGCTTTATTACCTCAATAATGAGTGAAAACAGAGAGGCTATTCTGCAAGGCATGTATTTTCCCTTTAAGTAGCAGGAAATATATCGCACGACCATTCAGAAGTAACTCTGTTGACAACCCAAACAGCAGTTTCGTATACTGACACTTATAGACAACCATAAGGGGGATTATTATGAGGGTAAAACACACTCACTCTCGGATGAGAATTATTGCTGCGGCGGCAGTCGTCGTTAGTGGCATTGGGCTTGTGGGGCCGCAGCTTGTGGCGCATCAGGCGTATGCTGATGCTGACACTACCGCACCAGTCTTTACGCCAGCCAAGCCAGAGAAGCTCGTGGCGCGAGCGGGTCGCTCAATTGCCGATGCTGTGCGTACTGTGGCAGCGAATGATGGGGCGGACGGAACAGGTGTTAATAGCGATGGCGTGGTTATCGACGCAAAAAACCTTGACCTTGCAAACCCAAAACCAGGCATATATACAATCACTTACCGTGCGGTCGATAATGCCAACAATAAAGCAGAGGTAACGCGCGAGGTAGAGATCACAACTACTGAAAAGCTCGAAGCGAAGCTAGCTGAGCCGATGGTGCTGGATGGCTACAGCCCACACACCAGGGCGGAGGCAATATCCAAACAGGTTATTGCCCGTGCCGTGGTGGCTGATGAGACATCTCCTCAGGCTATGATCGACAAAGCATTGCAAGAGCTTCAGCAAGCAATCGATGACCTCCGCGTCGACCACACCGACTACGACAAAGCCAAGCAAGAGCTTGCTGCTGCGCCAGCCTACGTCGCAGCAGACAAGGACGTTGCTGCAGCAGCGACAGAGGCAGATCGCCTCGCAAATCTCAAAGCAACCACAACGCCAGAGCTTAGCAAAGCGACGAAGGCGCTCACCACTGCTATAGCTACAGCCATCCAGGAGGATCAAGCACGCCAAAAGACAGCCACGCAAGCTGTTGATGCACTCGAAGCTAAGCCGGATCTTGCATTGCTTGCAACAACCCAAGCAGTGGTCGATACTGTCAAAGATAATGCAGTCAAGGCGGCACTGCAGCGGCGGGTTGACGCAATCCGCACTGCGCTGCAACCACAACAACCACGGCAAGCTGCCGCCGCACCCAAGACGGCAGCCCACACGCCCGATCAGGCACATCCTGTAGCAGCCGCACTTGCCGACACGGGTGCCAACCTCTGGCTTCTCGGTGGGGCAGGTATTGCTCTCATTGGTGGGGCAATTGGCCTGTGGCACCGTCGCAACAAGCTTTTCAAACATGAGAAATAAGTACGATTGCGCAAAAATCGGCTCTTGAATGAGTCGATTTTTGTATAGTAGTGTTTCAGTAGCATCACACTTCGTTATGGAGAGCTTTTATAATCACGCCACCAAAGATGCACGGGGTAGTGTGTCCGTGCTATAATACCCCCTATGAATGCTCAAGATATCCGCAACAAATACCTCGAATTTTATGCCAAGCAGCAGCACGCCATTATCAAGCGGGCCCCGCTCATCCTAACCGACGACCCGACGACGCTCTTTACTGGTGCGGGCATGCAGCCGATGATCCCATATCTGCTGGGTGAGACACACCCACAGGGCAAGCGCATCGCCGACTCGCAGACGTGCTTGCGTGCTCAAGACATTGACGATATTGGTGACAATCGCCACACTACCTTCTTTGAGATGCTCGGTAACTGGAGCTTGGGTGACTACTTTAAGAAAGAGCAGATTACTTGGATGTGGACATTCCTCACCGAGGAAGTAGGGCTCGACCCGAATCGCCTGTATGTAACGTGTTTCATTGGTGCGCCTGAGTACAACATTGCCAAAGACACCGAAGCAGCCGAGCTGTGGCGGCAGAAATTTGCCGAAAAAGGGATCGAAGCGAAAAGTGCCGATATCGGCAGCGAAGAGCGCGGTGCGGCCCGTGGCATCCAGCCAGGTGAGCGCATCTTCTACTATGACGGCAGCAAAAACTGGTGGAGTCGCAATGGCGGACCCGAGACAACACCAGTCGGTGACCCATGTGGGCCAGACAGCGAGATGTTTTATGAGTTTGACTTCATCGAGCACGACCCGAAGTTTGGTGAGCACTGCCATCCTAACTGCGACTGCGGACGCTTTATGGAGATCGGCAACAACGTCTTTATGGCATACAAGAAGGTAGCCGAGGGACAGTTTGTTCCACTAGATAAGCCGAATATCGACCACGGCTCTGGCCTGGAGCGCATTGCGGCTGCGGCTAATAACGACCCCGATGTCTTTAAGATTAGCCTGATGTGGCCTATTATCAGCAAGCTTGAGCAGCTTAGTGGCAAGAGCTACACCTCGCATACCGAGAGTATGCGGGTGATTGCTGACCACCTGCGAGCGGCCACCTTCATGGCGGTTGATGGCTGCATCCCGAGCAACAAGGAGCAGGGCTATGTGATGCGCCGCCTCTTGCGACGGGCTATCCGCTACAGCTTCGACCTTGGCATTGAGCAGAACTTTCTTGAAGCAGTGGTGCCGGTGATTGCCGACCTATACGAGGCAGACTTCCCAGAGGTCAAAGCAGCGCGCGAACAGATCATCGCCGTGCTCGCCAAGGAAGAAAAAGCCTTCCGGCAGACGCTTCGCAAGGGGCTCAAACAGATGCAGCAGTATGTCGCAGATGGCCTGACTGGCGCGGAGTTATTTACGCTATATGATACCTTTGGCTTCCCAGTAGAGCTCAGTACAGAGGAGGCATACAAGCAAGGGATTTCGCTCTCTGAGGACTGGCGAGCAGAATTTGACGCCAAGATGGCCGAGCAGCGCCAGCGCTCCAAGACGGCGCGCAAAGGGCAATTTAGTGGTGGGCTAGAAGGTCACGACCCAATTCATCTCAAATACCACACAGCAACGCACCTGCTCGGGGCGGCGCTGCGCACGGTATTGAAAGCACCAGATCTGCAACAGCATGGGAGCAATATCACCGCTCAACGCCTGCGCTTCGACTTCAACCACGACAAGCTCACCCCGGAGGAGAAGCAAGCAGTGGAAGATCAAGTTAATGCCTGGATTGAGGCAGACTTGCCCGTTAGCTTTGCCGTATACCCAACCGATGAAGCACTGAAGCTCGGTGCAATCGGTGCCTTTGGCGAACGCTACGGCGATACCGTCAAGGTCTATTCTATCGGCGAAGGTGATGAGCGCGTGAGCTTCGAAGTGTGCGGGGGCCCGCACGTCGAGCACACCGGCATCTTGGCCGAAGATGGCATGCGCTTCAAGATCACTAAGGAAGAGTCAAGCTCAGCCGGTGTCCGCCGGATAAAAGCGGTGTTGCGTTAGCATTAGTAGATAATCAGAAATAAACAAATACAACACCAGCAACATATGTGCTGGTGTTGTATTTGTTAGCGTCATAACACCTACAAGGGCGCAGAAGAGAGGGTACGCCCTACTGGAGAGCGCAGCGCTCAGCAATCATATCCTCTGTTAGCTGGGCGATGGCGTTACCTAGCTCTGCGATGTCTGGTTCAACGTATGTGCGGCGGCGCTGCGAGGTTGTTTCGTTATGATCATAAAAGCAGGCAAGCATGGTATATTCTAAGTCGTCACTGGTAATACGGCAAGTCACTGGTGTGTCGAGCTCATCACAACTGTAGGGTATTTCTAGGTTTGCTGTAGTGCCCATAGCAAGCTGGCCAAGCCGACGTATTGTCAGTGCAAGACGCACACCAGACCACTGTTCGCCTTTGAGAATAATATCATTATAGCAGTAGGTCGCATCGCGGCGAACTTGCTCAGGATTAACCGTAGGGAGGACCGCTTCGTCAAGAAGAGTCTGGAGGTCGGCAGCAGTTGTGCCGCGGTTGGTTGCATACCATCTAAATAACTCCGAATCATGGCCAAGCGGGCGCGAGCGGTCGAGTAAGCGTGCCACGTGGTTGTGAGTGATAGGCATCTGGCTGGGGTCGGTCCGGCTATACCAGTATTGCCGATTATCCGCCAGTGTTAGTGCAAAAGAATGATGCTTATCAGGGTCGGCAAGGGCGAGCTGGCCAGCGGTCAGGCCAGTGGCATCAGCTGTGAGGTCAACAGCCAATGTGCCGCCTTCGTTATAGCGCCCAAAGGGAGCTTGGTAGACTATCGTTGTTTCGTCGGGCGTGGCATGGTGCGCTTCAAGCGCTGCGACCGTTTTGTACAGGTGACGGCCAAGCAGGGTATGTTTGGTTGGCTCGTAGTTCTCAAGTGGAAAGATGCCGATAGGCACGGCATCGACTGGTTCGCGATTGGTCATAGTAGGCGTATTGTACAGTGGTTACCTCTGTTTTGTCAAGAAGGTACTACCACTGTATGATGTTTCTGCAATGTTTCTCGATAACGACACTTGCAGTGCTTGATGCAAAATGAACCATTTCATCATAAATTCGCCAATAATCACCGTTTAGGGCTAGCAGGCAGGCCTGTATATGGTATATAATAGAGACGATTATGGTTTTCGATCGATTTCTTACCCGAGCAGATAACAGCGCTAGCGAATGCCTCGTTGGTCTTGATATTGGGACAGAGTACGTTAAGGCGCTGCTTGCCCGGGTTAACGGTGAGGAGATTGAGATTATTGGTGTGGGGCGCAAGCACCAAGACCGCAGCGATATGCACTCTGGTGCGATTGCCGACATCGCCGCAGTCGTGCGCAACTGCGAAGATGCTCTGGCCCAAGCCGAGTCTGAGGCTGGCATACAGGCGCGCCGTGCAGTGATTGGCATTGCTGGTGAGCTTGTGAAGGGTGTGACGAACACCATCCGCTACCGCCGGCCACAGCCCGACCGTCCACTAGATGAGACTGAAATGGAATTCATCATCGAGAAGGTGCAAGACCGAGCTGCCATCAAGGCGCAGCGGCAGATCGCTCTCGAGACGGGTAACCAAGACGTAGAGGTAAAGCTCGTCAACTCCGCACTCGTCAGCATTCACATTGATGGCTACAAGGTCAGCAACCCGATTAGTTTTCAAGGTAAGGACGTAGCGGTGCAGATCTACACTGCTTTTGCTCCTATGGTGCACATTGGCGCGCTCGAGCGCGTGGCTGATGAGCTGGCGCTCGACCTCGTGGCGGTGGCGGCCGAGCCCTTTGCGGTGAGCCGGAGCGTACTAGGTACAGATGCGAATAGCTCATTTACGGCTATTCTTGCCGACGTTGGTGGTGGCACAACAGACATTGCGGTAGTAAATGATGGTGGCGTGGAAGGGACGCGGATGTTTGGCATTGGTGGGCGCAGCTTTACCAATACGATTGCCAACGAGTGTGCCATTAGCTACAGCGAGGCTGAGAAGCTCAAGGTTGCGACTAATCACGAGCAAATGAAACAAGAGCTTAAGCAGCATTTTGATACTGCAATTGATAAAACTCTCGATGTCTGGTTAGCAGGAGTCGATCTTGCTCTTAGCGAATTTAGCTCGGTTGATCACTTGCCTAATCGTATCTTGCTCTGCGGTGGTGGGGCAAGCCTCAAGCCACTGGTGAAAGCCCTCGAGACGCGCGATTGGTATACCGACCTCCCCTTCACGCGCCGGCCAGTGGTGCAGCATATTAAGCCCAGTGACGTCTCGGGTGTGGTCGACCTGACGAACAAGGTCAGCGACCACTCATTTATCACCGCGATGGGCCTCCTGCGTGTGGGCTACGATACGATGATTGGGGCAAGCGAAACAGAAACACTACGCAATAAATTGAATAAAATGTTGAGGATCTAAATGCAAAAAGATGTCATTTATATCGATACCGAGGACGACATTACCGCCATTATTGGCAAGGTGAAGGACTCCTCACAAAAAATCGTCGCACTCGTGCCACCCAAGCGGATTGGTGCTATGCAGAGCGCTGTCAACCTCAAGCTCGTCCAGCGCGCTGCTGAGCAAGCAGGTAAACGGCTCGTCATTATCACTGGCAACCAAGCGCTCTCGACTTTGGCCGCTTCGGCAAGTATCCCCACGGCGCGGACATTGCAAAGCCGGCCGGAGATGGCTGAGATCCCAGCGCTCGAGGTCGATGACGAAGATGTCATTGATGGTAGTGAGCTCGAACCAGACGACCCTGAGCCAGTAACGCCTGCTACTTCTGTACCGGCTCGTCCTGCCACCCGCTCGGCTACCCGCAAGACGCCAGATGACGACGACAAAGCAGCTGATACGTCGGCTGCCTCAGACCTCAAGAAGAAGGTGAAGGTACCGGATTTCAACAAAATGCGCAAGAAACTCTTGATCGGTGGTGCGGCACTCGTTGTCCTGATCGTTTTCTTGGTGTGGGCGATTTTCTTCGCACCACATGCAACCATCACTATCAAGGCTCGTACCTCTGATCTGCCGCTCAGCACTCGCGTTACAATCGGCGATTCGCTTGGCTCAAACCTGCAAGAAGGGACAATCAAGACAACAACCAAGACAACGCGCAAAACCATCTCGATCGACTTCACTGCCACTGGCAAAGAAGATGTTGGTGCAAAAGCAACGGGGACGGTGCGCTTTACGCCAGCTTCGTTTGACGTCTTGCGCAATGGAGCGACGATCGACGCTGGGACGACCATCACATCCGAAAATGGCATGCAGTACAAAACGACATCGTCGGTGGTGTTCGACTCTAACGCGTCGGGTGGCGACCTCATGCGAGGCCGCACAACAGAAGTCACTGCGGTAGAGAGTGGCACGAAGTACAATGGTGCATCGGGCTCGGCCAAGGGCCCCTCTGGCTTCTCTGTTTCCTTCACGCATGATACTTCTGGTGGCACAGACAAGACGATTACCACAGTGCAGCGCAGTGACATTGAGCAGGCGAGGAATAGACTCAATAGTTCACTCGATAGCAATGGTGCTAAGCGCGAGCTTGCCTCGCAGTTTAATGGTGACAGTTATATCATCCTTAATGATACCTTCAAGCAAAACGACAGCGACATCCAACCGAACGTCAAGGTGGGCGGCGAAGCAACCGATGGCAAAGCCCAGCTGACTGGTGCGGTGGAGCACTCCCTCTCGGCGATTGAGAAGCGCGAGGCAGGCATTTTCCTTGATGCATACTTCAAGCAGCAAATTGACGGCAAGGCTAATCAGCAAGTCCATAGCAATGGCGTCAATAAGCTCTCGGTGACCAATGTTTCGGCTAATGGTAATGCCTACAATGCGACTATCACGACCAACGGCAAAATCGGTCCCAAAGTCGACGAGTCGGAGCTCAAAGACTATGCTAAGGGTAAGCGCTATGCTGAGATTCGCTCGCATGTCGAGAAGATCGAGGGAGTGAGCTCGGCCGATGTATCGTTCTCACCATTCTGGGTACAATCAGCACCAAATGACACGAATCGTATAAAGGTGGTATTTGACCTCAATGAACAATAAGAGAACATACTTAGCGCTTGATGTCGGCGAACGGCGGATTGGCGTTGCAATTGCCGATCCGTCCGTGCGAATTGCTGTCGCATATGATACGATTGAAGTGGATGGTAGTGAACTTGAGCAGATCACTCAGCTGATTATGAGTGAGCGTGTTGGGGTGGTAGTCGTTGGCTACCCGCGCAATCAATCGGGCGAGCCTACAGCTCAAACCGCCTATGTTGAGCGGTTTGCGACTCAGTTGACAGATATCGCGCCGCGCTTGGCGTTTCAAGATGAGTCGCTCACCAGTGTACAGGCTGAGGAGTATCTTCGTGCTCAAGGAAAGCCGTATAGCAAGGGTGCTATTGATGCTGTTGCTGCCAGTATTATTTTGCAAGACTATTTGGAGACGCACTATGACTGATTTTCGCCGCCAGCCAGGCCGAGGCTTCCAGGTAGGGAATCCAAACCCACCAATGTCGCCACCACCAGTAGAACGCATCACGCCGCGGTCGGGGCGCTCAGTTCCTCCGGTGGGGTCTTCGGGGCGCAGTGCGTCGCCGTATATACGCCGCTCAGAGCCACATCGCCCAATAGCGGGACAACAGCCACAATCGACACAATCTATCCAGCCACAGCCAGCACCGTCTCCTGCGCCGCAGCAGGCATATGATCCCTACGCGCGGGTGAGTAGGCCTCAGCCACAACCAGCACCTCAGCCACAGCCCTACCGTAGTACACCATCTCCATCTCGTGACACGTACGCAGTGCCAGTCCAGCAACCAGTACCTCAGCAACCTCAACCGGCGACCACTCCAGTTGATGATTTTGCTGATGATGCGTTACCTTCTGGGCTTGATGATGATAGCTTCTATGGCTTTGACGACGATAACCAGCCGCCGCAGCCCACACCGGAGCCACAGCGGGGAAGTCTGCTTGATAATGATAGTGTTTCACCACTCTTTGCTGATGATGCACCAAAAGGTCGGACGATTGGCTCTCAGAAAAAATCTCCACGCTACAATACCGGTCGGCCACATCGCGGACGTCGTCGGTGGTTGTGGTGGCTGAGTGGTGTGGGGCTATTGATTTTGCTTATCATCGTGGCAGGGTATTGGTGGTATCATCAAAATCTACAGCCAGTCGATCGAACAGATACTACTGCTAAAGCAATAACAATCGATGATGGTGCTACGCTCAAGACCGTTGCCGCGACGCTAAAGGAACAGGGGTTAATTCGCGATACCAGAGCTTTTGATATCTATACCCGCTTGTCAGGCTCGCGTAATCAGCTGCATGCTGGCGTATGTCAGTTTAGCCCTTCGCAGTCGTTGCCTGAGATCGCGACGAAGCTCTCGCAGGGGTGTCATGATAATCGCGTTGTCACATTCTTGCCAGGTGGCACTGTCGTCGATTCGCGTTATAAGCCACAAGGCCAAGACGCCACCACGGCACTCAAACGGGCTGGCTACAGTGAGGAGTCGATCAAAGCTGCACTCGCCAAGACGTATAACAGCCCACTCTTTGCCGATAAGCCAGCAGGTACCTCGCTCGAGGGCTATATTTTTGGAGATACCTATTCCGTGCCAGCTAATCAAGGTCCAGAGGCGGCTCTCAAGGCAGCCTTCGCTCATATGTATGAGCAGATTCAGAGTAATGGCTTGGTTGACAAATTTGCAGCCCAAAAACTCAATCTCTACCAAGCTATCACCCTTGCCTCCATCATCCAGCGCGAGATGGGCTGCGGTGGTGCGAGCCAAGATTGTTACCAGATCCAGCGACAGATTGCTCAGGTTTTTTACAAGCGTTTGCGCGAGAACAAAGTGCTTGGCTCGGACGTAACCTTCATTTATGGAGCAGATGTTGCTGGCGTGAGCCCTAATGTCAATCTCGACTCGCCGTACAATACACGCATCAAGCCAGGCTTGCCACCTGGGCCGATTGCCACACCCGGACTCGGTGCGCTCAAAGCAGTGGCCGACCCAGCTCCTGGTAACTATGAGTTCTTCCTCGCTGGCGATGATGGTAATGTCTATTTTGCCAACACTGAAGCCGAGCACCAAGCCAATATCAAGCAGCATTGCAAGAAGCTTTGTTCGGAGTTATAAAGTTTCGGCTAACCGCAACCGCATATCCTCACACTAAGCCTACAAAAAGCTGCGTACTATTGAAGCGGCGTGTGATGCCCGCAAGGAAGGGCCCGCAAGCAGAAAGTCCGTAGGTGACAATACCAAGGTAAAATTGTTGCAATTTCCACAAAATATCATCTCCCACCACAGTGGTGAGCCATTGACTAAATCACAACTGCGTAGTAGAATGGATCGTAGCCAGTCGGTGAGTGAGGATACAGGGAATGCAAGAGAGGGGAATTGCTCTACCAATGGCCTGCCTTTAAATGTCGTACGAGCGCCGAAATCAATTTTTTTAATATCATAATAAAATCGGTCGACATGTGTGCTCCGTTCTCGTGTATAAGAGAAGAAAGACAGAGTGAGGTAGTCGCGCGCTAGTAATAGATGCGCAGGAGAACGATCATTCGTCAACAACAAGCAGCCGAGCAGGCTTCACAACTCGAACTTTCGCCTATTACCGTGCGGAGTCGGCGTCCGCGACCACTGTATAAGTCATTATCACCAGTACGGACATCGGCCTATGTAGGGGTTTTTGTCTTGATACTGTCGCTCGTTGCCATGAGCTATCAGCCAATTTTGGCAGAAAACACCGCTCTAGCCAGCGCTGCGCCCGTCAGTGCAACGCGCCAGACAGCAGCAACACCATCGGCAGACGGGGTAGATCAGCTCGTTGCGACCAATGTTGCTACGTCGATTGCTGAGAGCACCAGCTTGCCTGTCGCCAATAACGTCGCTAACCTCTCGCAGTCAATTGCTGCAGAGAACTCGTTTACTCAAACGAGCGCTACGACAATCAACAAGCCACAGATTGTTCAACCAACAGCCGACAACCGCACTATCAAGAAATACACGACAGTTGCTGGCGATAGCGTGCCAAGCCTTGCCGACAAGTTTAAGATTAGCACGCAAACCATCAAGTGGGTCAACAATCTGACCAGTGATGCCCTTGAGCCAGGCAAAGAGCTAACTATCTTACCGGTTAATGGTATCCTCTATACCGTTAAGGATGGTGATACGCTTGATAGCATTGCCGCTAAATACAAAGCAGATAAGAATCAGCTGACTCTCTACAACGACCTTGAGCTGACCTCTACCCCTGCTAAAGGCTCGCAGCTCATCATCCCTGATGGTTCACTGCCAACAGAAGAGCAGCCAGGCTACGTAGCGCCACGCTCAGGTGCTGCTGCTCGCGCAGCTAATGCAACTGCAACTGGTGCAAATAGCTATAACGGTACTGGTGCCTATGGTGGCGCTGCTGGTACAGCCCACGCCTGGACGGGCGGTGGCGACGGTGGTGGCTACGCCTGGGGTAACTGTACTTTCTATGCCTACGAGCGCCGTCTTGAGCTTGGCCGGCCAATCGGCCGCCAGTGGGGCAATGCTGCTACCTGGGCTAGCTTCGCCCGTGCATCTGGCTACGGTGTTGGCACAACGCCAGCCGTTGGTGCGGTGATGCAAAATGGTGGTGGGTATGGCCACGTTGCCATTGTCGAGAGTGTTAACCCTGGTGTTTCGGTCACCATTAGCGAGATGAACGGCTTCCGCTGGGGTGGTGGATTCAACCGCGTTGGCTTTGGTAACATCCCATGGAACGAAGCAGTCGGTGGTCGCTACCAGTATATCTACTAGTTTGATACGCTAAGCATTATAAACACCTCTGTTGTCGCAGAGGTGTTTTTGGTATACTTAATAGTATATGTTTGTAGATACAGCAAAGGTAACAGTAGTAGCAGGTCGCGGCGGCGACGGCGCGGTGAGCTTTCGACATGAAATATATGTAGACAAAGGTGGACCTGATGGCGGAGATGGCGGTCGTGGTGGTGATGTTGTATTTGTTGCAACAGAACAGCTCAATACCTTGCTCAAGTTTCGCTACAAACCAGAGCTCAAGACAGAGCCTGGTGTTGCAGGTGGTAAGAAGAAGATGGCAGGCCGATCTGGTAAGCCACTGGTTGTCAAAGTGCCGGTAGGGACACTAGTGAAGCGAGATGGTATGGTAATCGCCGACCTCGCTGAGGCAGGGCAAGAGGCTGTCATTGCCAAAGGTGGCGATGGTGGCTTTGGCAATGCGCATTTTAAATCTAGTGTGCGCCAAACGCCGCGCATGGCCGAGCTAGGCGAGGCAGGGGAGAGCTTTGAGGCGGAGCTAGAGCTGAAGTTACTGGCCGATGTTGGCCTAGTGGGCTTCCCAAATGCCGGCAAATCAACCTTCCTGAGCGTGGTGAGTAATGCTCGCCCAGAGATTGCAAACTACGAATTTACCACACTCACGCCCAACCTTGGTGTAGCCGATATTGATGATGGTTCGGTCCTAATTGCCGACATTCCTGGCCTGATTGAGGGAGCGAGCGAAGGCAAGGGTCTGGGCGATGCCTTCTTGCGGCACGTCGAGCGGACAGCTGTGCTCCTCCATCTTGTTGATGTGTATAGTAATGATGTAGCCGAGCGTTACCAAGCGATTCGTCACGAGCTGCAGCAATACAGCACCGAGCTAGCTCAGCGGCCAGAGGTCGTCGTGCTAACGAAGTGTGATGGGCTCGATGACGATATTATCCAAATGCAGATAGACAGTCTGCGCCGGGTAGTTGACGAAGCAACGTCGATTTTTGCAATTTCCTCGATTGCGCATCAGGGAGTCGTTGATGTACTGCGAGCTCTGCGTCAGATAGTAATAGCGGCACGAGCAGCCGAGGCGGCAGCTGAAGAGGATGATGATTTTGCTGATGGTGAAGAGCTTGCGACCATTACGCTTGGTAGCCAAGCTAAGGCCGATGCCTGGGCAGTACAGCAACTGCAGGGTTACGCGGCGCAGCAGTGCGTCGAGGTGGCAGTAGAGAGCGGTCTCACTAACCCACGAGAGAATGGCGAGATGCCGCGTGTCTTTGCTGTGTCTGGCCAAAAGCTCGAGAAATTTGCTCGTCGCACGAACTTCGCCCAGTTTGAGGCAGTTAATCGCCTGCGTGATATCATGAAGCGTCTTGGTGTCACGCATGAGCTCATTCGTCAAGGAGCAGAGGGCGACAGCATCGTGCAGATTGGCGATAGCCAGCCGTTCCCGCTGGTGGAGCAATAAACAACGTGTCAGTCCTACTAGCGTGACAGAGGTTATTTTATGGTATAATAGTAGGTAGATTAATATAACCCAGGAGGTCATATGCGCAATAGAGAAAAAGAAGTGCCAAGTACTCTGGAAGTTGCAGCCTTGGACCTAAAAAGTACATATGCATTGAGTCGAGAACAAAGCTTAGGAACTGTTGGTGCGACAACATTGACGCTGGCAGTGACTGCATTAAAACCTCTGATTGGTCGGCAGCTTTTGGGGCCTGCTAGCTTTAAACAAGAGGCATTTCTTAATATCAAATCTGACATTATGAGAAGCCTGAATGGCAAAAAACCATTTCTCGGTGATCACTTTTTGGAGGGTGAGCCTGAGGAATATACTAAACGATTGCTTAAGGGGGTTCACGAAGGGGATGTTGACCTACTTATGGATACTCGGGTTGGTAAATTGACACAATATGTAATGTATCAACTGGAAAAGAAGCAGCTCCCTGATGAGGATGCGAAACGATATTTTGGCGATTGGCTTGAAGCGACAATCGATAATCACGAGAGAACAAAGGAACGAGAAATCCGTAGCATATCAGAACTAGAAGCTATCTATGATAAAGAAGGTAGAGAAACGGATGTGCAATTGGTGCTGGCGGGAACTGATCTCCGTACAAGACGTGTGTCGGATGATTTCAGAAAGAATCTCGGGCAATTGGAAGCTTTGAAAAATATCATACCAAATTGGGAAAAGGGTAAGATTGATGTACCGAGAGAAGTCCTTGAAGCGGCTGACCTTGATCCTGTCGCACCAGTCGATGAACTTAAGTCTAATCAAAGCGTTTTCGAGTGGAAAAGGGATACTGTGGCAGACACCCTCAAAGAGGTAAGGCAGGGTGTTTATGGACTGGAGCACGATAAAAAACATGTTGGTACAAAGGCATCTAAGAAGTTTCTAGCGAGGTGTGCTATAGAAATTATCAACAATGACTGGTGTTAGTGTGTGATGGCACAAACATTCTTTTTCTACGACCTTGAGACGAGTGGCTTTCGGGCGCAGACGGATCGGATCATGCAGTTTGCCGGGCAGCGGACAGATATGGATTTGCAACCAATTGGCGAGCCATATAACTTTCTCGTGACGCTCAGCGACGATACTCTGCCAAGTCCTGATGCCCTGATGGTGACTGGCATCACGCCGCAGAAGACGCTAGAGGAGGGCTATAGCGAGGCAGAATGTGCGCGGATGGTGAGCGAAGAGATCTTCACACAAGAGACGATCGCTGTGGGGTTCAACAATGTGCGCTTTGACGATGAGTTTATCCGCCATCTGCTGTGGCGGAATTTTTATGATCCATATGAGTGGAGTTGGAAGGATGGGCGGAGCCGCTGGGATATGCTCGATGTCGTGCGGCTAACGCGGGCGCTGCGGCCAGATGGCATTGAGTGGCCAATGGATGCGAATGGTCAGCCTACTAACCGCCTGGAGCTCATTACTAAAGCTAATGGCATTGCACACGACAATGCACACGACGCCTTCGCTGATGTGGCAGCGCTGATAGAAGTAACGAAGCTAGTGAAGCGCGCTCAGCCTCAGCTTTTTGACTACCTCCTTACTATGCGCGACAAGAGGGCGGTGCAGCGGCTGGTCAATCTCGAGACCAAGCAGCCCTTCGTCTATACCAGTGGTCGCTACGATAAGCAACATGCCAAGACGACCGTCGCTTTTCCGCTAGCACCAGCACCCAATAGCAATGTCTTGGTCTATGACCTGCGCTATGACCCAACGCCGTTTGTGAACCTAAGCCAGCAGGAGCTTGCTAAGAAAATCTTTGCCACCTGGGAGGAGCGCCAAGCCGATGGCTTTGTGGCGCTACCTGTCAAACTATTGCAATACAATCGTTGCCCAGCCGTTGCACCACTTGGTGTGCTAGGGCAAGGCGATGGCTGGAGTAAGATCCATCTCAAAGCGGCCACTGTGGCGCGCCACCGCGATATCCTTCTCCACCATCCCGACTTTGCTGAGAAGCTCCGCACACTCTACGAAAAAAAGCGTGAGTACAAAAAATCGACCGACCCCGAAGGGCAGCTCTACGACAGCTTTGTCTCGGACGCAGACAAGACGCACATTGCTGCAGTGCGCAGCGCCGATACCAAGGCACTGGCAGATTTCCACCCGGCCTTTCGTGATGAGCGCCTGCCTGAGCTGCTACTCCACTACAAAGCGCGTAGCTTCCCGCAGAGCCTCAGTGATGATGAGCAAGCCCAGTGGGAGCAATGGCGAAGCACCCACCTGCAGGCCCAGCTGCCGAGCTTTATGGCGTCGTTGCAGCGCTTGGCCAAGGCAGGTACGGCAGATGAGTTTATATTGCAGGAGCTGCAGCTGTGGCTTGAGGCTGTGGTGCCGGCGGGTGACTAGTGAAACCTACGCATTAAAAATCCCCATGTTCTCTCCGTTAGCTCTCTACCATTTCATTCGAGTAGGTAAGAAGCTGGTTGTCTAATCAGCTTTGAATTTGAGCAGCTACTGGTCAGTGAATGACGACTCTTGTAATATTCTTGAGGAGAAAGCGGCGGGGAGGAGAGCTACGAAAATTGGTAGGCAGCTCTTTGTGGATTGAATAGAAGAAGCGTTATATAACGATAAATTTTAAGACGCTTAATTGCGAGAGCGTAGATATCAACCAGCTTGTCGAGGGCGCTGGCAGCGTGGGCAAATCCCTTGAATCTCGAACGTGTGCGAGGGCTCGGCGAGGTGATGAGCTTGAGCGATTGCTGCGATTAACCGCTCGATCTCCTCATTCTCGGCAATGTCAATCACTCGCCCACAGCGGCGGCACGTTGCGTGGTGATGATGACGAATAAAGACATCGGTTAGCTCAAGCTGGTACTTCCAGCCAATCGGTAGTCGCTGGGCAATGCCAAGCTGCTCAAACAACTCCACGCAGCGGTACACACTCACGCGGTCGGCCATGGCAGTGTACTCAGCAAGCTGGCGCATCGTGCATGGCCCGTGCTGGTAGAGAGCACAAAATACTGCACGCCGCACAGTGGTTACACGGTAATGACGCTGGCGCAAGATAGTGGCAAATAGCTCGAGCGAATCATCCATATGAGCAATAGTATAGCACTTATTGCAACAAATTTGCAATAAACTAAGAATCTCTCGTATTATACGACCCATGACACAGCAACCACTTATTATGATCACTGGCGCAAAAGTGACGCCAGCCAAACGGCACTTTACCTCGCAGTTTGGACAAATCGAGTATCTGACCTATCAAGGGCAGCACTATAAAATGAACGCTGCCGCTGGCGTTGTGAAGCAGCTTGCTGGGCAGTATGATCTTTTGGTCGTAGGATACCAACCAGATGATGCAGCAATCTTTGCCGAGACGTGCGGCGTACCAACCGACCGCTTTATCCCAGCTGACCTGCGCCGCGCAGCTGACATCGAGCGGACCGCGAGCCAGGCAGCAGCTCTCCAGCAAGAGCTAGGTGTACCACTCTACGTTGTGCACTATGGCGGGGCATCAGATACCAAGGCGGCATTGCCCCACAATAGCCTCCTTGCCCATACCTGGGATATGGAGGCGGCGGCTATCCCTGATTTGGTAGAAAATAATTGCGTCACATTAGTCAAACTGTTGCAAGCACTGCGTCAGCACGGGGTATTTGCCCGCCAACCATACACCAAGGTTATGAGCATCACGGCTGCGGCAGCAGTGCGCGCCAAGGCTCATCTTGGCCTAGATGTAGCCCAGAAAGCGGCTGGCCATGGCTTGCTGCGCTCAATAGCCCTCGATCTTACGCCAGAGAATATCTTTATCACTGAGATTATGCCGGGTAGCACCGATACTGGATTTTTTGACAACGACTACACAATGGATGAGGCGATCCGCGTCACGCGCGACCTTGGCTATGACAAAACGCCAGAGACGTATCCACTCTTTACAGCTGAGCAAATCGGTGATGCGGTGAAGTATGTCATCACTGCGCAGTGCAATGTGCGCGAGATAGCCCTCTTGCCGTATGGACAGTTCCCACATCTTGGCGCGTAGGTGGCTATGCGTGTGGCTTTGGGCTCTTTGCTCTGTAATAAACCTGCAATACTCGTGGTACAGCATTATAAAGAGTCGTGTCGCGGGGTTACTAACACATTATAAGAATAATCATAAGGAGAAACAATGGAAAAATATAAACAGACACCATCGAATGATCATTCGCTTGAAGTGCTCGGGGTGCTTGGGCCACTCGGCGCAGGTAAGACGACAACGCTCAACCAGCTGATCGAACGCGTGCCAGTAGATACAAGCTACGCAGTCGTGGTAAATGACGTCGGCCAGGACAATGTGGACGCGAGGCGGATTGCTCAACACCCGGCTAATCGTAGTGAGCAGATTATTCCGCTCACGGCAGGCTGTATTGGCTGCTCGGATGCAACGCAGTTCCAGGCGGCGCTCGATCGTGTGCGCGATGCTGGGGTAGACATGCTCTTTATTGAGCCAACCGGGATTGCGCCAGGGACGGAGATCGCTGAGGTGGTAAGCTCAAGTGGCTATGATTTCTCGGCCCTTGCCTTGGTTAACGCACGAACAGCATCACGCGACATGCATTATCAAGTGCTACCGAGCCAATTGGCGGTGGCAGATATTGTTGGTATAACGCACACTCCAAATGATAGAGCAGCACTCACAGTAATCGATTCTGTGCTCGAGCAATTACCTGCCTTGCCACCCGAGGTAGCTGTTGAGCTCATTCGCCCAGGTAGTACAAACTATACAGAGGTGCTGGCGAGGTTGCGCGGCGTAGAGCGGCAACTCCACCTTGGCCAGCGAGCAGTTGCCCAGGTGTGCGGCAGCCACTGTCATGACCATCATCATGACCATTGCGATCACGACCACAACGTAAGTGCACAATCATTTGCTTTGCGCGGTGATGTTACCTCCGCACAGCTGCGCGATTTCCTTATGCCACTCACCCAAGACTCGAGCGCGCCACTCCTGCGGGCTAAGGGTGTGGCAGCAGGCAAGCGCTTCGATCTCGTGGGTGATGAGTGGAATGAGCAACCTGAGCCAGAAGGTGCGCCGCGTATCAATGTGATATTTGGTGGGCATATGCCGCAGCATGTGGCGACAACAATGCAAGCGCTTGCCTGTCAGGAGGCGGCTACGGTGCAAGGAACGAAGAAAGATATTGTTGCTTCGGTGCGTGAGCTGCCGCTGGCTGACCGCATTGCGATTATCGAGCAGCGAGTCCAGCAATACCCCGCACCGATTAGCCCGGTGCACGGTGAGTTAATCACTGATTGCGAAGCAGATGAAGGATACGAAATTGCCTTTTGGCGCCAGTCTGATGATATTCCGGATAATATCAAGCGCCAAGCTCTGGAGCACTATCTGGCGTTTCGCCTAGCCGGTCTGAGTGAGCTGCAAACACACCCTGAAGCGATTGCGCATGATGACGAAAAGCGTGCTTATTGGCAGCGGCGCTATGGTGCAACGCTCGGCTGGAACTACTACCACCTGACCGATATGATCGATCCAGCTATGCAACAGCGCATAACGGCCGCGCAGCCAGCTCAGCTGCTGTGTGAAGGATTTATGGCGCTCGAGCATCTTACCTTTGATGAAGGCAGGGCAGAGGAAAAGCCAGAATTTGTCAGTGCGGTGCTGCGTGCGGCGCTGGCAGCAAAAGATGTGACTAGCGAGCAATGCCAGGCGGTACTGCACCGTGGCCAGCTCCTCTCGGCGCAGCATCCAGAGTATATACAGCGGTGGCAGCAAGCAGCTGCTTCTTTTGAGCGAGTCTTATAAAGACTTCCACCTAAAAATGGAGTAATAAGGAGATAAGATGGCACTGTGATGGCTAGAGCGTAAGGACTTGGCACACTATCAAGGTTCAGCGGCGAAATATATCAAACACACCAAATAGCCCTGTTAGCATCGTTTGCTCGACACAGTAGGGTTGAATGATCGATAGCAAGGTCTGTGGATCCGTCTGCTGAGGTAGCTCTAGATATCGGTCAAGCGCGTACAGTGAGAATTGATACCGATGTGTGCCAAATGGCGGTTGTGGCCCACCCCAGCCTGGCGTGCCCCAGCTTGTGACACCCTCAACGATTCCGTCGGGTAGGCTCGTGCTCGTGAGTTCTGTTGTGGTTGCTGGTATATTCCAGGCTGTCCAGTGGTAGAATCCGTTGCGACCTGGTGCGTCAGGGTCATGGCAGATGAGCACGAGGCTCTGAGCTGAGGTGGGTACATTGGCAATAGCAAGCGGTGGCCGCTGGTTACCGCCGAATCGCGAGTAGTGCTTAGGGATCTTGCTGTTGTCTTCAAAAGCAGCGCTCGATAGTTTCATATTACGAGCATAGCACAGGCTGGTCAGGAAAGGCTATTGTCGACCGCCAGCTTTCCAGCTACGAGTGGTGAAAACGGACCCGACCATCCTGAACGCTAACATGTGCGAGATCGCCATCGTGTAGCCTATTGTCGATCAGCTCCAGCGCCAGCGGGTCAAGAATACGCTTTTGTACCAAGCGCTTGAGCGGCCGAGCGCCGAAGGCTGGGTCGTAGCCGTCGCGCGCTAGCATGTCGCGGATGCTCTCGTCAAACGCCAGCGTGATATCGCGGCTGTCTTTGACTTGGCGGGCAACACGCTCGAGCTGCACGTCAACGATGGCCCGCATGGCTTGCTCGTGAATACGGTCGAAGATCACGATATCGTCGATGCGGTTGAGGAATTCTGGACGGAAATGCTGACGCAGTACCTCACGCATTTTATTATCCAGCACAGACAGGTCATCGCCGGTAAAGTCCATAATCATCTGCGAGCCAACATTGCTCGTCATGATGATAATGGTGTTACTAAAGTCGATCGTCCGGCCCTGGCCATCAGTCAGACGACCATCGTCTAATACCTGTAAGAGCACATTAAAGACGTCGGGGTGGGCCTTCTCGATTTCATCAAACAGTACCACGCTGTAGGGGCGGCGGCGCACCGCTTCGGTCAATTGGCCACCTTGGTCGTAGCCAACGTAGCCTGGTGGCGAGCCAATCAGACGGGCTACGGCGTGACGCTCCATGTATTCGCTCATATCGATGCGGATCATGGCGTGCTCGTCGTCAAATAATTCGCGGCACAGGCTACGGGCTACCTCTGTTTTGCCAACCCCAGTTGGGCCAAGGAAGAGGAAGGAACCAATTGGCCGATTAGTATCGGCGAGGCCGGCGCGTGAACGGCGAATAGCGCTCGCCACGGCAGCCACGGCGCGGTCTTGGCCAATAACCTGGCGGCTGATTGAGTCTTCAAGTTTGGTTAATTTACTCGATTCACTTTCCATCAGTCGCTCGACGGGAATACCCGTCCAGCGCGCCACCACACTGGCGATATCGTCGGGTGTGACTTCTTCACGTAGTAAGCGGTCAGCTGGTGGGATGGCCGCTAGTTCCTGGCGGGCGCTCGCTAGCTTTTTCTCTAGCTCTGGCATATCCCCGTATTTAATACGGCTCGCGGTGGCGAGGTCCGCATCGCGTTCAGCGATTTCTAGTTGTGAGCGCAAACTGTCCATTTTTTCGGCAGCGGTGTTAACAGTCTGGAGGATGTCCTTTTCATGCTGCCATTTGGTGTCGATGACATCAGCTTTGGCTCGGAGGTCAGCGATCTGCTGCTTAATTTCCTCTTTGCGGGCTTTCGCGTGGTCGGATTTATCTTTTTTGAGCGCGGCCTCTTCAATCTCCAGTTGCAAGCGGCGGTTATTGAGCCGATCGAGACTAATCGGCACGCTCTCCAGCTGCATCTTGAGAGCACTGGTTGCTTCATCCAGCAGGTCGACCGCCTTATCTGGCAGAAAGCGATCAGGCAAGTAGCGAGTGGAAAGCCGCGCTGCTGCTACAATTGCATCATCCGCAATCTTGACGCCGTGGTGGACTTCGTACTTTTCCTTGAGGCCACGCAAGATCGCGATGGTGTCGTCAAAGCTCGGCTCGCCGACGTAAACTGGTTGAAAACGCCGCTCCAGGGCTGCGTCCTTTTCGACATGCTGGCGATACTCGGCCAGCGTGGTGGCACCAATCATATGGAGCTTGCCGCGGGCCAGGGCGGGTTTAAGCATATTGCCAGCGTCCATACTGCCTTCGCCTTTGCCAGCGCCGACCATAGTGTGAATTTCATCGACGAAGAGGATGATCTCGCCAGCAGCCTCCTCAACCTCTTTCAATACGCCTTTGAGGCGCTCTTCAAATTGACCACGAAAGCTCGCGCCTGCCAGTAAGCTGGAGATTTCCAGACTAATGAGCCGTTTATCCTGCAGCGACGCTGGTACGTTCCCCTTAACGATGCGCTGCGCCAAGGCCTCGACGATGGCGGTTTTACCGACACCGGGCTCACCGATCAGTACAGGGTTATTTTTGGTGCGCCGGCTGAGGATCTGCATGGTGCGGCGAATCTCCTCGTCTCGGCCAATCACTGGGTCGAGTTTACCCTCACGCGCCAGAGCGGTTAGGTCGGTGCCAAACTGCTCTAGTGGCTTTTGGTTGCTTTGTTGATTCATGGTTGGTGGCATATATCCCTCCTTGTGATAATATATTAGCTTAGTTTTGAGCGGGGTGGTGTAAGCCCAGGTGTCGACATAATAGAAAAATAACGGGTGGCCAAACAGGTCGTGAGAAATGGTGATGGCCTAGTACTATGCTAGCAAATTAGCACTCTCGGTTCAAGAGTGCTAATTTTGAGAGACGCCAAATGGCTTGTGATGAGAGAAATAGTATGTGACGCTCAAAGAAGCGACACATAACGCAAACCACCAGACAACCCTTGCGCGCGATAGATATGATGATATACCATACAATTATGAAACCGATACGATTTATAGTCGCTCTTTGGCCGACGCTTCTCTGTGCGGCGATATGGCAGTTGCTTCAGTTTGCACCAGCAGATCAGTGGTGGTGGCTGCAAAAAGCGACTGATCCACTAACGACAACGCTTATCATATATGCCACCTGGCGGTATAGCGATCGGCAGCAATCGACAACGCGGCTCCTTCTCACAGCACTTGTGCTGTTTGTCATGGCTGGCTCAGTGATGGCATTCTTGCCTTTCGCGTATTTTATCGTCGGGCTTGGGGTATTTTTGCTGGCACATCTGGTGCTTTGTGTGATCAATCTGCAGCGGCTTGCCTGTGCGCGGCGGGCTGGTAAACGCTGGCATTACTGCTGGACAGTAGTTGTGGCAGTGGGCTATATACTGCTGGCTGGCTTGGTAGTATATCGCACCATTCCGCAGGCGGGGAGTGCTATCTTGGCTGGGGCGATGGGAACTTATGCAGTAGTGATTGCGGTCATGGCAACAAGTGCGGCAGTAGCTGCTCGAACGGGCTATCAGCTACGGTGGTGGTGGGCGGTTCTTGGTGGTGCGATGCTGGCTGCCTCAGACGCGCTTTTAGCGCTGCGATTATTTGCCGGTATGTCGGAACCATGGCTTATCCATAGCATTATGCCACTGTATTGGGGTGGTCTTGTCTGCTATGTCGCGGCAAGCCGACCAAAGGAGGATTCACTCGCGTCGTAAACGTAACGTACTAAAGGTATAAGAGGCTCAGCTAGCCTCTTAGTGCGAATCTAGTATCTTGCCAGTATACATGCTACAATAAGACGATATGTCGGAGCAGATACGGATTGTTGGGGCGCGCCAGAATAACCTCAAAGATGTCAGTGTGACCATTCCACGCGATCAGTTTGTGGTGGTGACGGGCCTGAGTGGTAGTGGTAAGTCGAGCCTCGTCTTTGACACGATCTACGCTGAGGGGCAGCGCCGCTATGTGGAGAGTTTAAGCAGCTATGCACGGCAGTTCCTTGGCATTATGGATAAGCCCGACGTTGACTCTATTGATGGTCTGAGCCCCAGTATTAGCATCGACCAAAAGTCGACAAGTCGCAACCCGCGCTCCACTGTCGCTACAGTGACGGAGATCTACGATTATTTGCGCCTGCTCTTTGCTCGGGTGGGGGTGCCGCATTGCCCAGCTCTTATGCCCGATGGCACACGTTGTGGCAAGCCTGTCCAGCGCCGGACAGCTCAGTCTATTATCGACGAAATTATGAAACTTCCTGAGGGGAGCAAGCTCATGTTATTGGCACCGATCGTGAGCCAAAAGAAAGGGGAGTTTGCCCACATCCCCGAGCAATACATGCGCAGTGGCTTTGCACGGGCTCGGGTGGATGGCGTGGTGTATGCACTCGATGAGTTCCCGGAACTACAGAAGAGCTATAAGCATGATATTGAACTGGTGGTCGATCGTGTCGTGATGGCACCAACGATGGTGAGTCGCATCTCGCAGTCGGTCGAGCAAGCGCTGGAGCTTGCGAGTGGGGTCGTACAGGTGCTGGATGCCACGAGTGGGGAGATCACGACGTATAGTCAGCGCTATGCCTGTATGGATCACCCAGGCGAGGACATCCCCGAGCTTGAGCCGCGGCTCTTTAGTTTCAACGCGCCGCAGGGGGCGTGTCCGATCTGCACGGGTCTCGGCACACGCCTGGAGGTTGACCCCGAGCTCATTCTTAACCCTAATTTGACGATTGCCGAGGGAGCGATCCGCCCCTTCAACCGCTTTAATGCCGAAGCGTGGTACATGAAGCGTCTCGCCGCGGTAGCTGAGGAGCACGGCTTTAGTTTGCACGTGCCCGTCAAGGAGCTAAGTGATGATGTTGTGCAGAAAGTGCTGTATGGCACAGGCAAGCAAAAATATCGCATTCACCTCAGCGGTAATCGCTATTACGACTCGACGTACGAGGGGGTCATTCCCAACCTCGAGCGTCGCCATCGCGAGACCGATAGTGAGTTTATGCGCAAAGATATCGAGCGCTTCATGCGGGAGCGGAAGTGTACGGCCTGCAAGGGTGCGCGGCTCAAACCAGTGGTGCTGGCAGTGACAGTCAATGGCCTCTCCATTATGGATATTTGCAATCTCGACGTCGCCAATGCGCTGGATATGATAGGCCAGCTGGAATTTACTGCAGAACAACAACACATCGTTAAGCTTGTTGTCAAAGAAATCATGGCGCGGCTGGGCTTTATGAACAATGTCGGGCTCAGCTACCTCGAGCTGGGGCGAGCAGCGAACACGCTCAGTGGTGGTGAGGCGCAGCGTATTCGCCTCGCGACGCAGATTGGTAGTGGCCTGCAGGGGGTGCTGTATGTGCTGGATGAGCCATCAATTGGCCTCCACCAGCGTGACAACGATCGTCTCATCCAGACGCTCAAGAATCTACGCGACCTAGGTAATACCGTACTTGTAGTAGAGCACGACGAAGATACGATTGCGGCGGCTGACTATCTGGTGGATGTTGGGCCAGGTGCTGGCGTGCACGGCGGGGAGATCGTGGCATGTGGCACGCCAGCAGAGGTAGCACGCATGCCGCAGAGCATTACTGGTCGGTATCTGTCTGGTGCGGAGAAGATCCCAGTGCCAGCCCAACGCCGCCCAATTGAGCAGGGCCGTGCACTAATAATCCGCGGGGCGCGCGAGAATAATCTCAAGAATATCGACGTCACTATCCCGCTTGGTGTCCTCACGCTAGTGACAGGGGTGAGCGGTAGTGGCAAGTCGACGCTCGTCAATAGCATTCTCGCGAGCGAGCTCACTGCCCGTTTACACCGCGCCCAAGCAGTGCCAGGTGCACATGATGCAATTGATGGGGTCGAGCAGCTCGATAAAGCAATTGTCATCGACCAGTCGGCAATTGGCCGCACTCCGCGCTCCAACCCCGCTACCTATACCGGTGTCTTTACGCAGATTCGCGAGCTTTTTGCGGGCACGCCTGAGGCGAATATCCGCGGCTACAAGCCAGGGCGCTTTAGCTTTAATGTTAAAGGCGGGCGCTGCGAGCACTGTCAGGGCGATGGCGTCATCAAGATCGAGATGCACTTCTTGCCCGATGTCTACATCCAATGCCCCGAATGTCATGGCAAGCGCTATAATCGTGAGGCGCTTGAGATCACCTACAAAGGTAAGACGATTAGCGACGTCTTGGATATGACGGTCGAGCAAGCCTGTGAGTTCTTCGCTAACATTCCTGCGATCGCTCGCAAGTTGACGACGATCAACGAAGTGGGTCTTGGCTATATCAAGCTCGGCCAGCCCGCCACGACCTTTAGTGGTGGCGAGGCGCAGCGTATCAAACTTGCTACCGAGCTAAGCCGGCGCACGACTGGCAAGACACTCTATATTCTCGATGAGCCGACCACTGGCCTGCACACCGCTGACGTCAAGAAGCTACTCGAAATTCTCCAACGCCTCGTAGCGGGCGGCAATAGTATGGTTATCATTGAGCATAATCTTGAGGTTATCAAATGTGCCGACCATATCATCGACATGGGCCCCGAAGGCGGGCAGGGCGGCGGCACCGTCATCGCCAGTGGTACGCCCGAAGAGGTGGCACATAACCCAGCGTCGTTTACCGGGAAGTATTTGCGGCCGCTCTTGGGCTAATTTCAAAGGATAAAAACTATATGGTGTTACTGCGACAAGAGGAGATCGTTCGTCTTAGAGTAGGCCTAGTTCGCGGCAATAGTTGCTATTGTGTTTTTCATCACTAACGCGCGGCGGAAGAAGCTTCGTGATGCTTCTGGCGTATGATTCGCCGCCGTCAGAGTTCGGTTGCTCATGACGTGTCACAGCTCCGTCTTGATAATAGAATTTCCACACATCGCAAAATCCTGATGGATGCTCGTGCTTCTTCTCACGGCAACTCACGCCAGCGTAGATTACCTCACTATTGTGAGCAAAAACGTACGTTTTGCACGTTTCGCCCTGGCGGATCTGCGCCAGATAGCGTTCGGTCATTTGGCGTGCCGGTGCGTCGTTGCCATACGTCAGGCCATCCGTCCACCACCAATAGACTGCGAATCCGCCCGCAACCAGTGCCAGAAACAGTACAAGGAGAATGAGTCGTTTGATGCGAATGCGCGGGAGAAATGGTAGCTTCATAGCTATACAATACCGCGTAGTAAGGGATAATGCAAATTTGCTTGCTATCAGTAATCGGCAACAGTATCCGCGCTATGACCCTTGAGGCATGATAGGATAATGAGAGTAATATATACGTATAAAACCAAGGCAAAGTTTATCCACTATGAGATCAAAACAGTCACAACCTGATACACAATCATATCGCACTGCCATCCTCCGCTGTGCCCAGCGCGATCAAGCGATGCGCCAGCAGTACTTAGTCGGTGGCGGGGCGTGGGATGCATCGCTCGATGCTGACTCGACTGAATTTTTGCGTACGATTGTGGCGGCAATTGGCTGGCCAACAATACGTGTGGTGGGCAAGGAGGCCTCGGCTGCGGCGTGGTTGTTACTACAGCATTCGCCAGATATCGACTTTATGGAGCACTGCCTTGAGTTGATGAAGGCAGCGCCACGTGGCGAGGTCGCGCTGCGCGATATCGCCTTCCTCGAAGATCGGGTGTGTTTGCTGCGTGGTCGGCCACAGATATATGGCTCGCAGTTTCAGGGGCGGGGTAAAACCCTTCGTCTCTATCCAGTCCAAGATACCGAGCGGCTTGATGAGCGCCGTGCGGCGATGGGTCTGCCGCCATTTGAAGAGTATGAAAAGCAGATTCGTCAGATGTATGGTGATGAGCCGCTGGCTGCCAGACAAGAGGTGTAGCACAAAATATTGGACAGTCGAATAAGGCAAAACAAAAGAGCCAGCTACTCATGCGCTGACTTTTTACACGAATAGTGCGTTAAATAAATGTACTGAGGTTATTTCTTCGTTCGCTTGCCTTTACTGAACAGCACAGAGAGCTGATACTTGAGCTTATCACGGGTTGATTGTTGTTTGAGCGCATGGATGACCATTGGTGCAACAGAGATGAGGATGATGATAATCGCAGCGACCTCAATATTAACCCCAGCCCCAGTAAGGATTGCGCCTGCAAAGTAGCCAAGATAGGTGAAGATGGCGGCCCATAGAGCACCCCCGACGATATTAAACAAGAGGAACGTATTGTAGTGCATCTTGCTGGCACCAGCGACAATTGGGGCAAAGGTGCGCACGACGGGTACAAAGCGTGCCAGGACGATAGTCAGTGAGCCATGCTTTTGGTAAAATTGCTCGGCCTGCTCGAGGTATTTTTTCTTAAAAAAGCGCGAGTTGGGCTTGAGAAAAAGCTTGCGCCCAACTTTGTGACCAAAGGCGTAGCCAGTGCTATCGCCCAGGATTGCCATAAGAGCGATCGCTGCAACGAAGAGGTGAATATTGAGTGGGTGGCCAGATAGGCGAAGGATCTCTTGATTCACCATATAGCCTGCCGTAAAGAGGAGGCTGTCCCCCGGCAAGACAAAGCCAATCAAGAGGCCAGACTCTGCATAGACCACGAGCAAAACCGCGGCAATGCCGAGGCCAGTAATTGCATGTATAAGTGATTCCATCGCGCTTTAGTATACCATACTTTGCTCGGGGAAGGGAGTTCTTTGCTGCTTTTGGCCCACCTGGCACAAAAATGCTATACTAAAGAGGTAATATTACTTAACTCCGGAAACATATCCGAAAGGAGAACTATGGGAGATAAGATAACACTAAGAATCGAGACACGATCAATTCATGGTAAGAAAGTTCGCCAATTGCGCCGCCAAGGCATAACGCCAGCGGTGGTGTATGGTGCTGGTATGGAGGCTGCTGATGTGCAGGCACCGAGTGGTGAAGTAGCAAAGGTTGTGGCCGCAGCTGGCCGCCACACACCGATTCATTTGACAGGGGTTAAGCGGCGGATTGCGCTTATCAAGAGTATTGACTACGACCCAACGCGAGTGGGCGTGATTCGCCACATTGCTCTACATGCGGTGCGCGCAGACGAGCCGGTTACGGCAGAGGTGCCAGTGCGCCTTATTGGCATGGGTGAGTCTGAAGCTGAGAAGAATGGACTGGTCGTGCTGCAGGCAATTGAGAAGGTTGAGGTGAAGGCCTTGCCGATGGACTTACCTGAAACGCTTGATGTTTCGGTGCTTGGTCTAGCCAGTGAGGGTGACCGCGTCACAGTGGGCGACATCACACTACCTGAGGGTGTTGAACTGGTCGAACACGACGATGGCCGTGAAGGTACTGCCGATGATGATGTGACGGTGAAGGATCTCGTCATTGCGAGTGCCTACGAGCCAAGTGCACTTGCTGCCGCTAATGAGGCCGCCGCTGGTACCGCCGAAAACGCGGATGCTGAAGACGTTGCAGCCGAGCAGGGTAGCGACGATGATGCAGCAGCATAGCACCTAGCGAGTGGCATCTCTAAGTAGCACTTACAACAGCGATTAATCATAAAAGAAACCAGTCGTGTGAGGCTGGTTTCTTCTGCTATATCGGCCGTAATTATGCAGCCACTACACCGCGAGGAATCCGCCATCCACTACAATCTCCGCCCCATTGACGTACTGGCTCATCGGCGTACCAAGCCACAACGCAGTGCAAGCAACGTCGTCGGGTTGGCCTAGATTTTTGGCAGGGAGGCGAAGGTTATAGGTCAGGCCAGTCTTGATGATGGAGAAATCGAGCTTCTTGAGCGCCGCAAGCCCCATCTTCTGAGCACCTGGCGTGCTGATACCGCCTGGCAAAATGGTATTGACCTTCCAGCCACTCCGCCCAAAGTCTTTAACGAGCCCACGGCTCAGCGCGAGAACACTGGCTTTGCTCATGGCGTAGAGCGTCATGTCGTAGGTCATACCTTTGAGGGCTTCAATGGAGCTGATGTTGATGATAGTGCCTGGTGCTGTGCGGCGAGCAATCATTTCTTGACACATAGTGAGTACTGCCCGGGTGTTGATCTGGATTGTTTTGTCGAAGGTTGCCTGGTCAATATTAGCGAGCTTGACTGGTGCAAAAATACCAGCGTTGTTGATGAGAATATCTGGTGTTGGGGTGATATCGTGCCACAGCGAGGTGACAGCGTTGTGGTCGGAGAGGTCGACGATGTACGTTGTGACGGCGGCGTTAAATTGCTCACGTAGCTCGGTAGCGGTTTGCTGCAGTGCGTCGGTATCGCGATCAACGAGCTGGAGGGCAGCACCAGCCTCGGCATAGCGCCATGCGATCGCCTTGCCAATGCCCATCGCGGCACCAGTGATGAGCACTGTCTTGTTTGTCAGCTTCAGTAATTCACGCAGGGGAGTTGGATATGTTGTCATGTCATTAGTATAGCATAACCAGTATGAATCGGGTGTAGCATCTATTGCAAGAGTTTCATACCTTAGGCTTTGAAGCCCTATGCTAGTAGTATACGAGGTGATATTTCTTTGAGTGGATTGGCTTCTCAAAACGAACACTAGAAGTAAAGGGTGCTCGCACTGAGCATATAGGGTTTGGAAAATAATCGAAGAAAAGCATTGTCTTTTTATTGTAAATGAATTACAATAGCTGCATGGAGCAAGCAGTGCAGCGCCGGACAACGAAATACACCGATCGAGTGATCGCGATTCTTCGCCAGCTGCAGCATGCCACTAACGCCGAGATTGCGGCCGCGCTACGCCACGACTACCCCCGTGTCAGCGCGACCACAGTACACCGCATTACCCAGCGGTTGCAGGCGGATGGGGTGATTGGCCTTGCGCCAGCAACGACGCATGGATGCTTGCGCTACGATAGCAATCCTGTGCCGCATGACCACTTTGTCTGCAGCTCCTGCGACGGCCTACACGATATCACCATCGCGCCAGCACTGCGGCGTGAGCTTGCGCGGCAGGTAGCAGACTGCCTTGTCGATGGGCCGCTCATCATTACTGGCACATGCCACCCCTGTCATCACGATAACTTAATTCATAAGGAGAAATAACCATGGCACTATACAATACCACTATCAAGCAAGAATTTGAGGAACACGCTCTCCAGAGTGAGCGGCCAGTGCTGGTCGACTTTTGGGCACCGTGGTGTCCACCGTGCCGCGCAATGGCACCGCTGCTCGAGCAGATTGCTGAAGAAACGGAGTTCGACGTCGTCAAGGTTGATACCGAAGCAAGCCAAGACAATGCAGCGCTTGCCCTGCAGCACCAAGTGCAGAGTATCCCCAACATGAAGATCTTCAAGAGCGGTGCTGTGGTGGCAGAGCTGGTCGGCATGAAGCCAAAGCAAGTGCTGATCGACGCTCTCAAGCGAGCAGACGCCTAAATTTACCCTCTAACAGATTTCCTCCTCAGGACCAGCACAGATGTGTTGGTCCTTTTATTATGGAGTGTCACTGCTTTCGCTCGTGAGGAACCCACCACTCTGTCGCGACCATAATCGTGCATATATACCACCTCTTGCCAGTAACTCGTCATGGCTTCCCTCTTCTACAATATGACCCTCATCAACCACAACAATTCGGTCTAGCGCTGCGATCGTACTCAGTCGGTGCGCCACCACAATTGACGTCCGTCCCTGCATTAGTGTCTCAAGCGACTGCTGAATCAGCGCCTCTGACTCAGAATCTAATACACTAGTCGCTTCGTCGAGCACTAATAGAGGTGCATCCTTGAGAATAGCTCGTGCAATCGCAATCCGCTGTCGCTGCCCACCAGATAGCTTCACGCCGCGCTCACCAACTACTGTTTCCAGCCCCTCTGGTAACTGTGTAATAAATTCCCAGGCATGAGCTTGCTTCGCCGCCAGTATAATATCGTCCTGTGTTGCTTCTGGTCTCCCGTAAGCAATGTTCTCCCGAATTGATCGATGAAACAGAGTGGCTCCTGTGGTACGTACGCAATCTGCTGCCGCAAACTCTCTTGTGTTACCATCCGAATATCCTGTCCATCGATCAAAATCGCTCCACTGGTTGGATCATAAAATCGCAACAACAACTTCGTCAGTGTTGTCTTGCCTGCGCCACTGGTGCCGACGAGGCCGAGTTTTTGGTTGGGTTCTATTTGAAGCGAGAAGTCACGAAATAGCACGCGATTTGGGTCGTCATCGTGTGCAAAGCTTATATGATCAAACGTGATAGCGCCGCGTGAGACATTCAGTACTGCGTCACTCGTATCAACCAGTTGCGTTGGGGTGTGCAAAATCTCGACCATAGTCTGGGCGTCGCCGAGGATGCGGTTGTAGTTGCGCATAATACCATTCATATTCCACAGCTCACGCACTGCACTATTTGTGTAGGTGATGATAAGATAAACTGTTGCAACGGAAATTGTGCTGTGCTGAGCGGCATAAACTGCGAAGATGATAGCACCAATCTTGATGGCAGTATTGACTGTAGAGAAGAAACTGCTTGTGATGATATACGTACGCATAGTGCTGAGGCCAGCAGTGCGCCAGTTTTCCACTGCCACGGCGAAGCGTTTCTGTTCAAGTATCTCACTACTAGACGATTTAACAGCTAGAATGTTTGATACCATATCCGTCAACTGACCACTGATGGTATTGCTTGCCTCAGCTTCTTGCTCACTCAAACGAGCGAGTGGCTTAGAGCCAACATAAACCACAGTGCTAAAGATCACAGAAAAAAGTGCCAAAAACAGTGCATACTGCCACAGCATTGTGGCTAAGACGATGATTGATCCGACAAGTGAGATAACCAGTGGCATTACCGACCAAATGATTACATCCCAAAAGCGATCGACTGCGCCGGTCAGTTTATTGGCTTGGCTCACTAATGATCCACCAAAGCGATTGGCATGGAAGGTGACACTCTCGTGGCTGAGTTTGGCAAAAATCTTGGTATAGAGATCGCGCTGCATTGCCATGGTAAATGGCCACATAATGCGCATCGTCAAGCGCCAACCGATTACTTCTGACCAAAGTTGGCTCAGTGTATACATTCCTACAAGCGACCACACATCACTACTGTTATATAGATGGCCACTTTGGATAATATCGAGTAACCGTGCAATAATGAGCGGCCCAACAAAAGTACTGACTATAAATGTCGTTGCCGCAACCACCAGCGCTGCTGCACGCTGCCATTGATATGGCTGAGATGTTTGCCATAATGTACGAAATATGGTACCGCTCGTAGTAGGTTGCAAGATAAACTCCTTCGTTGTATAGACTTATAAATATTATACCTTAGAAAAATACCGTTTCGCTTGTTGAATCATACACGCTCCAATATCTCCTTGGCCAATGATGCGGTTTACATCGTTGATATCAACAAGGGTATGCGCAATGATATCACCACCAGGATCGTGAGTAAACTCGCCAATTTTCTCGAGCTTTGTATAGACACGAAACTGGTATACGCGCGCGCCGTTTGGCTCAAGGCAGCACTGGTATCCAAGTGGTTGCCATTCAATAACGCGCATATTGCATTCTTCTACCATCTCTCGTGTGATGGTTTGTTCTATTGTCTCTCCAGATTCAGTTTTACCGCCAGGGAGATTATAGCTTTTCTTGACCGCATTATAGACGAGCGGAACGGAACCAGCTAAATTACCGATCGTATAGACTTGTTGCCAGGGGAGATCGGGTATAACAGATTTTTGTCGTATAGTACACCAAGAAACAAAAATGGTTTTGCCGCCATACTGAAAGGAAGATGATATATCGTATACCATAGACAAAACTATATTACAAAACGGAAAAAGATAAAATAGCTTTTGATAGCTACTCTAGTGTATACTATGCACTAAAGAATGCGTCAAGAAAAAACACTCCTACCAATCTGTCAAGCGGGCGATCCGGTGCTGCGTGAGAAAGCGAGGCACGTGAGCCGCGAGGAGATCACCACACCAGTAGTGCAGCAGCTTATTGCAAATATTAAGCATACCGTGGCAAGTAGAGACTATGGCGTTGGGCTAGCTGCGCCCCAAGTGGGGCGCGCTGTGGCGCTGAGCGTAATTGCTATCAAGCCGACGCCAAACCGCCCAGACCGTGAGCCATTTGAGCAAGTTATTATCAATCCATCATACACTGGCATTGGCCAGACAACGGGCATGTGGGAGGGCTGCGCCAGCGGCGACGAAGGGCGGCTCTTCGCGCAGGCGCAGCGCTATCAACAGATCAATGCTCAGTGGGATGATGAGTGGGGCGAGCATCATACTGCGGTACTGGATGGCTTTGTTGCTCATGTCTTTCAACACGAGACTGACCACTGTCAAGGCATACTTTTCTTTGACCGGGTGGCAGATACGACGACCTACATGACGGCAGCAGAGTATCGCAAGCGTGTCGTGCGGCGGTAAGTTGCATTTTTAAGCCCTGCTCCGCTTGCTTCTCTCAAGATCAGTGATTATTCGCCAAAAACGATTGCTTAACTTGCTGGTAGGCGTCGCGGAACGGCACACCTTTTTCGACTAATTCATTGATTTTGGCAACAGTATAGAGTTCATCGGTCATCGCCTCAGCCAATCGCTTAGTGTTGGCTTCTAGCTCGCTCACGCAAAGCGCCAAAACCTCTAGCGTATTGAGGGTCGAAGTGAAGGCATCCATGGTGATCTTTTTGGTTAGTTGTAAGTCGCGGTGATAACCACTGCCAGCACCTGTCGAAATAGCTTGGAGCTGCAGGGCGTAATTTGGATAAGCGTGGGCAGTGGCACGCATAATCTCGAAGACGTCATAGTTGCGTTTGTGTGGCATGATGGACGAGCCCGTGGTCATGGTGACGGGCAGCTTGAAATAGTTAAACTCCTGCGAGGTAAATAGCAACATGTCTTCAGCAAATTTGCCAGCGAAGACCATGATTGGGTTGAGCGCCTGCACGGCAATCAGTTCAAAAACGCCGCGCGACAGGCCACAGTACATGGGGTTTTCCTGCACTTTGGCGAAGCCCAGTTCGCTCGTTGTCATCTGGCGATCAAGTGGTAGGGTAACGCCAAAACCGGCAGCACTACCCAGCGGGTTTTGGTCGATGGCGGCAATGCTGTGTGCGACCAATTGCTGGAGGTCATGAAACGCATCGTGATATGAGCCAAGCCACATACCGACGGTAGTAGGCATAGCCTTTTGGGTGTGGGTGTAGCCAGGCATTTCAGTCTGGCCAATGGCGGCAATTTTGCCAGCATAGGCCTGGGCGACTGTTGCCAATTTGCCCGCTACTGCTTCAAGTTCCGTTTTGATGAACAGTCGCATCATCACCAAAGCTTGGTCGTTGCGGCTTCGGCCAGTATGAACCTTTTTGCCAATCGGTCCGAGTTTTTCTGTTAGATATAGCTCAATGGCAGTGTGGCCATCTTCGTGTTCGCTGGTGAGGGTGAAGGTACCGGTTTTCCACTCGTTAAGTAGCTCGTCCAAGGCCGCTGCCAATTGTTGATATTCGTCGCTGGTCAGCACGCCAATTTTTTCTAGCATGTGAGCATGCGCTTTGGTCGCGGTAATGTCGTGACCGAGTAAGTGCTGGTCCAATACCTGATCGTCACCAACGGTGTATGCCTCGACCAATGGATGAAGTGAGCCAGTTGCGGTTGATTGCCATAGTTTACTTGCCATATGAGTATGCTCCTTCAGCTGTTCGCTGACTTAGTGAATATAATTCAATGAATCCGGCGGACGAATTCTGGTTGAATGCGTCGTTGGAATCAAACGTTGCGAGATTGATATCAAACAATGAATGTGGTGAGTCTACGCTGACGACGGTGATGGTACCTTTGTACAGGCGAACTGTCACTGTGCCAGTGACTTTTTGGTTCTGATCATCAATGTAGGCGTTAATGTGATGGACGGCTGGCTCGTACCACTGAGCTGCGTAGGTGAGATAGGCCCATTTTTTGTCCATTTCGGCTTTGAGTTCATTTTCAACGCGGGTTGACACCAATTGCTCAAGCTTTTGGTGGGCAGCAATCAAGATGGCAGCGCCAGGGTTTTCATAGACGCCGCGTACCTTCAGCCCAACCAGTCGATCCTCAATGAGGGTTGATACGCCGACGCCGTGTTTGCGGCCGAGTTGGTTGCAGTGCTGAATGAGTGCCTGGAGTGAAAAGTGACGATTATCGACAGCGACGGGCACGCCTTTAATGAATTCAATGGTGATATCTTCGGCTTCGTCTGGTGTGTATTTGATGGTTGAGCACCAATTGAGAATGGCGTGGTAGTTTGGCTTAAGTGAGGGTGATTCAATTTCGCCGCCTTCGCTGGTGATGCCCCACATGTTCTCATCGGTCGAATAAGGCGATTCCTGGGTATGTGGCACGGGGATGTTGTGCTTCTTGGCATAGGCAAGTTCTTCCTCTCGGCCCATACTCCACTCACGTACTGGTGCTAAGATCTTGAGTTTAGGGTTGAGCGTGGTGATGTAAGTTTCGAAGCGAACTTGATCGTTGCCTTTACCAGTGGCACCATGTGCGATGACTGTGCAGTTGTATTTTTCGGCATATTCGACGGCTAATTGGGAAATGATGATGCGCCCCAGTGGTGTGCAGAGGGCATAGCCGCCTTGATAATCAGCATTGGCTTTGATGGCCAGTGATAGTAGTTCATCAGCGAAGCGGTCGCGAGCATCAACTGTGATGGTTTCTATAGCGCCGAGCATCTTGGCCTTTTCGGCGATGGCGTCGAGATCGTCAACAGTCTGGCCAATATTAACCGTGAGGGTGATGACGTTGCAGTTGTACTTTTCTTGTAACCACGTGAGCATGACGGAGGTGTCGAGGCCACCCGAATAGAGCAAGAGGCACGTGTCAAACTCGCCATTTGTCGCCTCGTGGCTGGCAACTTTAGTGTAGTGAGGTGTGTCGTGATTCATATCCTTCCTTTCTATAATAATTAAAAAGAGCCGCTCGGATGAGGGCTCTTTCGTTGGTTTTATACTATACGACTAATTAGCCCTCTGAATCAGAGCGGCGACGACGAGCAACGATAACGATGTTGTGTCGATATGTCATACTAACACCATAGCACACCGCGCATATTTTTCACAATACTTTTCATATAAAATTGTGATGCGCTACAATAGTCATATACATTGGTATGACGAGGGGATAAAATCGTGCAGCAATATAACAAAGAAGCGCCTAGTATGGACGTATGAGTGGACGAGTAGTGAATATTCTCCTCGTTGAAGACGAACCAACCCTCCGAGCTGGTACCGAGCAGTTCCTCACGCAGCGCGGCTTTACGGTGATAGCGGTAGCCAGCGGCGAGGAAGCGCTGGAGCAATTTGCTGAGGCAGATGCTATTATCCTCGATATTATGTTGCCAGGGATAAGCGGGATCGAGGTGCTGCACCGAATTCGCCAAGCGAGCGACGTGCCGGTACTCATGCTAACAGCACTACATGATGAGCCGACACAGATCGCTAGTTTTGACGAGCTGGCAGATGACTATATGAGTAAGCCATTTTCGCTCGTGATTTTGGAAAAGCGGATCAAGGCGCTGCTGCGCCGCCAGCAACCCACTATAACCTTATGGCGGCGCGGTCTGGCATCGGTGGATTTTGCGGCCTATCAAGGGTTTTATGATAATACTGATGCGCACCTCAAGCCCAAGGAAGTACAACTGCTCAAGCTGCTGGTAGATAATCCACACATAGTCTGGAGCCGGCAGGCTATTATCGACCGGCTGTGGCGCGATGATGAGGTGCCATTTGATCGAGTGATCGATGTCTACATCAAAAACTTGCGCAAGAAATTGCACCTCGATTGCATCGTCACGGTAAAGGGAGTGGGTTATCGCTATGAAGCGGCTTAAATTATTTCCCAAAACATTTTTGGTATCGATCGGCCTATTCGCAGCGCTGATCATCCTCGTGCATGCGCTGGTCTACACCTTGATGCCGCAATTTTATCTGCAACAAAAAGAGCGCGAGGCGGCGGATAATCTCACGGCGCTGACAACTAAACTCCGTGGCAAGTCCACCGAAGACATACGCCGCCTGAGCCAAGAGTTTGCTACCATGAACAACGTTAATATCACGCTGACGATTGATGGGCACGACCAGTATTTTCAAGGGTTCGAGTCTATCAATATCGTGACGGATAGTGGTAAATCGGTTGACACCAGCGTGGTAAAAATTGCTGACAGGCAGACGGTCGATCCGCGCTCAGCCATTTTGCAACAGGGCAGCGCGGTGAACAACCAAAACCAAATGATCGCGGTCAAGCTACTTGCCGACGTAGCGCCTGTCACTCAGGCCAAGCTCGCCACGCTGCATGTATTACCGTATACCATGCTTGGCTCGCTACTGGTAGCACTGTTGTTTTCCTACATCTACAGCCGCTTTGTGACGCGACCAATTCGCCAGATGGCGGCGGTGACTACGACCATGCAGCGGCTGGAAAAGGACGCGCGCTATCCAGTACGTAGCAGTGATGAAATTGGCGTGCTGGGACGAAATATTAACGAACTCTATCAAAATCTGTGGCAGACGATACGCTCGCTAGAGCATGAAAATAAGCGGATCACGCAGTTAGAAAAAGAAAAAATTGCGTTTTTGCGCGCGGCCTCGCATGAGCTAAAGACGCCACTAGCGGCCCTCCGGATTATGCTTGAGAATATGCAACTCAACATCGGCGAATATAAAAATCGCGACCAGTACCTGGCGGAATCGGTGGCGCAGGTTGACCGTGTGGCGGCAATGGTGAATGACGTCCTGCGTTCTGGCAGTGTCGCCGAGCAGGCTTTGCGTCAAGAGAAGCGGCTGAGGGTCGATAAGCTGATTACCGAGGTGGTTGCTGATTATACACTGCTGGCGAAAACGCTTGGCATGACTTTCGCGGTTAACACGCAGCCAGTGACCATCTACGCTAACCGTGACATGATGCGCCACGTCATCTCGAATCTGGTATCAAATGCGGTACGCCACAGCGACGCTGGGAGCGTGATAACGATTACCTGTGACGAGCATGAACTAGCCATTGAAAATGTCTGTCAGCCACTTACTACGCAGCAACTCCAGCATGCCTTTGACCCATTCTATCGGAGTAATACAACCACGAAGCAGCACGCCGACAGCAGCGGCATCGGTCTCTACACCGTAAAGATGCTGCTCGACGCCAAGGGTCTAGACTACAGCTTTGCACCACACGGACAGGGCATGCGGTTTGTGGTAAAGCTCGCGTCATAGAGCATCAAACCTTCGTAATAAAAGGTGTTGTAGCCAGGGCTTCTATCTTCTTGGCTATGTCTGTAAAATCGTTCATCTCCTTAAAACTATCCCATGCTACCCAGGCAAATGTACTTGATTCTCTTTGGTCGATCGTGATAGCTAAGTCGCCATCACTCCAAAATAAATACTGTAGGTCGTAATGATAATGTGCCTGCTCTTGCTTCTTTGGGTTTTCGGGTATATATTGCACACCAATATTAAATGGGACGCATTTGTTGTGTATATCGACATATTGGTAAAGTAGCTGTGCGCTATTAATACCAGTCTCCTCTTGTAGCTCACGCCGAGCAGCATCAAGTGGGGAACTATCACTTTCGTCAATATGTCCACCTGGTTGGAGATACTTTCCAAGGAAGTTATGATGAACAAGGGCAACGTGATACGTGCTTTTTGAAACGACAAATGTCGAAGCAGTAAAATGTCCCAAGAAATTTTTGCGGTCGATTACTTGGTTGTCGCTTTGTCTAGAGAGCTGTTTCTTGAGTGTTGTAAACGCCTCACCACTGGTATCATAATACTTGCTGTAGGTATCAAATAGCTGTTTGTATACACCCATATAAAATGACGTTTCCTTCCTTTTGTTAATTGCCCAATAAAGTATGACTTGCCTAGAAGTACCGTGTCAACTCAATTGTTTTCCTTTCTTAGCTTATTCTTGAGGTCTCGAATATAGCGCCTTTGCTGTCGATATAGATAGAAGTAGACAAAGGGTTTGATAATAAATCTCTTTGCGATAATATCCTCGGTGAATTCGAGGTTCGTCATCATACCGTGCTGCGAAAATACGCCCGTCCAATGGCCTTGAATGGCATCATTTTCTATATCAAATTCCCACGATTTGTATTGGTCTACATGTGTTACCCTGAAATGAGTCTCAACTCCTTGTGTGGTAACCTCGATAAAGGTAGACTCATCGATTACTTTTATAGCCTGCAAATCACTGCGCCAACAAATGTCATGAAGATTGGTAACCGTATCCCAAACTCTTTCAACTGGGTATGCTAAAGTGACGGTTATACGTGATCTTGTCATATGATGAATAATCTCTTAGATAGCACTTCTTCCAGTATACTTGGTCTATCATTATGGGGAAAATACAAAATGCTCACCTTGACAGTGACTCATGAGTAACAATGTAATTATTACGCCCAACTAACGGTGGCAAAAGTGCTATAATCTAATAGATATAACATCAGCAAAGCTCAACATGTAACGAGGAAATCATGGATGGATTCATTCTAGTGGCAATAAAATTGCTGATTGGCTTTTTTGCCCTGACGATAATAATTAATCTTTCAGGCAAGGGTAATTTGTCGCCATCATCTGCTAGTGATCAAGTGCAGAACTACGTGCTCGGTGGTATTATTGGCGGCGTTATTTATAACAATGAAATCCAAATACTGGACTACATCGGTATTTTGTGTATATGGTGCGCCCTGGTGCTGACGTTGAAATGGGTCAAGCAGCATAATGTGAGGGCAAAGCAGCTCATAGATGGCAAGGCATTAATTATTATTGATAATGGAAAAATCAACATTGAAAATTGCAAGAAAGTTGGTTTGAGTGCTCATGACGTATCCTTCAAATTGCGAACGCAGAATATCTATTCGACAGAAAGGTAAAAAGAGCCGTCGTGGAGCAAGATGGTGAATTGATCATCACACAGGAAGGGGAAGAAAATCCAAAGTTCCCATTAATAACAGACGGGCAGCTGCAGACTGATATTCTACAGGTAATTGGCAAGGACGAAACGTGGCTACTGAAAGAAATGAAAAAGCAGGGGCTGAAGGCGTATAGTGACGTATTTTTGGGAGAGTATGTGGACGGGAAGCTAAACCTGACGGCTTATTAACAAGGATTTTACGCTATCAATTGCTGAGTAGGTGTATCGCGATATAGTAGACACAACCCCATCTCGTTCATTCGTGCTACAATTGAGTTATGAAGATTATTGATATGATAACCCTTGCCGAACTTCGCTCGATGGCCGAGAGGATGTACGGGACGATGGTCAAAGCGGATGTCGATGTTGCTAAGAAAATTGTGGCGATCGACATGGATATGCATGCTGATGGCGAGGCGTATTTGTTAGAACGCGGATCGCAGCAAGCAGATCTATGGGGGATCAACCTACATCCGGATAAGTTTGGTACCGATGAATTTATCGAGTTTGACAGTATGATAAACATTCGTCCACGACAAAACAATCCGTCGCGCGATGTGCTCGACCCAGCGGCGCGGCAGCAAATTATCGATATCATCGCCGGAGTCGTCCGTGAGTGAACACATCTTTGATCGGCAAAAGTGGCAGAGCTTAACGATATTCGAGCAAATGGGCAACATCGGCTCAGAGGTCGGGCGAGCGTTTGCCGCCCGGCGCCGCGGCGATACGGCTGCGATGACCAGTGCCTGGCAGCGCGGCTTGGACTTATTAGACGCCACCGCCGAGCAGCTTGCCCGCCAAAAATCGCCAAAACTTCGCGAAGTCCTACGTGCCCGTGAACTATTCGCTGGTATGGAAGACGAATCGTTGGAGGACTATTTTATGTGGTTTGCGATAGCGGCGCGGAGGGGGAGATAATAAAAGCACTGCATCAATACCTAACCCTATAACGAATCAAGATAATGTGAGCCGCACAACTTTATCATCAGCTTGTGAACTAAGTTAAGTAACTTTATAATAAAACATATGAAAATTATTACCAAAAAATCTTACCCTGATTTATTTGAAAAAGTTCGAGCGGGCGAGAAAACATTTGATATGAGGGTGGCTGATTTTGACATCCAACCCGGCGATATTCTGGAACAGGTTGAGGTAAATTATGACGGAACGCCAACCGGCCGCAAAGTCCGTCACGTAGTCGGCGAAGTTTTACGTACAAAAGAGATTGATTTTTGGAAACAAGAAGACATTGATCAATACGGCTATCAAGTGATGTCGCTTGTCGAGCGGGTTGGTTAATGTGACGGTAGGTCTACCCAAAGTAGACCTCATCCTATTAAAAGAGGTTTAAAGCGTAGGATAATATAAGAAGTAGGTTGAGTCAATAAGACTTTGCTATACTATACCCATGGAACATACACAAAAGATTCCAAAAGTATATGCCTTTATAGACAGCCAAAACCTCAATCTTGGCATTAGGTCGCAGGGTTGGGAACTTGATTTTAAGAAATTCCGCCTCTATTTAAAGAATAAATACCATGTTGAAAAAGCCTACTTATTTATCGGTTTAGTACCGGGTAATGAGCAGCTATACACAAGGCTGCTTGAGATGGGATATGTGCTCGTCTTTAAGCCGACCGTCGAATACCGTGAAGACGGCAAGAAAACATACAAGGGGAATGTTGACGCTGAGCTAGTCCTCTACGCATCCGCCAAATGTTTTCATGAATACGACAAGGCGGTTATCGTTTCTGGCGATGGAGATTTTGCCTGCTTAGTAGACTATTTGGAGCAAAATGACAAGCTTCGCGTAGTCATCTGCCCAAATAAACGATACTCTAGCTTACTCAGAAAATACCGCGGATACATTCACCTTATTGGTAACGCTCGAGACAAACTAGCATACAAAAAGGCCAGAAACAGCGGTCGGTCGAAACCTTAGGCTTGTCTGGCCATGGTGATACTGTGATTATAACAAAGTGTATGCACTTTGTAAATGCGGTGCATGCAGTATATGTTGGTTTTGTACTCGAATTCATTATAGCTCTCACTCATTTCACATTCCCTTCACACGAGCCTGCTACACTGACATAGAATCAAGAAAGGAGATCTATGTCATTTGTACAACGTGCCTGGTTGTATATCACCAGGAAAAAACTCAAAACGCTGATTTTGCTGGCGATTTTGCTGTGTATGTCGACGATTATGCTGAGTGGATTTGCCATCAAGCATTCGACCGACGCGGCGGCACAGTCGCTAGACAAAACGCTTAAGGCTGGCTTCACGCTGGGTAATAATCCGCGTACCAATCCGGGAACGGCGCGCGGTTCAGGAACGGTGTCGAATAAAGACATCGACGCGGTGAAGAATTTGGAGGGCGTGACGGACTATGTCAAACGCCAGAATGCCACGGTTGACTTCATCAATACCAAACTCGTGCCTCTGCCAAGCGGTGGCAGTGGTTATGATGTCGAGAAAGACAAGCAGTTTGGCAACGCCGCGACTATCATCGGTGTCAATACATCTGAGCTTGAAACCAAGTTCCGAGCTGGCGCACTCAAGCTCATTGCTGGCCGACACATCACCAAGAACGATTCACACAAGATTTTGGTGCACGAAGCTTTTGCCAAGGCTAACAACCTGAAGCTTGGCAGTAAGATAAAGCTAAAAGCCAATCAATACGATACCGACAATGAACATCCATCCAAGGACGAAGTTGAAGTAGAAATCGTCGGTATATTTAGCGGCACAAACCCAAAGCAGGCGACGTATCAGGTGGAGTTGTTTGAGAATTTGTTCTTGACTGACACCGCGACGACCCGCCAGTTGAACGCGTATACAGCGCACAATGAGATTTATCAGGACGCTACGTTCTTTACCAAAGGCACCAAGCAGCTCGATGAGGTGATGGCGCGAGCACATAAACTGCCAGTTGATTGGCAAAAGTACCAGCTCAACAAGAATAGTCAGGAGCTCGCTGGCGTGACGGGTGCGGTGAACGGCGTGTACGGCCTGATCGACGGTATGCTGTGGGCAACGGCGCTGGTCAGTATCGCAGTGATCGGTATGGTGCTGCACTTGTGGATGAACGAGCGTAAGCGTGAAGCGGGCGTACTCTTGGCGACGGGCGTGCCGCAGTCAAAGATTGTGTTGCAATACATTGCTGAGCTGGTGATGATTGCGGTACTGAGCTTCGGTGCATCGTACGCTACTGCAGGGTTAATTGCCCAGCAAATGGGCGACCACGTGGTGTCGCAGGCGGCACAAAATGCCACGCGTCAAGCGAGCAGCTCGCTCGGTGGTGCATCACTCGGGGCTGATGCTGACTCGGTGACGTCATCACGCACGCTAGAAAAGGTGACGGTTGGTGTGCAGCCGACAGATCTGCTAGCGGTATGGGGTGCTGGACTAGTGGTGATTATCATTGCGGTGCTCTTGGCCTCTCGACCAATTACCCAGTCAACGCCAAAAGAATTACTAACCGAAGTGGACTAGTGGCGAATGATGACGATTATCACACGAGCCTGGACGGCTGTGGTGCGCAAACGGCGTCGCAGCTTGACCATCGCCCTGATTATGACGCTGATTTTCACGCTGCTGATCGGCACACTGACGGTGCAGCAGACGATGGCGCAGCTGAAGCAATCGGTCGAGTGTAACATCCGCGCCGGCTTTAGCATCGCCAGTAAGCAGCCGTCGGGCGAGGTGCCGATGGACATCGCGCAGCGAGTGCAGCGCCTGGACAAGGTCAAAGCACATAATTTCCAGGCAGAAACCGCCGTAGGACTGCCAGGCAAACAATTGATCGACACGGCAGGCAGCGGCGTGCAACTAGACTCTAACGTGGCTGGCGAAGCAAAAGTAACGGGCGCGACACAGAGCGATCTGCTCGGCGAGTTCACCGGTCGATTTTACCAATTAGAGCAAGGCAAGCATTTGACCGAGCACGATCAAAACGCGGCCCTGATTCACAAAACGTTCGCCGAGAAAAATGGCATCACGCCAGGTAACAAGCTGGACATTACCAAAGATGGCAGGCGCGTGACAATAACTGTCGTAGGCATCTTTAGCGGCAAAGGTGAAAAACCAGCGGCTCTGCAGTCTGATATGCCAGAGAACCATCTTATCACCGACCTAGCAACGGCGCAGCAACTGACAGGTAGCAAGCAACTGACGCGGGCAACGTATTTCGCTGAACATCCGCATCAGCTGAAGTCGCTACTAAACCGCACCAAAAGCCTACCACACGTCGATTGGCAAAAATTCAGTCTGACCGACAACGCGGCGGTATTCGCTGGTGTTCTCCAAAACATTGCTGGCATTCAAAACATGTTGACGATTGCCACTATCGGCGCAGCCGCGGCAGGACTGGCAGTATTGTCACTGGTGCTGGTGTTCTGGGTGCGCGGCCGCTTGCATGAAATTGGCATCTTGCTGTCTATCGGCACGTCGAAGCGGCAGATTATCGGGCAGTTCTTGGCGGAGCTCGCGATCATTGCCGCAGTCAGTTTAGTGTTTGCGCTCGGTGTCGGCCTGATTGCCTCATCGCATATTTCTACCGCCCTCACAGCGCAAACGAGCCAAAGCCAGCGTGTCGAAACAACCGTGATGCATGCCGCCTCAGTAGCGACCTACCTGCAGGCTTTTGCCTTCGGCTACATGGTCGTCTTGGTATCAGCTATCGCTGCTACTGCGCCAATTATGCGCCAATCACCAAAGCAAATTTTAGCAACATTAAGTTAGGAGATAGTATGTCACTACTTACACTACACGATATCGTTTATTCATACCCAGGCGACACCAGCAACGTGTTAAATGGTATTAATTATCACTTTGAAAAGGGTACCTTCTACGCTATCGTTGGTAGTTCTGGGGCTGGTAAGTCGACGCTGCTCGGGCTCCTAGCCGGACTGGACACACCAACTGGCGGGCAGATTTTGTTTGATGATGAAGATATCGCCGAGCAGGGGTACTCACACCATCGCAAGCACAACATCTCGCTGGTGTTTCAGAATTATAACCTGATCGATTATCTGACACCGCTAGAAAACTTGAAGCTGGTTAATCCCAAGGCGACTCATGAAACATTGCACGTCATGGGGCTGGACGACGATCATATTAATCGCAACGTTATGAAGCTGTCTGGCGGCCAGCAGCAACGCGTAGCGATTGGGCGGGCGTTAGTATCCTCCGCGCCGATTATCTTAGCGGACGAGCCAACTGGCAACCTGGACGAAGCTACCGCTGCGGATATCATCACTATCCTGCGCCAAGCTGCCCACGAAAACAACAAATGCGTCATCGTCGTGACTCACAGCAAACAGCTCGCTAAAGAGGCGGATGTGGTGCTAATGCTCAAAGATAAGTTGCTTCGGCCCAGCAAGAACAGTAAAAGGCGTAGCTAGGATTTAATCGTGGTACAGATAATGCCGCAATCTGTCAGGCAAAGCAAGCACGAGCATGTCGTAGGCGTCGCCAGTCAGGGCAATTGACAGCTGGTCGCGCGGCTGACGCTTGGATAATTTCGTCATACCAAAGAGCTCTGGGCTCACGTGTCCACCGGGAACATTGTCGAGTCGGCCAAAACCGGCGGTCAGGCGAATAGCGTACTCATCATGCGCGTGAGCGATATCAGTAAGATCATTGAGCAGCGGAATGAGCGTCTTGTTGCCAAAAGCCGCCCGCTGCTCACATGAGAAACGCGCATTGTTGCTGCGCGGCAGTGGCACTGCAAGATTTTGCCCATCGCCTGTCCAGCCAATCAGCTCGCCGCCATAATGCTGCACGGCAGTGAGTGCTTGGCTACCAAAGCGAATGAGAAATGAGCGCAGCTCTCCGTCATTACGCGCTATCTCCTTAGTTGAATGCGACACATCCCACATAGCAAGGACGACGTTTGGTGTAGTGGGTGATTTAAGCGCTAGCATATCGGCGACTGACTGAGTAGGGTATGATGCTCGCGCCAATGCTTGCAGCGCCGTAACGCCAACACCGAGTGTAGTTTTGACGCTGTCATATCGCCATAGTGTTTCCAGTTCGTTCAGCTGACGTTTGGTTGGCGTACGGTCTTTTGTAAAAGCAGCTTGCAAGACGGCGTGTTGGTCAGGTAGCGGCAAGTTGAGAACGCGATGATTAGGATTCATCGCACTATCAGTCAGCGTGATGTTATCCTGATTTTCCTCGATAACACGTCCAGCAACTGACGACCCATCAACGCGGTGCCCTGTAATATGTGTTTCTTGAAAATCAAATCGGTCATCAGCCGGAGCCTGCAGTGAACACGCAGTAGCAACTGCCCCAATTGAATCAGGATTGCATTCATCATGTACAAAGACGGTGGCTGCGTCTGGCAGTGTGTCGGCCATGGGTGCGTGCTGTAGAAAATCACCGACTGTTTGCACGAGTGCTTGCTGGTAGTCATGCGCTGGTGTGGCGTGCGAAGTTTCGTGATGCATTAGTTATATTATGCCACATATTGGTAAAATAGGGTATGATTAAAGGACGCCTGGCTCACGACTGGCGCTTCTTCATATATTTCGCGGTCTCCTCCCAGAGCGGGTTATCCTTGTATGGTACGCCATCGTGCGCCCAATACCACCAAAAGTATCCACCAATGTAGCGTGGAGTGTACCGCGGCATGGCATAATAATGCTGAAACAGCTGTAGTTTACGCGCCATCGGGGCATGCTCGCTGGGTGTGCCGCACTCGCCAATGCCAAGCTTGGCCTCTGGGAAGAGCGTCTCAAGCTCAGCAAAGATCTGCCGCCAGTTGGGCTGGTAGCCATCGTTGTCATCGTCGTAGTAGCTGACGAGGACATAATCGACGCCCTGCTTCAGATCATCAGGTAGGTATGTTTGTAGCCACTCTTTCATGCTCAGCGTACTCCCGTTTGGCGGGAAGTAGTAGGGAACAAGCGCCGCCGCGGCATGCTTATTCTTAATGTATCGGTAGGCACTGGCCACCTTCGCGGCAGTAAGGTGCGGGTCTTCTTGGATCCACTCTTGGCCATTCATTTCATTGCCAACCTCCCATATCGCTACATAGTGAGATAAATACTGGTAAGATTCAGCAAAGCGCTGCTGGTAGTGCTCAGTGCTGTAGCTGTGCATATCAGAAGAATCAACGGGCTGGGCCATGATATCGGCCACGCGATGAATCGCCTTGAATAGCCCACGGTAACGCTGCGGCGATCTATCTTTAGACATAACGATCCGCACCGTTGGCCGAGCAGGCAAACGCTGAAGAGCCTCCACGATATCAGCAAGCCGTCTCGTGCCCTCCCAGCTGTCGTCGATTGTCAGGCCATAGAGCATATGTGATGATGCATGATGAGAAGGTGAATGGTTCGCGCTGCCTTGCGAGGTAGAGTGTGACGCTGGCGCTAGCACGCGCAGCAGCACATACATCAGCACACAAAGTAATATAGCAAAACCAGTAATATGAACGTACTTTGGCATATAATAAGCTCCTCACAAGGTAGTATATCAAGGCATAGTTTTATATCAAAAAAGGCGAATTTCGAAATTCGCCTTTTTTACCCTGTTTCTTCCCTGTTAGCGTGGGTTCTTTTTTCTCTTCTTTTATATATTTATATATAATAGGAGAGAAATCGATATGGATATATGGAGATATAAAGATAGAGAATAGTATGGATATAGAGAATAAAGATAAGAAGATAAAGAATAGATAAATAAAGAAAGAAATATAAAGATAGAAATAAAGAGATATAAAAATAAGTAAATAGAAATAAAGATAGAGATAGATGAATAGAGATAAGTAGAGATAAAGATATAGATATAGGAATATAGAGAAAGAGATGTATAGAAATAGATAAATAGTAGAGAAAGAAAGTTATAGGGATAAAGAGATGGGTATAAATATAGAAAGAGGTATGAAGTAATAGTAGCTTAACTGCGGTAAGAAAGTGGTGAATGGAGGAATGTAAGAGCTGCTATAGCTCTGAGATTCAGACTATCGGGAACTTGACTTCCCTAGATTTTGTAGACTAACCGTTTTACAGTAGGGAGGAAGGGAGTAACAACGATGAGTCTCGAAGAAACCGTGCACGATGCACAGATAAAAATATTGCGAGAATTGCTATTCTTGCCAACTGCTCATTTCGCTGCGCTGCAGCGAGCTACTAGGCTTGATAGCGACCATGTCAAATTTCACATCAAACGACTAGTCGCCTTAGGCTACGTGACAAAAACAGCTGATGGCTATATGCTTTCGATCAAAGGAAAAGAATATGCCAATAAGCTAGATACTGATGCTGGTGTGATTGAGCGTCAACCAAAAGTGGCGGTATTACTTGTTATTGAGCGGCAGCGCCATGGTGAGAAGCAATACCTCCTGCAGCAGCGGCTTAAGCGTCCATACTATGGTTTTTGGGGTACGCCAACTGGCAAAGTACGTTGGGCGGAGTCTGTTGTTGAAGCGGCAGCACGTGAGCTTGCTGAAGAGACAGGACTGCGCGGTACTTTTGTGCACCGCGGTGTCTATCACGAGCGGGTTCGTCACAGCCAAACAAATGAAATCGTTGAGGACAAACTATTTCATCTGATGTTTTGCGATGCCGTCTCGGGCACGATGGTCAAAGAATTTGAAGGCGGCAAAAATGCCTGGCGCACGCGCGAAGTGATGAATGATGAACCAAAGAAATATAAGAGCTTCATGCGCGAAATGGCGGCATGTATTGATGGGCATGGTGAACTAACAGAAGTGATATATGAATATGGCGCGACGGAATTTTGAACCACCTCGGGCGGTGCTTTGCGGCTCATACACGCGTGACAGAGACGGACTTTTCCGGACCTATGATGAGCTTGTTGTAACTGGCTGCCAAGTTTTATCACCACGACGGATGCAGTTTGATAATGCAGCATTTGTGCGAGACACTGCCGAGCAAGGTATATCGCCACAAGCGATCGAAGCATGGCATTTATCAGCAATTTGTCAAGCAGATTTTGTGATGCTTCATGCTCCAGATGGCTATGTTGGACTGAGCGCAGCAATGGAAATTGGCTTTGCGACGGCCCAAGACTGTCCGGTTTTTTCACGCACTGCACCGCAAGACATCGCCGTGCAAGGACTAGTGCGAGTTGTGCCAAGTGTGTATGATGCCCTGCAGGCAGCGCATCTCCGATAAACGAATTAGGGATGATGCGCACAGGGTAAGAATATACTATCATGATTATGTCACATCAGTAATAAAGTGGTATAATCATACGCATGAAGAAGCATATGATATATAATTACCTTCCTGATGCATATCTCTTCGGGCTTGGATTTCTTGCTTTTGCGCTTGCGTGGCTGTGGCCAGAGACGATTGTGATCGCAAGTGATCTGTGGCTCGCTGGGGTAGCGTGTATTGTTGTTGCAGCACTACTGACGGGTGCTACAGTGCATGCTTTGCATCGGGCGAAAACCTCAACCAACCCGCTCGATGAGCCAAGCGAGCTGCTCACCACTGGGCCGTTCAATTTCTCGCGCAATCCACTCTATCTTGGATATACCATTGCCGTGCTTGGCTGTGCCTTAGCCAGTGGCTCGTGGCTAGCGCTACTGTGCCCAGTGGTGTGCTTTGGCGTACTAAACTGGCTCATTATCCCGATCGAAGAGCACACCATCCACCACGTTTTTGGTGAGCGCTACGAGTGGTACTGCCGGCGAGTGCGGCGTTGGTTATAGGGAATACTAGATACTATGAATGTTGTTGCACTTGCATTTGGCCTTGGCGTAGCTGGGTTTGATGTGTTTGGTGTGGTTGCTTGTTATCCAAGGGTTGTTTTTTGGCCTCGTCGTCGTGATTATGTGCGATAGACACCAGCCTCTCATAAACTGGTTCGAGCGGGTGCGAGCCCGATACAGCACGCTCATTCGCTCGAGCATTACAGCAGTTATCATACTGTGCGGGCTTATCCTGCTTGCAGATACGGCAACCTTCTTGCTGAGTGGTCACTGGCTGCTGCCTGAGTAGTGAGTGACGCCGTGGTACAATAGAGGTGCTTGGCTGCGCATTATTTTCGGCACATAATATATGAGATCTCCATACACCCCTCAGCAAAATGGCATCATGCAAGCGGCTGCTCGTTGTGTGCGGTATGACGAAATACCACCACAGGTAGCGCACGCTCGCTATGTGTACTGTCTATGGGAGCTAAAGACAACGCAGCCACGGGCGCACAACTTCTACTACACAATTTTGCCCGATGCGTGTATTGATATTGTTTTTGATCTAGATGACTGCAGCGCCTCTATTATGACGCCGCGCCAAACCGCCTGGCGGATAGCACTGGGCCGGCGATTTCACTATGTGGGGATACGCCTGCATCCTGGTGCGTATCACGGTGATGTCGATGCAGTTGTTGGCACGGCGATACCTATTAAGCGGCTTGCTGGCTGGGCTGTCACAGATATTATTGCTTCATTGCAACAACATAGCTTTACTCAGCAGCAAGACATCCTCGCAACTTGCATCCAACGAATGATTGACTGTAGCCTGGTGCAGGCAGATGACTTTATCATGCAGGTCATTGCTCGGCTTGATGGCCAGCATACGATTACCCAGATCGCTCAGCAGTTGGGCTGCTCCGAGCGGCATCTGCGGCGGATTGTTCGCCAGCGAACTGGCTTTTCACCTCGAGCACTGCGGACAATTGTTCAGTTTCAGCGGAGCTTTACAGAAGATTGGCGAGAGCTCTATGCCGACCAGTCGCACTATATCCATCGTTTTCAGTGTATTACGCAGTACACACCGCAGCACTACCACAAGACATACCAAGCATAATGTCCGAAATATACAATACGAGAGAGTGCTACCACGCTACTATAATGACATAACCATTAACATAAAGGAGCGCATATGCACGCACTATATCCTGTGACAATTACCACAAAGATAACGGAATGTAAGGAGTTCTATTGTCGGCTCTTTGGTTTTGAGGTTGTATTCGAAGCCGATTGGTATGTGCAGCTCTTGCATAGGCATAGTGGTGTAGAGATCGGCCTGATGCAGCCACACCTTGCCAACCAGCCACAAGATCTCCAAGCGGCCTTTGGTGGTCATGGCATTATTTACTCACTTGAGGTCGCTGATGCTGCCAGTGAATATGAGCGGATTAAGAGCTGTGATGTTGCAATCACCCATCCACTCACCACCGAGGCATGGGGCCAGACTCACTTTTGCGTGCGTGATCCAAGTGGTGTAACAGTCGACATCGTTCAGCAAGCAGGAGAGAGTGACGGGTGATGTGCACGTATATCATTGATGGGCGGGTGCAGCAATTTCCGCAAGCAGGTGGCTGGTATTATGTCGCAGTGCCGCAGAGATATACAGAAGTGCTCCAGCCATTGGCGGTGCGTGGCCTAGTTGCGGTTCATGCGGTGGTGGGAGGGGTGTCGTGGGACACCTCACTGCTGCCAATGGGTGATGGCACCCACTTTATTCCGCTGCCTGCTAAGGTGCGGCGGGTAAACCAGCTCGATGTGGGGAGCTGTGTCAACCTCAGGTTTATGATTCGCCGCTCAGCAACGTGACGCTCGCCGTGCATCCTTGTATAATAGCACTATGCACACGCTCCACCATACCACAGCACAATCAATACGCTACGCGCTGCTGCTCCGCGGTATTAATGTTGGCGGCAAGCATAAGGTAAGTATGGATCGCCTGAAGGCGGACTTGATGGAGCTGGGCTTTCGCAGCGTCGTCTCGTATATCAATAGTGGCAATCTGTTTTTTGATAGCAGCGAGCCGGAGGAGGTGATTCAGCGCACATTGGCGCGCTATTTTGACGCGACCTATGACTTCCCAGTGCCGTTTATCATCATCAGTGCTGCCACGCTCCGGCAAGAGGTGGCTCAGTTACCGAGCTGGTGGCAGGACGACACGGCCTACCGGCGGGATGCGCTGTTCTATTTACCAGAGGCGGACAAGGCGGCTATCGAGGCAGAAACGGCTACCTGGGCGAACGATCGCGAGCAGCTCCATTTTGGGCGTACGGCGTTCTTTTATTGTAATCATGATCAAGCCGATTATCTTACATCAAACTATCATAAAAAGCTACTCAAAGCCCGGTTTTATAAGCAGCTGACGATCCGTAATGGCAAAACCTTTCAGAAGATAATTGAGCTAACATTGGAGGACTAATGAATATCTACGCCTATCAACGCCCGCTTGGGCCTATTGCCGACGACGAGGCTTTGCGCCAGCAATTTATTGCCGTGTATGACGTTAAGACACACCAGCAAGTCGTGCGCTTTTGCCACGCATATGGCCATCGACTACACAAGCTCATTGGCCACACCTTCCCATATAACAGTGAGATTGCTGACGCGTATGCTGGCATGGAACAGTGGCTTGCTGGCGAGGCGAACTACCACGCGGCCCGCAACGCGAGCTTTCAGATTGGCCGCCAGGCGCGCTCCGCAACCGACCGAGTAGTGGAGCGCTTCTTGCGAACCATGGCGCAACTCACGGCGAGTCCGCACGTGAAATATCACGGGCTGTGGGCAAGCGACTTTGCTATCACCCTGATCAACATCATGTACCCAAATGATGAAGCGGCAGTGCGTGACGAACGCATGGCACAGATACAACTTTTGAAAAGCATCGACTAAATTTTAAATGTAGTTGCGTGTATAAGAGGTACGTTTAATACGGTAGTATAACCTGCGGCTGGTGAGCAATTGAGCTAGCTACACAACTTCGCTATACTAAAGATATGACAAATGCGCAATCACAGCCGCTCCTCTACGAGCACATTTGTGCCGACCCGATGAATGCAGATTTTACGGCGCAGGGTTGGCCGCCAGTCTATAGCGCCTCGGCCAGCTCGCGCATCATCATTGTTGGCCAGGCGCCGGGCCGTATTGCTCAGGAGACGGGAGTGCCGTGGAATGATGCCAGCGGGCGTCTTTTGCGGCAGTGGCTTGGCGTGAGCGATGAGCAATTTTACAACCCCGATCTCTTTGCGCTCATCCCAATGGATTTTTACTACCCCGGCAAGGGCGTGCACGGTGACTTACCACCACGCAAGGAGTTTGCTGAGAAATGGCACCCAAAGCTCCGTGCCCAGATGCCAGCGGTGCGCCTAACGATTCTGGTTGGTGCTTATGCACAGAAGTACTATCTTGCCCGCCAGGCAGAGAAGAATCTAACAGAAACGGTGGCGCATTTTGCGCAGTATTTGCCACAGTATTTTCCACTAGTTCATCCATCGCCGCTGACTGCTCACTGGCGAACGCGTAACCCGTGGTTTGAGGCAGATGTTATCCCGGTGTTGCGACAGAGAGTGCGGCAGGCACTCTCTACGTCACTATAAAAGAAAACGAGATGGTTGTGTAATAGGGGGGCAGGGGTATTCAGTAATATATTGCCTAACGGCATAGGTTAATTGCCACCTACAAATGAGTAAGTAATTGCCAATACACATCATATGCTTGGGCAATGTGTGTGAGCGAGATAGACTCATCAACTGTATGTGCCTGGTCAAAGTCACCGGGTCCATAAATAACCGTCTCGACGCCAATTGCCTGATAAAAGGTTTGGTCGGTGGCACCACGGCTGATGACGGGCGTTGCACCAGGCACAAGCGTTTGCATCTGGCGGAGAATTGGTGCGTCTGGTGCACATAAGGCAGATGGTGCTGGGTCCGTAGCATTGCGCCATGAGAACTGGTAGCGCTGCGCCAGTGTTTCTATCCAGTGTGTGAAGTCGGCATCGAGCGCTGGTGTGGTGCGGATATCGACAGCCAGATAGCTAGCCCCAGCTGTCTTGTTGCTGGAATATGACCCCTCTGGCGCAATGCGCGTTGGCGTCATTGTGGGCTCGCCAAGAATATCGTGACGGTACGCGGTGTGGAGTTTCTGTTGGATTACTGGCACGTCATGAAGAAACGCCATAATGGCGGGGAGCGAGCTAACCTGATAGGCCGCTTCTTGCGATGCATGGCTCGATACACGCTCAAATACCAGCTCGACAAAGCGATTGCCTCGGTGACCAATCTCAATCCGCCCATCAGTTGGCTCAGCGATAATACAACTCGCTTCATCGTATTGGGCGGCGTGTGAAAAATACTGCGCAAAGGCGGCCGATCCAGCACCATCTATCTCTTCATGTGCAACTGCAACACACCAAACGTCAAGATCATCACGGCGCTGCTGAGCATATTTGGCGGTGACCGTCATGTGGAGAGCAACACCCGCCTTCATATCACTCGCACCAAGGCCATAGAGGCGGCCATCTGTTACCCACGGTTGCCATGGATTGTGCTGCCAGGCAGACACATCACCGGGTGAAACCGTATCAACATGCCCACAGAGTATCACGGCACGTTGAGCGGGCTGCTGGCTTGCCCGAATCACGCCAGCAGTGAAGCCAGGCTTGGTGATGACATCATCACACACAGGCATGAGCCACCGGGCAATATCAGCTAATATCTGCCCCTCATTGCCTGAGACAGATGGTATGGCAATGAGCTGCTTGGTTAGGTCGATTGTTTGAGCAATCGCATCAGGCAGCGGCGTGGTTTTGTATCGTGTGGTTGTCGTCATATACCATTACTGTATCACAGCAGCGAGGGAGGTCGCGAGGGGTAGGATTGGTGTGCTGCATATTACTGGACTGTTTGCGTGGATTATTTGGGCATCGAGCACACAGATCGTAGGCATTTGGTGGTAGATCACCGGGGATAGCTCTGCGGTAACCGCAGGACTCAGCAATTGACTGACTGTTGCTGTTGCAAAAGGCGTAAGGAATAATATCTTTCTCTAGTGCTGCACTAGTTAAGGTCTGGAGTAGTGCACGGCCAATGCCACGCTGTTGATAATCGCGATCGACGATTAAGCTATTCACCTCAGCCATTGCTTGTGGACTATGGCCGCCATTAGGGTAGTGTATTGTTGGGTCAAGGATGCCGACATAACCAACAATGAGTGGCGCATCACTCTCATCGAGCGAAAGGCAGGCAAGTACACCAAGATACCTAGCTATAATTTCTTCGGGGGTGAATTCGATCATGAGCGCACCTTCTTTGTCGCGATTTGCGATCATTGCCGCAACGCGTTCGGCAGCGGTAGATTGATCTGCTTCGGATAACTCCCGAAATGATATAATATCCAGCTTGGCCGACTCTCTTGACCTAGATGTAGTGATGGTGCTCATACAATTATTTTTATATCACAAATTAATAAAAATAACAAGACCATCGAACAAAGATAAAATAATCAGCAAACAAGCTCAGAACGGCCACAACAGAGGCCAGTAATTTCATGATAATACTTTCTCTCATCGCAATAGTATGCTATAACAAGGTGTATGAGACGATCCCCAGAAACAACCCTAGACAATTCATATTTCACATTAGTTGCAGCAGATTTTCACAATCGGATGGAAGACGTGGGAGATGCTCGCTATACTGTGGTTGGTGGGCTCGGTTTACACGCAGTGACTCATGCTGAGGAGATCGATTGGGATGATCGTGTGGTGCGGATTGGTAATATCTACCTGCCGCGGCGGCGTGAGAATAATGGCACGGTGCGAGATCTCGACACATTAGTGCATACGACAGATACAGTAACAGCATATCGAGATGAAATGGAAGATGCGCTGGGTGGACTGCTTGTCCCTTCGGCATTTGGCCTCAAGCCGTATGGCACTCCACTAATGAATACACTCAAAGGTTTGAGCCATTTCACTGGTGATCGCTATCTCAAAGAGGACGAGGGAGGTGAAAAGGAACTTTACTGGCGTCTTGCTGGCAGCGAAACGAAGATTCCACTTGAAAGCCTTGACCCTTGGCGTATTGAGCAAGACGGTGAAACAGTTTGTAATATCCTTGGCCCCGTTGCTCAGCTTGGTGCGTATATGAATCGATCGATTACTGGTGTGCGCAAAAAGGACGAAAGAAAACTAACAGGGCTCGAGAACGTTGTCATGCCAAATGGCAAGATCAGCGATATCCCAACGGAATATCGCGAGCAATTTTTTGCCTTTGTTGAGCAAGCAGAGAAGGTCAAACAGGCGCGACAGAAACTTGGCTTGACTGCGCTTAAAGCACGTCTTTTGGCAGATCTTGAAACGAGAGACTGGGCTGTTAAGCTTGCTCAAGGCGAGCACGATAATTTGTTTCGGCTGTTTACCGGCAAGCAGTAGCTTCGCGCTATAATAGAAAGTATGAACGCCGCCCTCCACGCCAAACTCAAAACACTACCCCGCAGCCCGGGGGTGTACTTTCATAAGTCGGCCAGCGGGGAGGTGATTTATGTCGGTAAGGCGGCAGTGCTGCGCAACCGAGTGCGGCAGTATTTTCAGGATTCGCGCGGGCGGGACAACAAGACCATGGCGCTGGTGGCGGAGATCCACGATACGGATTGGATCGAGACCGAGAGTGAGGTGGACGCCCTCTTTCTGGAAAGCGAGATGATCAAGCGCTACATGCCGCGCTACAATGTGCTGCTGCGCGATGATAAATCGCAGACCTTCGTGCGGATCGATATGAAGAGCCAGTGGCCAGTGGTGAGCTTGACGCGCAACCCGGCGGACGATGGCGCTGACTATTACGGCCCCTTCTACAATGGCTTTGCACTTAAAAAAGCTCTGCGCCACCTGCGGCCAATCTTCCCGTACCTAACGCGTGAGCGCCGGCCTGGGCAGTCAAAGCTGGATGAGGATTTAGGCTTGAGCCCCAAAATCAGCGACGGCTCGCTAGTATACAAAGCCAACCTGCGCACGCTGATTAGCTACATCAAAGGCAACCGCAAAGCTATCGCTGCCGAGCTCGAGCGCGATATGAAGACAGCCGCGGGGCTACACGAATTTGAGCGGGCCGCCCAGCTGCGCAACAAGCTGCGCGCTATGCAGGAGCTGCAGCGCCGGGTGATGTTTGGCGATAAGGAATTTTTGGCTATTAGTAAGGATCGGGCCTTGGCAGACTTAACCACGCTGCTAGGGCTAGCCGGCGAACCAACCCGCATCGAAGGCTACGATATCAGCCACATGAGCGGCCGCCAGGTGGTGGCGAGCATGGTGGTGTTTCGCAATGGTGTGAGTGACCGGGCCGAGTACCGTAAGTTTAAAGTTAGCGAAAAAAACGACGACACTGGCAATATGCATGACGTCATCTTTCGCCGCCTGAGTGAGCGCCATATCAAGAGCTGGGGCAGGCCGAGTCTGCTGCTGATTGACGGTGGCAAAGGCCAGCTGGCGGCAGCGATTGCGGCCCGCGATGCGCGTGGGGTGCATGTGCCGATCATCAGCATTGCCAAGCGCGAGGAAGAGATCTTGGTACACAAAACTGGCTCGCAGGTGGGGCTGGCGTATATTCACCAGCTGCAAGCCGAGCGCCCGAGCGGCATCACCGTGCATGAGGATGGCGATGTCTATGTGATTAACCTCCACCCGGGGCAGCGTAATGCTGGCGCGCACTCCAAGAATTTGCGGGGTAGTGCCGCGGTGTATGAGCCAGAGGTGGCCCACGCTGCTTCTGCCGTGCAGGAACAGCCAGCCAGCAGTACCAGCCAGGCAGCTACTATGCCGCTTGCAGCCAGTGATATTACCAAACTCTTCCAGCGCATCCGCGACGAGTCGCACCGCTTTGCCGTCAGCTACCACACAGCGTTGCAGCGCAAAGCTGGCGTCAAAAGTGCGCTCGATGGCATCCCTGGCGTTGGCCCCAAAACCAAGCAAAAACTGCTGCGGCAGTTTGGCAGCGTGCGCGGTATCATGCGCGCCAGCCAGGCAGAGCTAGCGGCAGTGGTAGGGGAGGCACGCGCAGCGCAGATTCGGCAGGGGCTGGCAGTCGATCAGAAATAAATGTCTATCTCATTTATAAAAACCAGCATGGATACTACGCAGATGTGCAACCACATGCTATAGTATTGACATGAAAGACCCTGAGATTCCCGGTAAAAATAATGCAAAAACAGCACTGACGCGTGAACACGAACGGCAGCGCAGGACTGATACATCCCTTGTCTTTCGTGATGAGTCAGCTCAGCAACGCTGGCGCGATCTGCGCAGGCGCTGCCAACAACAAGAGCACGCTGCTCACGCTGCAGTTGATGGGCGTCAGCGTTATGCATACGCAATCCAGACCAATACGGCAATGGATTTTGCTGCTGATGTTGCAGAGAAGATACAGACAGGCTTACCTGAAGCAGGATCACCTAGCCCAGATAATGAGGAATCAACAGCTGCTCAACTAACGCCAGAGCTTGTCCGTCGTGTGCTTATAGACGTCATGGAGTACCAGCGCTACAGTGATATCGATCTTGATACATGCTACATAGGCTTTAACATGCTGACGCTTGCTGGTTGGAAGTATAGCGAAGAATTTGACGTCGTATTGAACCAGCTTATCACCGAAGAGACTGCGGAATATCTAGCATCATAACAAAAAAGGAGACCATAACCATGAACAACACGCACGGCGGATTTGTGACGACTGCCTACAGGAGAGGACCAGCAGACAGATATCCGCGGAGTAAAATTACCCCCTTTCCACCAACTGGCGAAGTAGCGGTGAGTGATGCGCGCCCGCAAACTGATGAAACCGCTGATACATACATGACACCAGCCAGAAGAGCGCTGGCAGAAAAAGCGACAGTACTGGCAGTACCGACTTGGTTTAAAGCAGATGGACTTACTGGTAAACAGAGGCTTAGTCGTCAAAACTATCGACCAACGCTTCACGGGCCTTCAAGCATGCCCGACCAACGATGCAGTAAGTGATTCTACATCCCTCTTACGCGTAGCTGCACGCCAATCTAGAACTTATGTACCAATACCAGAAGGGGAATCTCTCTAGATGGTTACTTACGTCGCGTTGTTGTAGCGATGCGTGCTAACTCACTTTGCTTAAGCGGCACACTGTGTTCGAGAAGAAACTGAGTCATAGCAATGTAACGTGCAACCTCTTCCTGAGATTCGACAAGACGAGCCTCTTGTACTGTCGATGAATGCTCGTCATAGAGCAAAGCAACCACTTTTCCCCCGTCGAATACAAGGTAGTCAGAAATACCAGTTTTAGAGATGACATCTGAAATCTCAGACCACGGTACGACAAAAATCTGTTCACCCATCTCCTCATCGGCAACGTACGCATGGTATTCAAAGCGGAGAAGGTAATGTGAGATTGGATACTTGACAACGCGAATACGCGTCATACTGACATTGTATTGCTTGGAATGCTCATATACCCACTGGGACTTCACATCCTTTGTCACGCGTCGCTTAGCGTCGTCATAGTCGTCTCGTATGAATGATTCATAGGCTTTTGACCCTGTCTCGTCATATTCTTGGAGAAACTCAACTTTAACCCAGTGTGAGCGGAGTTGGCGAAATAATTCACCAAACTCCGTGAACCCACCGCCGTCGATTGTCATACTTTTGTAGTTTTGAGGAGGGTATTTGAGATCGCTAAGATACTGCATAATAGTCACACCGTCATTATACTGCACGGCACACAACCAGAATAGCCTGTGCCGGGTCTTTATACGCGCGAATTGTCGATACCATCGGTAGTGGCACAACCGCAATTGCCGCAAAAGAACTAGGACGTGAATATATTGGTATTGAGCGCGATGATACCTATGTAGAAGTAGCAAAGAAATACCTCGATGAAACAGTACCACTGGATGAAACACTTGTATCGGGCAAGCTCGAAGCCAAGGTACCACGCATTGCTCTCGACTTACTGGTTGATGTCGACCAACTACTTATCAAAGATGACACGGTGCTATTCATCGAGCAAAAAGAGCACGACGAGTATCTGCCGAATAGACTTCACTTTATTTTGATATGCTTTGAGCCACGAAACACTTTTTTGAGTATATTCTGATATTCTGTAGTTCACCAGTTTTGTCATCTTTAGTAATAGGGACAAAGAACGATACGAGGTATTGCGGACGCTAGAGTCTGTGGTTGCCGTCCTTATCTGGGTCTGATGTGATCACTCATATGTCAATTATATAAACAAATCGTCGTAATATTGACATATCCACGTGCGATGTAGTATGCTGGACGTATAAGTGAAAGGAAGCAGTATGACTCTTAAAAAGAATCTGCGCGAACTCCGAGCAATCTATGGGTTATCACAAGACGATATAGCAAAAGCGATTGGCGTGAGTCGCAGTAGTGTTGTGGCAACTGAAAAAGGCGAGCGCGAGCTGAGCAGTGAAGAACTTGGCAAACTTGCTGATTTTCTTGGTGTCGATATCATTGACCTTTTATCACAAG
>CALJPD010000008.1 GCA_937981355.1 uncultured Candidatus Saccharibacteria bacterium | reverse complement strand
ACATCGAGATCGGGCTGGAGCTCGGCTTCGGCCGGGATACGGTGAGCAAGCATCTGGTAGCGGCACAGGCTTGACTGATGGCTGGGGGAGTGGAGGCAGACAGAGTCAGTACGCCACTACTTGTCTTCTCTCGTTGCCGCCGCAGGTTGGGCCCGGCAAGTACTTTAGCGTTGCTAGCAGTTCTGATTCTCGTAGAAGGTGAAGTCAGAACGAGCACGAATACACCACAAGATCCGTCTGCGTACCCTGCCAGCGGTGATCAGTATTCGACGTGATTCCGGAAATTACTATTGACATCGCCAAAAAAAGCATATAATCATAAGTAGACACAGGCCAACACCGTGTCGCCAGGATCTCCGGCGGATGGTTTCTAAGCCACACAGCGGGAGATTTTTATTTGGTGAGCTTTAACGCGGTTTCCTATCAAAGACTGACATGAAGTCCTTGCGGCCAGTACGCTTGTCTTCCTTAACCTGCACGCAGAAGTACACACCGTCTTTCGTGACGCCGTAAAAGCGGTGCAGCATAATGTTGAGATCATCTGTCCGAAAAATAGTATCTGGTGCGATCTGAGAATGACGAAGCAGGTCAAGTGCTGCTTTGTAGAACTTGAGCCTTTTCCGTCGTTCCTTTGGGTGCTTCTGCATCAGGTGAGTCCAAAATACGTCGAGAAAAATCTTGCTGCTATTGAAATACTTCGACCTCACATATGGTTGTCGTTTGCTTGATTGTGCGACGACATGATACTCGGCTCGAGCCCTCTTCAATACTTCATCATAGGATGATCCAGATAAACGCGGATATTTTGATGTATAGACTTGCATTACTCCAATCAGTATACAATGATTGTGAAACTATGGGAAGTCGTTGAGTCTTGCATATACCGAGCAGCGCCGATAATTCCAAATGAAACCGGAACAATATTCGTGACCAAACTGAGATAAATAGCGGAGTAGATAGCGGTAAGTAAGCGTATAATATGCGCAGGTGCTTTGGCTGTCTGATGTACTCAAAAGTGGTTCAGACGCTGTATTGTGCCTGATTGCTAAATGAGGAGAAGCATGAAGAATCCAGAACTTATCACCGCAGATTATCTCAATTCCTGGCCAGATAGTGACGCCCGCGATGCGCAGGAGAACTTTCCGCGACTTATTCGGCGTCTCCTCCACGAAACTCCGGGTATATCTGAGGTCTCGGTGCGCGCCGGAAACGGTGTGAACGTGCCTGGCTACGACGGAGTCGCTCAGTCGGACGAACCGGTCTCTGTTTTGCCGTCAGGGTCCCTAATATTTGAGTTTGGCACCGATAAGAAGATCGCTAGCAAAGCATCGGAGGACTTTCATAAGCGAGCTAAGCAGAATGATGCCGCTAGCCATGTCTTCGTATTTGCCACACCCCGGCGATGGAGTGATAAAGACAAGTGGCTAGAAGAGCGACGAAGTGAGGAAAAATTCGCTAATGTATGGGCACTTGACGCTGATGATCTAGAAGCGTGGCTGGAGACGTCGCCATCTTCGCACTACTGGATTTCTGAACACCTTGGCAAGCAGCCTGATAAGGCGCAAACGCTCGATCAGTGGTGGGGTAGTTTTCATCAGGCGACTCATCCGGAGTTGCCACTCAGCATGTTTACAGCTGGGCGAGAATCGACTCGAGACAAACTCCGAGAGCTGCTTACCAAAGCACCGCGAACCATCACGATTCAAGCGGACTGGCGTGACGACTGCCTCGCCTTCATATACGCGAGTCTCGCGGCCGACGCTGAGAATCAACTGGATGCTCTTGACCAGTCAGTCATCATCGTTAAGTCTGTAGGCGTTTGGAATCGAATTTCTCGGCAGGCCGGGAAGTCAATCCTGATTCCGGCAGTCGATGGTGATGAAACGAAGCTAGCGATTGATAATGGTCATCACGTAATCAAAATCGTTGACCGAGAGCAAGTTGTGTATGGAAAGGTGGACGTAGAGCTGCCGCGTGTATCGCGACCCGACGTGCAGTCATTGCTGAATGACTGTGGTGTCAACTTCCAAAAGGCGGGATATCTTGCTGGGCTTGCCCGGCGAAATATGCCGTCGTTTGTCCGAGCATTAACGTGTAACACTGCCATTCAGACGCCCATGTGGGCCACCGATACCTCAGCGCCAATGCTGGCGGCGCTGACACTCGTTGGTGCGTGGGATGCTAATAATGACAAGGATACGCAGGCGATAGCGGCGCTGGCCGGTAGTGACTACGATACGGTGACGTCGCTCTGCCAGCAGCGCGCTGACGTAAACGACCATGTGATGAGTCATTCTGGCTCGGTCTGGCGATTCGCTTCCCTTGAAGAAGCATTCCGCTGCCTATCGTCAAGAATTACAGATGGTGTCATTGAGCGGTGGAAGCAGTTGGTGCTTGATGTCTTGAGTGAGGCCAATCCGTCATATGGCTTGAATCCACTAGAAAAGGTTGAACAGCAGCTCAATCAGCCCACGTCGCAGATTCAGTACTCGGAGGAACTGAAGAGTGGCATTGCGCGGAGCCTTGCGATGGTTGGCTCTATGGATGGAGACGGCGCACTGTCCGGCAAATTGAGAGACAACGTTGTTGACATTACCAACCAACTACTTAATCAGGCAGTAGGAGATGACTCCGGTCGCGTCTGGAACCTGATAGGTCCACGGCTGCGATATCTCGCAGAAGCCGCACCGCAGAAGTTCATTGATGTCATGATAAAAAACCTGAGGCAAGACGCCTCCTCGTTGCTGCGAGCATACTATGCAGATAGTAACGACATACTGTTTGGTGATCCTTGGTTCCACCCTCACTTGCTGTGGGCACTCGAGGTACTCGCTTGGTCTGAAGAATACTTCGACGATGCTATCGAATGTCTAACCTTGCTTGCCGCCAATCCGACGGATGACAAGCAGCGTGGTAATCGGCCTGATGAGAGCCTCGCCGCCATACTATGCGGTTGGGCTAATTTCACGACGGTTCCGTCTGGTGAGAAGCTTGCCGCGCTTGATTCTGTCAAACGGATTTCGGCAACTGTCGGGTGGGATCTACTGTTCGCGCTATGGCCCGACTATTCGGCGGTCATTACGCCACCAGCCACGCCTCACTTTCGCGCAGATTGGTGTCCACTCACCGACAAGCCGGTAAAGTGGGAAGAACGGAGCTCCTTCTTCCATGGTCTCGTCCAGCGTGCACTCACCTGGAGTGATGTCACACCATCAAACCTTAAGCGATTGATCAATCACATCAATCGTGGCATATTGTCGGAAGACAGGACGAAGATTATTGATCACCTCAGCAAGCTTTCGTCGTCCGAAGAGTTTGATGACGACGATCGCTACTTAGTGTGGCACACATTGCGTCAGCTAGCTACCAGCCATTATCACCACAGGGCTGCGGAGTGGTCGCTGCCGGAAGAGGAAGTCGATCGCCTTTTGGAGTTGTCTGACAGGTGGAAGCCCACTTCACCTGTTCTGCGGCACCTCTACTTGTTCAACCACAATCCTGGTCTGCTCGATTGTGCACTGCACCGCGACATTGATGACTACGCTCAAAAGGTGGAGGCGCGTCGGCAAGAGGCACTTGGTGAGATACTCGCGGGGCCGCAGGCTATCGACGACCTTGCTCTGCTTGCGTCGAGGGCAGTTGCGTCATTGGTGCTAGGATGGATGCTGGCAGATCGGCAGGAGCTCAATTTCTGGGACATCGCGTACTGGGCGGACAGTTCTGACAGGAAACTGGTAACTGTCATGGATGGCTACTTGTGTCGATCACTAGAGCGACGTGGTGCGTCTTGGCTGCAGGCTGTGCTTGACGATTCAAGGCTCACTGCCGCGCAGCGTGCTGCTGCCCTGCGCCGTGTGCCAGCTGAGTGGGACTACTGGGAGGTTGTCGCGCGTAGTCAAGACGATGACAATGCGTACTGGAAAACCGCGGAGATTGGTGTGCTACCACCGAATCACATGCGGTATGCGATTGAGCGGCTGGTTGCGTGCGGACGCGCCTGGGATGCGATCGTCAGCGTGTCGTTATCGATCCAATCTGCCAAGCAAGAAGGTGATGCGACCGATTTGACTGCGGACGTGTTAATTGGTCTACTCAATGTAGCGCTAGCTCGAGATTTGAGCTGGAACCATTCGTTGTCGGATGAGGTTGGTAAGGTACTTGATCATCTCGTCGAATTGAAAGCTAATAAGAGGGACATTGTAAGACTGGAGCTTTTGCTTTATCCTTTGCTCGGTCGTAATCGGGAGTTGGCTACACTTAATCACATCCTTGCGACTGATTCTAGAATATTCGTCAAGCTTTTGGAGGTGGTGCACAGCAGAAAGAACATGCTTGGGTTGCGTCGCGTTGATTCATATAGGGTTGCCAGAAGCGTGTTTGATGATTGGCGTGGCTGCCCCGGCATGAGGGCAGACGGCAGGTTTGATGTAATGGTAATGCGACGATGGGTTGAGGCTGCGCGACAGGGACTGGCTGTTGCCGACCTTTCAGACATTGGCGACTACGAAATCGGTAGAGTTCTCGCCAATAGCCCTGAAAATAGTGCCGGAGAGTGGCCGTTGCCAGCGGTATGTAAACTCATTGACGAAGTTGGAAGCGAGAATCTCGACGAAGGATTTATCGCTGGAACGTACCGTGGCCTCATGTCTAGTGTGCGCGGCGTCTACGAAGGTGGCCAACAAGAACATGAGAGCGCACAGCGCTACCGGGTGTTGAGTAAGCAGATCCGCTCGACATCGCGGCACACAGCTCGACTATTGAAGAAAGCGGCTGACCGATACGAGGATAGAGCAATAGAGGAGGACGAACAGGCCGTGGCACGGCAGGACGAGTTGTAGAAACTCACTGATTGTCGTTCGTTGGGATTGGCGCAGTGCTGTTGGTGCGCTGTGTCGATCCTTCTTCTACACCTCCAGCCCACCAGCGTCGGTGTCGAGGGCGTGGGCGATGCGGAGGATGTTGTGGAGGCTGAGGTTGCGTTGGCCGCGTTCGACCTGGCCGATGTACGACCAGTGCAGGGTGGTGCGCTCGGCCAGCTTCTCCTGCGACAGGCCCAGCTGCTCGCGGCGGGCGCGCACACGCCGGCCGAACTCACCGGTGGCTGGTGAGAGCGGTGGCTTGCGGTCGGTGGGCACGGCTCCATCTCAACCGGCCGAAGACTTCCAATCCAGAGACTATGTATCTCAAGACGATGTATCCTGTGGCTGTCGGTAGCGGTCGAGCTGGTGAGGAGGTGGATGAGATGAACGGCGGAAGCTGACTATCCCTAGCAACTAGCCCTCTCTCGAGGAGGCGACTGCCTCAGGCTGCTTGGTCTGGGGCAGCTCGTCTTTGGTTGCCCACGTGAAGGCCACGCCAGATTGGGGGAGTAGCCAACTAGAGGTCTCGACGGTGATCTCCTTACCTGGTACAGCCTCCGGCGAATGGACGATGCTGGAAGCCGGCGTGGTCGCCATCGTGTCACTGACTTGGATTTCGGTAATGGTGGTGTCTGTGTAGTCCAGGCGCAGTGACCAGCCCCGTGTCGGCTGCGCGACGGCGAAGTACAGCCGGTGGCTCCACTGCGGGGTGATGGTGCGGAAGACCTGGCGGATACGGACTGGCTTGCCGCTCCTGGCTTCTTCGTCCAGGTCGACGCGGTAGGTCTGGCCAGTTGCCTGAACGGTACGGCGGATCGGCTGAGGCCGGCCATCGACAGTTAGCTCGAGCAACTCGTAGGACTCCTGGCTGCGTGCGTCCATGCCAGGGCGCGGTGCCATGAACCAGGTAGAGGTAGTAGGCACATCCTGGCGCAGCTCGTTGTACTCATCCTGGTCAGACACGCACGCGAAACGCCGGGTGGCACTGCTGGGCACGGTGGTGTACTCCCACTCCACGGAGACGTCCAGCAGAGGAGTACCTGCGGTACTCCTCTCTACTGCAGTAGAGAGCCGAACGCGCACTGCCACGTCGTACCACCGCTCAGCGGCGCGGATGGCTTGGTCTCGGATGTCGCGGTAGATCTCCCGAGCGAACTGCTCATCACCCAGGCGCAGCGCCATGACGTTAGCGGCGATGTTGTCCAGCAGCTCCGGCGTGGCCACGCGCTTCAAGTCCTCAGGATGGATGGCAAAGCCCTCCACCACCGCATCACGCATCGCCGGAGCCTCTTCGCGGATGATCTGGCGGAAGCGAGCAAGCGTGTGCGCCTCCTGGTCTCTGCGGAAGGTGTACTCGAAGAACGTCGAGAGCAGCCCCGCACCAAACAGC
>CALJPD010000007.1 GCA_937981355.1 uncultured Candidatus Saccharibacteria bacterium | reverse complement strand
TTGGCACCTCGATGTCGGCTCATCACATCCTGGAGGGGGAGCACCTTCCAAGGGTTCGGCTGTTCGCCGATTAAAGTGGTACGCGAGCTGGGTTCAGAACGTCGTGAGACAGTTCGGTTTATATCCGGTATGGACGTTAGGAAATTTGAGAGGATCTGCCCCTAGTACGAGAGGACCGGGGTGGACGCACCTCTGGTGTACGGATTGTGGCCACCTGCTGCATTGTCCGGTAGCTATGTGCGGACCAGATAAGCGCTGAAAGCATATTAAGCGCGAAACTGACCTCAAGATGAGATTTCCCTATGAGGGCCGTGAAAGACGATCACGTTGATAGGTGCAAGGTGGAAGTGCAGTAATGCATGGAGCCGAAGCATACTAATCGCCCCATTGCCTTTTTATGTCCTTGTCTACGATGCTAATGCTTGCATTGGTGGCGTGGATGAGGTAGACTTAACTAGTGATTGGTGTATATCACCACTGTCAGTCGTGGACACGTACATTACCATACCGTGCAGATGGACATCGAAGCAGGGGTTTGGCCCACCGAGGAAATATATCGGAACCAAGCGTCTAAACCCCCACTTCGGTGCCCATGGCGAGGAGGAAACACCTGTTCCCATTCCGAACACAGAAGTTAAGCTCCCCAGCGGCGATTATACTGCTTTTAGTGGGAAACTAGCACGGTGCCGAATTATATAAGAGCCATCCGAATAGGGTGGCTTTTATCTTTGGAGACGATTTTTATCAACAACTTGATGCTTGCAAGTACGGTTCGCTTAAACCTGATACTAATATGCTTCGGACGATACTTTGGCCGTGCGTTGCTACTTTCATTAACATGCTGGTGTCTTTTGTCGGTGAGATGTAACAGAGGTTGAGGGAAGTGATAGATCTAACGGTGGTCATAGGTGCGAAGTTTGCTACTTGCTTGCAAAATCTAGAGAGAAAGTATTATATGGAGTGTCTAAGTAACAAAAACAAGGAGAAGCGACATGCCAGTCAAAGTTATGAGGGCAGCAAAACGGACGAAGCGGCGGCTATATTGGCTGGACGCTGGAAGGGTTTGAGATGTTGAAGTTTGCCGAAGAACTGGACCATAACCAGGTTTGTTATTAGTATATAATACTTAAGGAGATATACCATGGGTTATAATAATTATGGGCGTCCATCAAGGGAGTATTATCAGGTTGAGAAAGAAGATCCTCTCGAGACTCAAGCCGAGTCAGAAGACACGAGCCAATCTGACTCTGAAGCAGATATCGCTAAGCGATAAGCATGGGTGAAGATGTTGCGAGAGATGGCAAAGACAGCAGAGAGTGTTGACAGGACCTCTCGTAGTCATCGTATGTAGGTAGAACGCATCACTGATAGCCATCATCAGGCTACTGGAAAATACAGCCTAAGAGAGGCTGTATTTTTGTGGACAAATTGTCGTTGAATATATAGAATCCAGAACGTTATTGGTACAAACGTACCATTCTATTGTATAATCGCTAGAGAGGGGTGCTTGCTCTGCGACTTGGTGTGGCTTGGGCGAGTGGAGCGCCGCGGGTGGGTAGTTATTAGCTTGATAGCAATACAGTGATGATGTGATAACCATAACCAAAAAGGAGTGTTCTCATGACAGAGCAACGACCACCGTCAATCAACTACCGCTATGGTGAGCCACCAATTCATTCGGCGGGCGATCTATTGTATTACGACAAGAAGATCACTCGGCAGCAAAGAGCATTTGCTGTGCCGGCTGGTAGTAACCCATATGGCCAAGAGGCGCTTGTTACTGGCCCAGATGGAATGCAAATTGATATAGAGCGAGAAGCCCGACTGTTGCCACAAGATGGCAGTGATGTGCTCTACACGCTCTACGCACCAGAGACTGGAGCGGCGCTGACGATTAGCCATGAGCGCGGTATTGGCTTGCTTTACCCCTGCACTTCAGATGAGAATGGCCAGCCAGTTGCTCAGAGGATGGTGAGCAATGCGATAAAAACCCATATAGTTGATATGACTCATCTGCCCGATGCACGGTTTATTACGCTTGGAGAGCCGTATATTTCTCTCACAGACCCGCAGCACCACCATGCTGCACTGAGCATTGTGCCAGAGCAAGTGGGTATCTTTGGTGTTGGCACGGAAGGAGGTGTTGGGAGTGAGATAGGTATGATCCAAGATGATGCATTGCCTGGTGCGGTTAATGTCATGAATGTGCTATATCCGCAGCTTGCAAAAGGGTATGAGGCACTCCAGCGGCGCCAAGGCAGCGAGCGACCGCACCCTCGAAATGGTATTGGTCGTCGAGCAGTCCAAAGCGGCGGGTATAGTTGGTTCTGAACCCCAACAAACAGCAAAGCGCTTTCAATATCAAAAACAACCCTGTATGCGCAGGGTTGTTTTTTTATTCTCGAATCTCGCAGCAAACGAGAATTGTTGTGGTGGACCTTGGTGGAAACGACCCAAACCAAAGCTAATACTTAGTATATAGCATAGGCGTCTTAAATGCAATACCAATAATGCAATCTGAAAATGCTCATGTAAACGTTGACAAAACATATACAGTATGCTATATTTAAATCATGATACATATCATATATGGTATGTAGCGAGGATTTGCTGGCCTATACTGGCAACGTACCTCTGGTAAATATATAAATAAGGAGTAACCCTATGGCGGGAACAAAAGCTGGCGGCCTGAAGGCTGCGCAAAAAAACATCTCTAAAGACCCTAACTTCTACGCCAAGATTGGTGCCAAGGGCGGCAAGAATGGCCGTACTGGCGGCTTTGCGGCCAATCCACAACTTGCTCGTGTGGCTGGCGCTAAGGGCGGCCGGATCTCTCGCCGCACCAAAAAGACCGACGATACTGCTGCTGCGGCTGCTCCACAAGCGGACGTTGCGCTTGCCGCCTAAAGGTAACGCAGGTATCGCTTAAAACACCTCCCACTGATCCGGGAGGTGTTTTTGGAATATTGTGTTGGGGATTTGCGGCTTTTTTATGGTGGTTTTGCGCTGCTGCTATGGCTGTAGAGTGTGTTTGGTCATAATGAATTGACCCTTAAGCTTGGTGCGGTGGGTGTGAAAGGGTTAGCCTTGACACAGAGAAAGGGGCTAATGTGAAGATTGAGAGTGAAGGCTGGACGCCAAACGAGGTAGGCGGGTGTCACTCTGTCTAGTCGCGCGTGAAAACCAGTTGCTACAGCGAGCTTTCAATGTAAGCATGAGAGATTTGTTTTTGGGAGACATTCTCTCGCATTGTGTGAGAATTACTGCGACAATGAGCCCGAGTTATATCATCGTGTCTTTTACAACATAACGCCGAAGTTGGCAGGTAGTGGCGCTGTTGGCGCGCCAGTGGGTGAAGCAGGCGAGGCAGGTGTATGTGCCGTCGCTGCGCTGCAGGCCAGTCGCGTTGCAGTGTGGGCAGCGCGAGCGGGCGTGGAGCCAGTCGCGATAGGTGTCGAGCGCAGATTCGATGAGGTCATCATCGACCGTCACTTGCCAGCCGGCTCCAACTCGGCAGCCGGCATTCCACGCTGCGCGCTCCATAGCAACAAGCTGCACATCGCGCGCATAGCCGCAGTGCCCAAGGAGCGCATGGCCATACTCGTGGAGGAGGTAGGCAGTGGCCTGGGCATCGTGCGGATCATAATAAACCGTGCGGCTTGGGTAGTGCCAATGAAAATGGCTGCTTGAGCGAAAAGAAAGTGGCGCAAGGCCCGACGCATGGGCATGCTGAGTGAGGTAGGGGATGAGCTGATCGAGTGGCATACGTGGTAGCGATATAGACACGTTTATTGGCATGCGAACCAGCGAGCGAAACAATGATTACTTCGCATGATTTGACAGAGGTAGAGATTATGATTTGTTCGTATATTGTACGTGTCATGATTAGTGTAGCACAGCGCGCTCGCGATGCCTAGTAGGCTGTGCGAAGTATCGATGCGTGGTGAGCTTTGAGAAGGGTGGAGTGAGAGGCGCGGCACAATGGGTGATTTGTGTAGCTTGTGCGTTGCGTTTTGCGATCGATTACGGTATAATAGAAAGAGTAACGTAAACGAAGGTTTGGCAATGAAGCAGCAAGGATCAATTATCGGATACGTCGTCGTCGGGACAGTGCTAACACTCGCACTGGTTGGCGGGGTCTTAATCGTCAAGAATAGCCACAACAGCAGCGCCCGGAAAGTGGCAAGCACTACCACCACTGACGCTAAGAAAAAGGAATCAACCCAGAGCAATAAGAGCGCCAACGACAAGCTAGTTGATAGCCTCAACAGCAAATCAACAGAGACCAGCAAGAGCAAAGAGACGAAAGAAACTCAGTCGCAAGACAAGAAAAACACCACATCGACCGCAACAAATGGTGCAACCAGCGGCGCATCGAGCACGACTACGCAAAGCCAAAGCCAAAGCCAATCTACTCAGTCTACTCAATCTCAAAGCTCAAGCACACCTGCCACAACGCCATCGACCAACTCCAGCACTCCTTCGCAAACTCAATCTACCCAGCAAGTGAGCGCCTTGCCGCAAACTGGCCCAGCCGAGAGCCTGGCAGCCGTTGTGGCGGTGAGCAGTCTAGCTGGCGTAGCACTGGCCTATCGCAAGTCGCGCACACCCGCGCTGTAAAACATACAGCATTGACATTATTTCATTGCATAATACAACACCTGCCCTTGTACAATACAGGGGCAGGTTCTGGTTAAGGGAGAATAATATATGTTGTGATTATGGCATCGTTGTGTATATGACGGTGTAATAGTTTTGAGTACCATCTCACAAGAAAATATCTGAAGGTTAGCGATTGTGAGAACGAGTAGGCTTTGTGATTCATCGGGCCAGAACATTTTTAGAGTGATGGATTGGCTGTGCCAATTATCCGCTTAAGCCAACTATTCATAGAGATGAGACCTAAATACATGGGTTTTGACGCTCGAAGCGACTTTGTGTATAATACAGAGGAATGGTGCGTCGCTTTGCCGGCGTGTCTCAATAATATAATTAATAAGAGGAGTCTGTATCAAGACTTATGGCAACACAAGCCTTAACAATGGATGATTTGCTCGCTGGCGACGGCGTTAAGCAACTAGCAACCGGCGAGGTCGTGACTGGCCACGTATTATCAGTGCGCAAACGAGACGTATTAATAGACCTAGGTCCGCAAGGGGTTGGCTATGTGCCACGGCACGAGATTAGCACAGCCAAGGCGCTGGCGGTTGGTGATGAAGTAACAGCCAGTGTGGTGGATAGCGAACTTAATAATGGCTATAGCTTGCTGAGCCTACGCAAAGCAGCTCGGGACCGTGGCTGGGAAGAAGCGATAGCTAAGCTGGATGCTGGCGAGATCATCGAAGTGGTGCCATACAACGCTAACCGTGGTGGTATGTTGGTTGAGTATGAAGGCGTGCGAGGTTTTTTGCCAGTATCGCAACTATCAGCAGAGCACTACCCACGGGTGGGTGGTGCTGATAAGGATGAGATCTTGGCACGACTCAATACACTGGTAGGCCAGACACTCAAGGTGCGTATCCTTGACTGCGACCGCAAGGCCAAAAAGCTGATCTTTAGTGAAAAGGAAGCCATCAAGGATGGCCTGGCTGCTCACTTTGAGAAACTTAAAGTTGGCGATACCGTCAAGGGTGTCGTGACTGGTGTGGTAGACTTTGGTGTCTTCGTGAATGTCGAAGGGATTGAGGGGCTTATCCATATCTCAGAGATTAGCTGGGAGCGTGTCAACAACCCAGCCGACTACGTGAAGGTGGGCCAGAGTGTTGAGGCGAAGATTATCAGCATCGACAAAGATCGCCTAAGCCTGAGCATGAAGCAGCTCACCAAGGACCCATGGCTTGATGAGGTGGATCAATTCACTAAAGGCCAGACCATTGAGGGTACAGTAACGCGCATTACCCCGTATGGTGCCTTTGTCCAAATTAGCCCAGCAGTTGAAGCGCTGGTGCACGTGAGCGAGCTGGGCAGCGGCGGTGCCGACCCAGAGAAAGTCTTTACACTCAATGAGCGCAAGAGTTTTGTCATTCTTGACATCGACAAAGATGCGCACAAAGTGAGCTTGAGTCTCGCCGACAAGAAAAAATAACCAGTAAATTACAAGAGATGACCGGCTTCGACCGGCAGAAAGGAGTGTGTGTATGAGTCAGTCTGAAAAAGTGTTGGTCATTGCCGACTCGATCACCGTTGGTGAGCTGGCCCAAACCCTGAATCTGCCGGTCACGAAGCTGATTGGCGAGCTCTTCAAGAATGGCTTTACCGTAACGATCAATCAGCGGATTGATTTTGAGATTGCTGAGATTATCGTAGAGGAGCTGGGTCTAGCAGTGACGCTGCAGCGCAAAGCCGCCGAGCAGCATACTGTGCAGCACCTGCATAAACCGTCGAGCAATGCTGTACCACGCCCGCCAATTGTGGCGGTGATGGGGCATGTCGACCACGGCAAGACAACGCTGCTCGATACTATCCTCGAGATGAAGACGGTTGCTGGTGAGGCTGGTGGTATTACCCAGCACATTAGTGCCTACCAAGCCCAAAGGAGTGGTCGCACGATGACGCTGCTTGATACCCCTGGCCATGAGGCCTTTGCGGCGCTGCGCCAGCATGGTGCCGCACTGACCGATGTGGTGGTGATTGTTGTGGCAGCCGATGATGGTGTTAAGCCACAGACGGTAGAGGCAATCCGCTTTGCACGCGATGCTAATGCCAAGATTATCGTTGCTATCAACAAGATTGACAAAGACACGGCCAACCCTGATATGGTTAAAGCTCAGCTTGCGAGCGAGCACCACCTCAACCCTGAGGAGTGGGGTGGCGATACCATTATGGTACCAATTAGCGCTAAGACTGGCCAGAATATTGATAAGTTGCTCGATACCATCCTACTTGTGGCCGACATGGAAGAGCTCCGCGCCGATACGGATGTGCCAGCTGAGGGGCTCGTTATTGAGGCGCATATGGAGAAGGGTCGCGGCTCGGTGGTGAACTTGCTCATCGAGCAGGGCCGCTTGGCACCGGGGCATTTCCTTGTGGCAGGGCAGGCCTATGGCAAGGTGCGTACTTTGCTCGATTACACTGGCACGCCTATCAAGGCAGCTACGCCTGCTACGCCAGTGACGGTGACAGGCTTTAAGGAATTGCCGCAGTTTGGTGATATTTTCACAGTGGTCAAAAACGAGAAAGAAGCTCGCCTGGCGGTGCAGAAGGCTAAGCTCGACCAAGCGCGCAATGCCGCCACCACTAATGTGACTGGTGCTGATCTGCTCAAGCTTATGACCCAGAAGCACGACGCTCAGGAATTCGACGTCATCGTCAAGGCCGATGTACAGGGGTCACTTACCTCAGTGATGGATAGCTTGCGCCTGGTGGAGACGGGCGGGGCGATCACGCTGCGGATTATTGGCCACGGCGTGGGTAACATTACCGAGAGTGATGTACGCCTGGCTGGTAGTAGTAATGCAATTATCTATGGCTTTAATGTCGACCTGCCGCCAGCTGTTAAGCGCCTGGCAATGCGTGACAAAGTGACGGTGCGCCGCTACCAAGTGATCTATGAGCTACTCGATGACGCACGTCGCAGCATGGAAGCAATGCTCGCACCAGAGGTCGTGGAGACGGAGATTGGCCAGCTAGAGATTAAGGGCGTCTTCCGGACGATGCGCGATGCGGTGATCGCCGGTGGGCAAGTGACAAAGGGCAAGGTGACGGCAGGACTATTGGCCCGTGTGATGCGCGGCGAGGAGCAAATCGCCGAAGTCACAGTGGCTAGCGTGCAGCGTCAGCAGCAAGAAGCCAAGGAAGTCTTTGAGGGTGAGCTCTGTGGCCTCAACCTCACGACCAGCAAGAAGCTCCAGCTCGAGATTGGCGACACTCTCGAGTTCTTCACCCGCGAGCTAGTGAAGCGTACGTTGCAGTAGCTGCGGTAACAGGCTTGGCGGTGGTGCTTCATCGTATAGAATCGCATTATAATTGAGTAATAACTCTGCTCTTGCCGATTTTGCTAGTGGTATACAAAACTCGCCGTGGTGATGGCGAGTTTTTGAGATTGGGGTATCTCCCTCATTGACACATCACCTCTGTTGTGGTAGGATGTGGGCAGAGTATATAAGGAAAGAAATTAGGACGGGTAGTATGGCAAAAAGACATGAAGTACCAGGAACAAGCACGCTTGACCCAGTGCTCGAAACAGGCTCAGCCACACGAGCTGGCGTTAGAGGTGTGGTGAATCATATGATTGGAGCGGCAAAACGCATTCCTGACGTATACGCGAGGAATGTGGAGACGCAAAAGGCCGTGAATGAACAACTCGGCGAGTCGGGCCCAATGGCTGGGTTAGACCGACGGCTTAGGGATTTTCAAACCACGCGACAAGAGCGGCGCTTGGCACGACAAACAAGTCCCGAAGCGAATAAGAATACAGTGAGAAAAACACTTGCTGTGGTCGGCGAGACTATCAGAGCTGGTATTGATAGTTTTGGTGTTGGGACGGTTGGTGAGGAATACTCTGAACCCAGGACAACAGAGCGTAAAATTTCTCCTGCTCCACCACCAACAGAAGAAGACTATGCACGGGATAAAGCACGGCGTGAAGTCGAAGCACAGCAAAACCAAGCCCTAACTCCTGAGCAAGCTCCACCAGCTGAACAAGAGCAGCATACTGGCGAGGATGCAGCCATTGCTCGCGTGCAAGCAGAGGTCGTGGCGCTGACTGATGAGAAGGTTCAAGAAATCAACGCAGCCGAGTCGGCGACGGATGCGGTGTTTACCAAGGGTATGGCGGATATTGCAGTGCAGAGCAGGATTGCGCATGAGGTGATTTTGCCATATTCGGCGGAGGGGATTGCCCGGCTGGAGACAATGCGCAGCGATGCACTTGCCACCCTGCAGCAAGCGCTCGACGCGCGCAACCAAGGCGCACAGCCTACCGCTACTCCAAGCCAAGAACTAGCCCCAAGCGTAGCTCAGGCAGAACTTGCTCCCGCACCGGTCTCGACGAGTGAGCAAGCGCCGCAACCAACCGGCTTCGAAGCGCAGGTAAGCGAGCTGACAGACCGCACCGCCCAGGAGATTATGGCGAGCCACTCGACTATGGATGCGATCCGCATGAAGGGTGAGGCGGCAAGCGCAGTGCTGAGCATGACGGCGCACGAGCTGATGCAGCCACACCTCTCGCATGAAGATGCAGCGCAGCTCAAAGACACGCGCGACCGGGCACTCGCAGCACTCCAGGCAGCACTTGACGTGCGGCTGGAATCGCCAGACTCACACCAAGCCGCCTCTGTAACGGCAGAGAGTCAACCTCTTGCAGAAGCAGCACAAGTCCCCGAAGCAACCACAGCAGAGCCAGCACACGAGGAAGCTGATGGCAGTGTTGAGGAGAATCGTGCAGCAGATATGAAAGCGGCTACAGAAGTAGAGGAGAAAAAAGAGGGTTGGTGGGCACGTCGGATGCAAACTGTCCAAGAGGTGGGCCGGAAGGCGATGCGAGCCGCAGCGCGGGCAAAGGCTTGGCTAAATGAGCCAATACCAGACTGGAAGCCAACACCAAATCAATCTCTCAAAGACTACTCTCTTACTGAGATTTTTTCGCAAAGTGAAGCAAAAGGTCAACCACATGAGAAGCCCCAGCCTGAGGTGACTCAACCACAGGAGACTCAGCCTACACCAATCTCTGAAAGTGATAACTCTAAAGTGATTGACCTGAAAGCTGCCGCAGGTATTATAGAAAAGAAAAAACCAAATCCCGAAGAGAACTTCTTTGACCTTGCGCTGGCTCTAGGCAATAAAGACCTTAGTAATGTGATTGTTACGACTCCTGAGAAGCCTGAGGATCCAACAGCTTTTGGTAACTTTAGTAGGGATTTTCATGATCGTATGGCCGAGCTTGGCGCACGAATCGCACAATCGTCAACAGACGCTGAACTTAATGACAACGAATCGAAAGCTCATGCAGAGATATGGAGCTTTGCCGAGGAAGCGAAAAGATTTCCTGGCAAACGGTTTGATGTCATCCGGATAATAGCAATGGCGAACGAGAATATGCAAAGAGCAGTTAGTTATAATGTAAACAATCGTAAGTCGGGGGGCCAAGCAGCCTAGTGCGGTGTTTGACTCGCATAGAATAGAGATTAAAGAATTGCATTATGCCAACCACTCAGCCCCAAATTACCCCTCTCATCACCCAACACGACCTCGATCGCCTTGGGATTACAACGCGCGACTCGGCAGCGCTGCTGCGGGAGGTGAATAACACGCTCTATGAGCGGGTGGGGCTGGAGGTCATTAGCCGCTTGTCGGATAATGACCTCGATGAGCTAATGCGTCGCCAGGAGACGGACGATGGCGCGGCGCTATTTGCCTGGCTGTCGCAGCGGGTTGCCCACCTCGACGAGATCCTGAGCGACGAGCGCACGCTCATCCTTGGCGACCTAGCCAAGAAGGCCGATGAGCTGAGCGATGCAGCGTGAGACCTGCGCACGGCTGCAACTACATTGCTGCGAATGTACCAATCGATAACCACGCGAAGCATCTCAATACCATTCTCGCGATGAATGATGAATGCCCAGCCCCTGCGATGCGCCGCATTGTGCATACCATTCTCTTTGGTGAATATCCGTGACAGCCATGCCCAGACAAGCGTGATAGCCGCATCATCAGTTGCCCCACCTGGCCAGCTGTTGAGCGCACAATAGCGCAAATCGCTCAGGGTGAGGAGGTGTAACAGAGGTAGACAACACTACTAAGGGACATTACACCATATTTTGCCATTTTTATTGTGCGAGAGGTGGATTGTTTGGTATACTAGGGGTAGGAGGAATTGAAAAATATGTTTCAATTAGACGATGCTTTTTTGCAAAAAATCGGTATAGCAGACTGGCCACCAGAGGTACAGCAGCGCTTTGTCGACAACTTTCGCCAAGTGCTGGAGCTGCGCGTTGGCACGGTGCTGAGTGATGGCTTGAGTGAGGTGCAGCTGAATGAGTTTGAGTCGTTTATGAACCAAGACGCTGCGGTCATTACAGCGTGGATCGACGAGCACGAGCCTGACTACGAAAATGATAGAATATACCAGAGCCAGCGCGAAGCCTACGAGAAAGCGGCAGAGCAGCGTGGTGTGGAGGTAGACCAGCTGGCACTCTTTGCAGAGTATGCGCAGCTTAAGTGGCTTACCCACAACCGCCCAGACTACACAACTGTCGTGCGTGAGACCTTTGAAGGCCTCGTGGATCTCGCCAAGGCGGACCCGCAGAAGTTTCTTACCCAAGAGGGCTTGGCCAGTATCTTCCAGAGCAGCGATGCGGCAGGTGGTGATGCACCAGACGAGCTTGAGGGTGGCCACCCCGACTCTGATGTAGCGCTTGCTGCGTAGTGATGGTGACAAAGTGAGAACATATATAACCCCTGTGAGTGCAGGGGTTTTGTGTTTGATTAGCTTCTTTGATTGGCGCCGCAATATCTCACTGTCGCACCGAAAATGTTCCGGTCAGATAGTAGAAAGAGCTTGTCCGCCTGCCTTGCCGCTGGCCTCCAGATATTTTCTTGTGCGACAGTGAGATATTGCACTAGCTGCATACACAAACTGGCTGCCCTTATGGCAGGGAGCGTTAGCTATGTTGCTCTCTATTACCTCCAAGATCTTGAGGAGGATAGCAAGTTGCTAGGTTAAGATGGCTGCGACCTGGACCATCTCCCCAAGAGGAAGTAGCATAGCGCCAAGAAAGCATAAGAAGAGCCTGTGGCTGAGGTTATTCAAGCCTCTATATCTTCACTACTCACACCCGATACCCGCGCAAAAATGCTGCGGCGCTGAGTTCTTTGCCGCTGGGGGCGATGAGCTGGTCGATGACGAGATAGGTGTCGTCACTGCAGCGTGGATCGAGCGTGGTGACAGGCGTTAGCGCGGTGTGTGCCTGAGTGATGATATATTGCCGCTCGCCCAGCTGGAGGCGAGTGCGTGGGTAGTGATGGTAGGCGCGCACCATTGCTTCGGCCGCTGCAGCAGTGTGCTGAGCGGGGTTGATAATGCCGCTGGCTTTGGTGAGGAGCTGGCAGTAGCTCGCAGCCGACTCGTCTTGCGGTGTGGGCTGGAGGCTACCACTCACGATGCGGGGCAGGAGCTGCACCAGTGCTTCGCTGCCAAGCTGGCCTAGTGTGTTGTAGAGCTCGAGCTGCTGCTCGTCACCGCGCAAGGGGTGGGTGAGCTGCGCATAGACCGGTCCGGCGTCCATAGCGGCGCTGAGCTGCATGATGCTGACGCCAGTGGTGATATCGCGATTGGCAATGGCGCTCTCAATCGGTGAAGGGCCGCGATAACGTGGCAGAAGCGATGGGTGGAGATTGATAATCCCTGGGGAAAAGCAGTCGATTACTACTTGGGGGATAATCTTACCAAAGCTCACCAGTACGCCAACAGGCTGGTCGAGCGCTTGGATATCGGGGATAATATCACGCAGTTTGGTGGGCTGTAACACTGGAATGTCGTGCATCAGAGCAAGCTGTTTGACTGCTGGTTGACACAGTTGCTTGCCGCGCCCACGCCGGCTGTCTGGCTTAGTGATAACCAGCCGGACGGGGAAGCTGTGTTTTAGTAGCTGCGCGAGGCTGATAGCGCTGAAGTCTTCAGTCCCAAAGAATACGATTGGTCTTGATATGCTCGTCATAATCAACTGGTTGGAGCTCGCCCTTCTCATCGAGCTGATAAAATGCGCTGGTATCATCGCGAATGCGGTCAATAAATACAATGCCATTACAGTGGTCAATCTCGTGTTGCAGCACTCGCGCTAAGAAGCCGTCGGCCTTAAGACGGACGGTGTTGCCATTGATATCGAGCGCCTTGACCCGGACGCGGCTGTAGCGTGGCACCTTGCCATAGATCCGGCCTGACACGCTCAGACAACCCTCATAATCACTCACTAGCTGGCCCTCGTATTTGACGATTTCTGGGTTAATGAGGGGGATAAAGGTGCGGTTGTCTTTGTCGTCGAAATCTTCGCGTACAATAACGACTCGCTCTAGCTGATCGATCTGCACTGCCGCCAGCGCTGCGCTGATCTCGTGCGGACGTGAATTCTCCCAGTCGATGCTGGCGCTGGTCATATCGGCCACCAGCTGGCGCGTCTCGTCGGTAATAACATGCACCCGCTGCGACTTCTGGCGCAAGTGTGGGTTGGGTAGGGTGATAATAGCGTCTTTTTTCATTAGCTTTATTATAGCAGATGGTAAGGAGGGTGGGCGAGTGGATGATTGCTCGGTAGATCAGTCATGTCATCAGACAAGAAAATATCTGGAGGCCAGCGACCAACTAAGCGGTAGAACTATGTGTATTATCTGGCCGGAACATTTTCGGTATGATGATATGGCTGATCTACTACGAAGAATATTTGATCAAAACACCACTACTATTTACCAGTCTATTGTATATTCCACCAGAATGAAATAGAGATGAGGTGCTATCACTAAGAAAGAGGATTTCTTGCGCCTCTATCATAGTAGCGACTGTGGGTCGATATCCACCTGCCAATGTTTGGCAGGCACGCTGGCAACAACAGCGAGGAGGTCGCGGCGTTGGGTGGCTTTGATGATGAGCTGCCAGCGGTAGGTGTTGCGCAGCCGCTCGTGGAAGGCGGGCGTGGGGCCAAGGATGCTGACCGCGGGGTGGTGCTGGCGAATCTGCCGAGCGAGTGCTTGGCTATTGCGGATGGCGGCCGCCTCCGTCTTGTATACACACGTGAGCTTAAGCAGGTGGACGAAGGGCGGGAACTGCCCACGGCGGCGCTCGGCCAAGGCTTGGTGATAAAACGCGGTATAATCCTGAGCCAGGCCAGCCTGAATCACTGGGTGTTGGGGTTGATATGCTTGCACCACCACTGTAGTGGCGTGAGCAGAGCGCCCCACTCGCCCCACCACTTGAGCAAGCAGCTCGAAGATGCGCTCGTTGGTGGTGTAATCGGGCAAAGCCAGGCCAGCGTCGGCCTGCACTACCCCAACGGTGCGCAGCTGCGGCAGGTCGAGCCCCTTGGCCACCACCTGCGTGCCGATGATGATATTGGCTGTGCCATCATAGAGGGCTTGGTATTGCTGCTCGAGGCTGCTTGTGTTACTGCTGTCGCCATCAAAGCGAACAATACGCGCCTGGGGCCAGCGCGCTGCCACCTCTGCCTCGATGAGTTTCGTTCCAATCCCGCGGTGGACGATATCAGTGCTATGGCAGGTGGGGCACATCGTTGGCACTGTGGTGTGGTAGCCACAGATATGGCACTGCAGCTGGTGACGGTCGGCGTGGAGGGTGAGGGGAACAAAGCAGCGTGGGCACTCGGCTGCCCAGCCGCAGTTGGTGCAGAGCGATACATTGGCGCTGCCACGGCGGTTATGAAAAAGCAGGATCTGCTGATCCGCCGCAAGTGTGGTATCAATGGCGGCGATAAGCTGATTTGACAAAAAGCGATGCTGGGTGAGGTTGCTCCGCTGGGTGAGGTTGACCAGCTGAATGGTGGGGGCGATAGCCTCAGGCCGAGCTTTGCTCGGTAGGGTAGCGATCGGCCGCTTGGCTTTTTGCGCTAGATAATACTCGCTGACCAGCGGTGTGGCTGACCCCTGCACCACGGTCGCACCATGGTGCTGAGCTAGCACACTCGCGGCCCGCAGCGCCGAGTAGCGGGGGGATTTGTCTTGCTTGTAGCTGGCCTCGTGTGCTTCGTCGATGATGATATATCCCAGTTGCTGCAGCGGTAAGAAGAGGGCAGAACGTGGGCCAATTGCCACCCGAGGCTGTGTACTTGTCAGAGCAGCTAGCCAGGCACGGTGGCGCTCGGCCTCTGTCTGGCGTGAGTGAGTGAGGATGATATCGGCAAAGTGTTGCCGAAACTCCGCCACCAGCTGGGGTGTGAGGGCGATCTCTGGCACGAGGACAATCACCGACTGGCCTGCAGCCAAAGCGTGGCGCGCAAGCTCGATATACACTGCTGTTTTGCCGCTACCTGTCACACCGTGAAGCAGTACTGTGCCAGGGCTGGCTTGGCGAATAGTGTGAACGGCCTCTTCTTGCTGTAGATTGAGTGAGAAGGTGGGCGTGCGGCGCTGTGGCGGTGGGCTGGCAGGGCGGCGCGGCGTGCGGCGCTGCTTGGCAATGCCAGCTGGTAGCACTGTCTGTAACACAGTGGCGAGGTGCGTGGCATAATAATCGCTCAGCCACTGGCTCGTTGCTAATAGGGGAGCAGGCAGCGGCGGTAGCGGCACAACGGCGTCAAGCGGCTTGGTCGTGTACGTCGGCTTTCTAGCGCGTGTCATGATGATGCCCACCACCTGCTGCGCGCCAACGCTCACTTGCACCACCTGGCCCAGTAGCAGTGCGTCTGGCCAGTGGTAGGTGAAGCTCTTGCTAGTGGCGCGGATAATCTTGAGCGGCGCAACTTCGTAATAGTGCATAGGATTTATTATACCCGACAGCACGCGAGAGTGCAGAGGGGCTCGTCTCTCCGTCGCTACTTCATCTGGGCAATGTGCAAAACGTGCACATCAATCTTGCTCGCTTCGCCCAAAGCTGGTATGATAAAAAGCAGACACGTGTGTCGTGTGGATGGTTGATGAGTCGCAGTTGCGAGAGACGAAACGCACAATCAATTGGTGGGTGGTCTTGCCAAATTGCCATCAAAAAGTGTAGAATAAAAAGCAACAGTTGAGTAGAGGTAACGGAAGCGAGAATTCGCTAAGGGAAGCATGTTAGAAACGTTTATTACATCACGGGTGCGGCGCAAAATCATTGTGGTCTATGCTAAGTATCCGGAGTTCCACACCCATGTCCGCGGCTTGGCGAAGTTGATCAAAGAAGACCCGGGCAATATCCAGCGCGAGCTTAAGAATCTCGAGAAAGCTGGTTTTTTGATGGCCGAAAAACAGGGTAATACCAAAATGTATTATACGAACAAACAATATATTTTCTTCAAAGAATTGCAGAGCATGGTGATTAAATCCTCGCAGCAGCAAAAGGGCCAGCAAGCGGCGGATACTGTGCAGCTCTGATGAGTTTATTCGCACAGATACTAGCGGCGCGGGGCTTGCAGGGAGCAGCCGCTGAGGAGTTTTTACACCCCGATTATGACGCGAAGCCCGATCCATTCTTGCTCTCCCAGATGCAGACGGCGGTGGATCGCTTGGTGCAGGCGCACCAACGGCGCGAAACAATCGTGATTTATGGTGATTATGACATCGACGGCCTCAGTGCGACGGCACTGCTGCTTGATGCCTTTGCGAGCTTTGGCTTTGCTGCGGTGGAAGCCTTTATTCCTAATCGCTTCGTAGAGGGTTATGGCATGACTAAAGGTGCGGTGGATAAGGTGGCGGTGATGGGGGCGCAGCTCATCGTCACGGTGGATTGCGGCAGCCTCTGCCATGAGGAAATTGCCTATGCCAAGGAGCGTTACGACATTGACACAGTGGTGACTGACCACCACAACATAGCACCGACTCGCCCACCGGCCATCGCCACGGTTAATCCGAAATATGACGACCACCATTATCCCTTCCGTGACCTCTGTGGGGCAGGCGTGGCTTTCAAGCTTGTCCAGGCGCTGCAGACGGTGCTGCCGGGCTTGCCAGCTGGCTACGAGAAGTGGTTGCTGGACTTGGTAGCGCTGGGTACGGTGTGCGACATAGTGTCGCTCCAGAATGAGAACCGTGCCAATGTGTACTGGGGGCTCGAGGTGCTGAAGAAGCAGCGCCGCCCTGGCCTCAAGGCACTGCTGGCGGTGGCTGGTGTGCAGCCAGCCCAGATTACCGCTCGGACGCTCGGCTTTGGTCTTGGCCCGCGTATGAATGCGGCAGGACGATTGGCATCGGCTGAGTATGCCCTCGATATGCTGCGAGCGCACGATGGTTTGGCGGCGCTTGAGGCGGCTCAGCAATTGGATCGCTTCAATACCGAGCGCAAGGCCATCCAACAGGCCATCTACGACGAAGCTTGCCAGCAGGCCGAGCGCTATACCGCCGACCCCGTCCTCGTCGTGAGCCAGCAGGGGTGGAACCATGGCGTGATTGGGATTGTGGCATCCAAGCTGGTAGAGGCGTATCACAAGCCAGTCTTCATCATTGGTGAGCGAGGTGAGACGGCAACAGGTAGTGCGCGTAGCTTTGGCGATTTTTCGGCTGAGCGAGCAGTGCGCGCTGCCGATGATGTCATCCTGCGGGGTGGTGGCCATGCGGCAGCAGCTGGTGTGACGCTCGAGACGCGGCAGATCGGCGCCTTTCGTCAGCGGGTGAACGACTACTACCGCTCGCTCCATCTCTCCGACCAAACACACTACCTCTTGCCGCAGGCTGATGTGGTGATTGATGATCTATCAGAGGTAACAGAGCAGCTGGTGGCCGATATTGCCCGCCTTGAACCCTTTGGCAATGGTAACCCAGAGCCTGTTTTGCAGCTGCGCCGCGGCACCGTCTCGCAGCTGCGCCACATGGGCAGCGACGGGCAGCACATCAAGCTTACTGTGCAGGATGGGCAAGGCACAGCGCTGCAACTATTGGCCTTCAACGCGCCACCGAATTTTGTACGTCAGCCGGGCGATGTTATTTCGGTTTGGTTCCAGCCAACTATCAACGACTGGCGTGGTATGCGCAGTGTAGAGGGGCGGCTGCTCCATGTAGAGCTGGTGAATGAGTAGTGTTGCACTGCAGCATCGACACACGATGCCAAACCAGCTATACTACCACCAGAACTAACCCAGGAGACCGACGCAGTGCCACCTCTCTACCTCGATACCAGCGCGCTTGACTTTAGCGCTATCACCGACACCTACACCAAAATTGCCGACCCAACCGCAGTGGTGCGGCCGGAGTTCGCTACCGAGCGGCAGGCCCTGACTACCAGCTTCGCACGGGTGGATGGCCAGCAGTATGTAGAGACAGAGAACATTGCCGAGGTGGGCGATGCTATTATCACTGGGCCAGAAGGCGAGCGCTATAGCATCCCGGCAGCGGATTTTGCTGCCCTATATGAGCCGCTGCGTGGTGAGGATGGTGTAGTGGTGCCTGGCGCGTACCTGCCGAAGAATCAGATCAAGGCCATGCCCAACCCAACTGGCCGCGAGATCGTCATCAATGCGCCGTGGGGTGGCCAGCAGCATGGCGAAGCAGATTGCTGGCTGGCGGAGAGCCAGGTCAATGGCAGCCGCTACATCATCGAGGCAGCTGCCTTTGCTCAGACATATCGGCTGAGTGAACGGTAGAGAAGGCGCGCTCATTTATCGCTAAGTGTGCCGATTATTAACAGGAGTCAATAGCGACTGGCTCCTTTGGCTTGTGTAGCTTTGTTTTTAGTAATAACCGCTTGGTGGTGTTTGACGCCGTGGGTCGTATAGATCAATATCGGAGTGGTAGCGGCGCTCAAGATCCTCCATACTCTCCCATGTACCAGGGGCCTCAAGCATAAGGGTGATGTCCCAGGTGAACATCGAAAGCGTCACTCGCACACCATCATCAAGGTACCACTCAATGTGTGCCATATCATCATCACGCTCGATCTCCGTTCCCTCACCAAACTGCGCATCAAGGGCTGCCTCGTATACGTCATAAGCATTTGTTGGTACCATATAATACTCACCGTCATATAAGTCATCTCTGCCTGCTGCATCGCCACCTTCGAGAGAGGCAAGGGATAGCTCGACGGATCGCAGAAGGTCCCTACTCGGCTTGTAGACGATATCGGGATATATCGACACTTGCGCGTCTAATTCTTCTAATTCTTCTAATTCTTTGTAAGATTGTGGCCACTTACTGGTTAAGTCAGCTACAGCTTGCAGCATCGTCTCAACGGATGCGGCGCGATATGTATAGGGGTGCGGTAGAGTTGGTGTGTCGTCTGGCATGATATTTCCTTGCTTTAGATTCTTACCAGCTAGTGTAGCAAATGCTTCAATTTGCGCCAACCCGATCATCTGTGCTATAGTAAGGGGCAAACAAACCATACCAACAGAACATCCACCACATAACCACGGGAGACCCCATGGAAAAACCTCGTTCGATAGATACGCTAGGATTGCAAGAATTAGAAGAAGCACTGCAGCCACTCGCTGTTGCATTGCTAGAGAGTGCTCAGTGGCGGCAGCTGAATAAGACCAAGGAAATGACTGCTAAGGACGTGCAAGAGCTGGCCAGCGCCCAGGCCGCTCGGGCGGAGCAACTGGTGCCATTCTTGCAAGGGTATGGTGATGATGCGGATAATAAACCGCAGCTAGCGAGTGAGCAACTGGCCGACCGAGAGAGTGCGCTCTACCGCGACGCGCTTACAGCGAGCTATATCCAAGAGCTTGAGGCTCAAGGGCTAGATCTGAGTGATGACGAATTAGTTGCAAACGATGTACCTCTGTCGGATGAACTGCCCAAGAGTGAGCAGCGCCGCTTGCTGCTGCCGATTGAGCATGCTTTGCGGGTAGCGGAGCACGAACAGCACGAGGATGAGAAAAACGAAGAGCCTGAAGTGTCTGAAGAGAATAAAGAAAAAGAAGAGAATGATATGCTCGCACCAGTGGTGGAGATCGGCCGAACAGCTGTTGGGCAGGGTAATCGACATGAAGTCGGTGTGACGAGCTCATCAGACAAGAGCGCATGGGAGGGTGCTAAGGCTGCGGCAGCATAAAACCCTGTAGAAGCAAAGAATAAAACCAGCTGAGAGGCTGGTTTTTTAACTGCTTACATTGCTTACAGATGGTATAAACCTTGTACCAAAAAACTGTAAATGTTAATGGATGAGAGGTGTGGATACACTCCATATAGCACATGAATCTCAAAACGATGCACAACGAGAGGTCGACACCAATACACACCAAGCAAGAAAATATTCTAGAAGGCTAGCGACCAAGCAAGCGGACAAGCTCTGTGATATATTCTGGCCGGAACATTTTCGGTTTGGTGTGGGTATTGTGCTAGAGCTATTCGCGTGATTTTGGATTCAGATTTGCGTACACAAGAGGGGATAGACACGAAGAATCTGAGCCGGTATATATGTCGTGAAATGTTGGTGATGCTATTTTTAGCTAGAATATACCCATACTTCGCATCTTTTTATTATATCTCCACCTCTGTAATTACGCGCACAAATGTACTATGTTCCAAAATTAGACAAAATGGTTGTATAACTTTGGCAAGTACGCTACAATGGAGGCATGATGCAACAGGAAGGACCAAATCGCAATGAGTTTTGAGGCAAGTATTAGGCAACTGCGTGGCAATGCGGGGCTTTCGCAGCAGGCGGTGGCCGATGCAGTTGGGATTGCCCGCGCGACGTATATTAAGCTAGAGAATGGTGGCCGTGAGCCAAAGCTTGGTGAGCTGACGAAGATTAGCCAATACTACGAAGTTGGCGTGCAGGAATTGATTAGCGGCATTGCCATGACGGACACTGTTGCACAGCAAGCTCAGCACAGTCCGTGGCGGGTGGCGGACGATGCAGCACTGTATGTGAGCGATGCACCAGCCGAATACCGCTACGATGATGCGCAGGGTGCCCAGCCTACGACTGCTCAGTCGCGCGATGCTATCCCGCGACTCCACACCACCAAACTGCGCCAGGTGTTACTCTATACGCTGGGCAAGATTGGTGCGCGGCCCAATGTAGGCGAGGCGGTGCTGCATCGGCTGCTATACTTTATCGATTTTGATTATTACGAGCGCACAGGCAAGAGCATTACTGGCCTGGCGTATCTGCACGAGACCTATGGGCCCGCGCCGGCTGCAGATTTGCAAGCTTTGGTCGATGAGATGCGGGCACATGATGAGCTGGATGTCATTGAGACGAAGCACTTTAGCCACAAGCAGCGCAAGTTCCTTCCGCTAAGGAACGCCGAGCTGAGCGAGCTCAGTGCCAACGAGATCAAGCACATCGATGCTGAGCTAGAACGCCTCGGGAGCAAGAGCGCTGCTGAACTGAGCAACCTTGCCTACAAAGATGCGCCATGGGTGATTGCGAAATATGGACAGACGATTGATTACCGCGACACGTTTTATCGGACGGACGTTACCTCTGTAATCGAGTCAGATGATGATCTATAAGCAGGCAACAGAATTTTCGAGTGATCTCCAGACGCTGGCACAGCGCATTCCCACACTGCCAGCCGATATCGAGCGCGTCAAGCCGCGGCTGGTGCGTATCTTTGCTGAGCCAAGTGAGACGACGGTGGCGGATTTTCGCCAGCAGCTCTTTGCGTGCGGCAAGGCGGCCATTATACAGCAAACTGCTCAGTGTACAGTAGTGCAGCTCTGCCTCGATACCGACACAGCAGCCTATCGACGGGCGGTGTGGCTGGTGTTTGCGGTAGTGCGAGCACTGCCTTGTGATGCACCACCGTCGCGGGCTGCTCGAGCTGCCAGCACGATTATCCTTATCGAGGTCTACGCCACCCCTAACAAAGCGCATGGGGATGAGCGGCGTATCAAGCGAATTATGAACAAGTTGGAGGAAGCATAATGTAGAGTAACAGGGTACTAACACTGGTCGAAAATAAGCTGCGTAGAAGAGAAGAGAGCCACGCATGGCTGATGGGGTTGACAAACAAGACGCGATTTGCTAGAGTAGTGTCCTTGGGTCTGGGGTATAGACAATACTACTCTTGTCCGGTCTACTGTCTTGTGACTGTGTGATACCACTGTTTTTTGCGCTCCGCTTTCTACCGCTTATGCTTCCTCCGACCAAATACTCGCTCTAGGCTCCCAATATTAGAGCGAGTATTTGGACTGAGGCATCCATACCTCTCGAGATGCGAGAGGCGCTACAACAATAGTGTGCGCCACATAGCTACAAACAGTACCCATCACAAGCTATTCATAACAGTGTAGCATATTTGTTGCAATTCTGTGCAAAAATTATACTATTTTTCGTAGGGTTCTTGAGAACTATGCCGTACCAAGCGAGCAATGGCACTCCCAAAAAAATGCAGCTGTGGGTGTTGCTCGTTGACGCTCTCACAGAAGTGAACGATCGACTCTACCTCCGTATTAGGTAGTGGCTGCATAAGACCGTGCTCAGCGAACTTGTCGAGCATGTACGATGTCGCAGTTGTGTTGTATGGTCCACGTGCTTTTTCGTCTGCATAGAGCGACTTGCGTATACGAAGGCCAAGGTAGAACTGATGAACTTCGGACAATTGCTGAGGTAGAGGATGGTTCTTCATATTGACACTCATCTCGACGCCTGACGCCTGGGCGATGGCCGCAAGATAAAGTGCTCGTGCTGCGAGATTGGTGCGCACTCTGTGAAAGCGTTTGTAGCGGGCGATATCTTCAGGCTTGGCTTTGTGAAGCTCCTCTAGCTTGCGAGCAGCATTGATGCGGTCGTCGTCGGTTGGCTCAATGCAGCGCTGAGCGGCTGCCTCTTGGGCTTGGTCTGTTATGTAGAGCGTGAGCTCACCATTGCCCAAAACAAGCGCTTGATCGATGGAAAAATCCCCAATCTTTGTAAAGAACGATTGGCCATCAACCTGATTGATGGGGATTTCGTCGATGTCGCGAATTGGTTTAGGGATGTTGATTGGGCTTCGAGCAGCGCACTCCGAGCGGCACCACCATAGACGACGTGGTCTGGTGTGCGCCGCGCTTGGATCTCGTGAGCGGTTTTGGGGAATGATAGTTCGTTGATGGCATGAGTTTTGTACATTACATCTACCTATAAGAAACGTTCTGTTTTATGAAATTAATTGTAACAAGAAGCCGATTATAGCGCAAATAATATTCTTGCATGTTGTCAATACATTTCAACCTAAATCCCCTCTAGAGAGTCAGCCCCTTATATCCGTTACTTCATTTGATGAAGCAGGAGATCATTAAAGTTGGAAAGACTTCGCCGAGAATAATTGCAAAAATTGTCGCATCTGCTATAATGAGGAGCGATATGGTACAAGTAACACGAAAAGACGAGCGCGAGGCGAATGAGAACATCATCCGTCGGTTTAACAGCCGAGTGTTGAAGAGCGGTGTGCTAGCAAAGGCACGGGCATCGATGCGGTTTGCCAAGCCGATCAGCAAGACCGATCGCCGCAAGAAGGCGATTACCCGTCGTCAGCGCAAGGCTGACAAGATGGCTAAAGTTCGCCTGGGGATCCGCTAGGTGACGACGCTCAAGCAGCGTATCAAAGACGAAATGAAAGCCGCTTTGCTTAGCGGCGATCGTTTTGTTGGTGACACCTTGCGCAACCTTGGTGCTGCTATCCTCGATGAGGAGGTGAAGCAAGGCGTGCGTGAGACTGGCCTGGACGATGCTGCCGTTGAGCAGGTGATCGTTCGTGAGGTGAAGAAGCGGCGTGATGCCGCAGCAATCTATCGCACCAATGGTCGCCCTGAACTTGCTGAGCCCGAGGAGCGCGAGATGGCAGTACTCCAGCACTACCTGCCGCAGCCACTGAGTGATGAGGAACTGCAAGCCGTGGTGACCCAGACGATTGCCGAGCTTGGGGCAGATAATCCGCGGATGACGGGCCAGGTGATTGGCGCTGTCAAGGCCAAGGTGGGTAACCGAGCTGACGGTAGGGCGATCGCTCAACTGGTGCAACGTGCCCTTGCCCCGTAGTTTTATGACAAGAGCAATAATTTTTCTTAATAATAACTATAACCACATAATAACAAGGAGGCACAGATGATTCTTTTGTTTGGCCCAACTGGTGCCGGTAAGAGTATGCAAGGGCAGATGCTGGCAGTACGCCAGGGGTGGAAGTGGCTCTCGACGGGTGAGATGCTGCGCCAGAGCACCGACCCAGCGGTGATCGCTACCCTCAAAGCTGGTGAGCTCGTGAGTGACAAGCTGACCTACCAAGTCTTCGATCATGCAGTGCAAGAGGCGTATCGCAAGCATTACCAAAATATTATTGTTGATGGATTCCCGCGCACCAAAGAGCAGGCTGCCTGGCTCGATGACCATCTGGCGCGCACCGGTGATAACATTGACCTCGTCGTGGTGCTGGAAGTACCCGAGCAAGAAATCATGCGCCGCTTAGCCAAGCGAGGCCGAATGGAGGATACACCCGAGACGATTGCGCGCCGCATGGCTATCTACCGCCAAAAGATGTACCCAGTACTTGGTATCTTTGCTGAGGCTGGGGTGAAGATCATTCACCTCGACGGGACTGGCACCGCGGGCGAAGTGCACGACCGGATTTATGACGAGGTAATGCACGCATGGCCCAACTAATTACTGGCATCAAGACACCCGAGCAACTCGAGGCAATGCGCGAAGGGGGTAAGCGCCTGGCGCAGATTTTTGCTGATATCCGCCAATTTGTCCATGCTGGGGTGAGCGAGAAGCAGATCGATGCCTTTGCGGCAGAGCGGATCGCTGCCTACGGTGCCGAGCCAACCTACAAAACCCCAGAGGTGAACTTCCCTGGGGTGATTTGCATTAGCACCAATGAAGCGATCGTCCACGGTGTGCCAAGCGATTATATCTTGCAGCGGGGCGATGTGGTTAGCTTCGACCTCGTCATCACCTACCGCGGGATGAAGACAGACAGCGCCTTTACTATGGTGGTGGACGAAGCACCCACCGGGGCTATTAAGCACTTGCTCCACACCACCGAGCGTAGCCTCTATGCTGGCATTGACGCGATCAAAGGGCCAGTCCGGACTGGCGACATTGGCGCAGCGGTGGAGGCAGTACTACAAAAGGGCCACCTTGGGATTATCCGCGAGCTGGTGGGGCACGGCGTGGGCCTCGAGATGCACATGCCGCCCGACGTGCCCAACTATGGCCGCAAAGGCACTGGCCCGCTGCTCCAGCCTGGCGATACCATTGCCATCGAGCCGATGGCCACCCTAGGTGGCAGTGCTATCTACAGCGATACTGCTGGCGACGGCTGGACAATCTACAGCCGCGACGGCAGCCTGGCCGCCCACTTCGAGCACACCGTCCTCATCACTGAGACAGGGGCGGAGATTATGACGAAGCTGTAGAGTGGCGTCTGTGCCTGTGGCCTTGCTCTTGTGAAGGAGTTTTGGATTCATTAAGAAGAATACTAAGGGAGGTAATAAGTGCCCCGTGCAGCAAGTGTTAGCAAGACGCTGAGTGCCTTACTGAAAGATGTAGGCGCTGCCACTGCATTAGAGAGCGCCGAGAGCCTCCCGTTGGTTCGACCTGCTACTACAGCGGTATATACTGCTTTCGATGGTGATGACTTCTATTTTACGTCGGCGATGGCAGCGCATGCCTCATCTCGCGACCGGATCGCAATCAACCCGGAGGCGTGCCTAGGGTATAAATCAGCAGTCGACTCACTCATCCTAAAGAAGAATGTTCTTCTTTTCGACGTATCCCTGCTGGAAAAGGCTGATGAGCTGTGGGTGTATACGAGGCAATCTCCGATGTCGCCAGACTGGACGCGTCTCGCCGAAGGCGTCATCATCGAAATAATTTGGTATATACGTCGCTGCCACGATAGGCGGGTTATGCCGAGGCTGTCCTTTGTTGATATGAATGCTGTTTCTATTGGCCTTGATCCAGATCCCGTCCCTGTTGATATATCGCTCAACCGTCTTCTCAAAGATGTGAAGTTTGATGCCCCTGAAGCATGGTCGGTTGTGAGCGAGTATCGAGACGGCGGAGCGAAGCCAGTTGCAGTTCCGATCTACGCCTTGCAAGATGCGAAGAATTCTTTTTGGGTACGGGAGTGGTTGATTAATGAAGGCTATGCACCAATCGTTCCGACACTTGCCTTCGATTCGAGTGCGCCCACGCGGCTAAGGACACTAGCTGAAGGATGGATCTGGGCACTGCTCAACGCGGACGTGGTCGTAGAGTTTTCTCAGATGAACGGGAATCACTCTCATCTCTTAGGCTACCTCCGAATACTCTGCACATCGCATGGCATCGAGACAAAACAGGTAGACTGGACGCGGGTTCGGGCACCAAAGGCCATCCAGGGTGCAGACTGGCCTATTACGTCGAGTGAACGCGCCCTCCTGGCGGACACAGCCGCAAGCCAACCAACTGAACGAGAGGCGCTCGCATGATCGAGGTAGAGAAGAAGTATCGGCTTCCGGCGGACGCTCAAGATATTGTTGAGCGTATCAGGGAGCTTTGCTCCTTATCTAAAGCAGTACGGCAAGTTGATCTTGTCTACCTCAATGGCATTTCATCCTTCAAGGATTTCACTCCAGGCGATCCAGTGCTCCGCTGTCGCAGCGTTGATGACGATGTCACCTTTACAGTGAAACAGAAGCTGCCCGAAGGCGGTGTCTGGGAAGTAGAGCTTCCGGTTAATGATGCTGGGGTTGATCGCGTCGAAGACTTCGTTGCCTGCCTTGGCTGGAACCTCGTCACTCGCGTGGTCAAGACGCGGCGCTCCGCCCAGGCCGACAACATCACGATTGTTGTTGACGACGTCGAAGGATTGGGGCAGTTTGTGGAGCTCGAAGTTTTGGTTGCGACTACTGAAGAAGTTGAGTATGCACTGACCAGCATTTCTCGGCTATGCACGAAACTTGGCATCTCAGAGGAGTGGGAGGAAGAGCGAAAGTATGATGAGCTGTTGATGGTATAAAGTGCCCAAAAAGCATTGTGCCAGGTTTCTCGTTCTGCTCATATTGTACAAGACACAGCATAACCTGTATAATGGTACTATGCATGAAAATTCTCAATACGCAGTAGGAATAGATGTCGGGACGACGACGATTCGATGCGTGGTGGGGCATATGAATCCAGAGACAGGCACGCCGACGATTGTGGGCGTAGGGCAGGCACCGAACAGTGGTATGCGCAAGGGTATGGTGGTCAATCTTAGTGGCCCAGCCCGCACGATCGACGAAGCACTGGGCGAGGCCGAGCGGATGAGTGGCTACGAAGTCAACAGTGCAACGGTGAGCGTCAATGGTGCGCACATCACCAGCACCCGCGCCACGGGGATGATTGCCGTGGGCACGATCGATCATGAAATTAATAATGATGATGTGGCACGTATCGAAGAAGTCGCTACCACGGGCAAAGTGCAGGCTAACCGCGAGATCCTCGAGGTCGTGCCGCATAGCTATACACTTGATGGCCAGGCGGGGATCAAAGACCCGCTGGGTATGACGGGCACACGGCTGGAGATCGATGCCAATGTGGTCTCGGCTTTAGCGCCCTATGTGGCGAATTTGCAAAAAGCGGTGGAGATGGCAACCGTCCACCCGCATGCTATTACACCAGCAGTGCTTGGGGCGGCCAAGGCCGTGCTAAATGAGCGGCAGATCGAGAGTGGTGTGGCAGTGGTCGACCTCGGTGGGGCAACGACTAGCGTGGCAGTCTTCGAAGAGGGGGACTTGCAGTACGTTGGCGTCATCCCAATGGGTGGTGTGAATGTGACAAATGACCTCGCTATTGGCCTCAAAACTGACCCTGATGTGGCAGAATTAGTCAAAGTCAAGCATGCTGCGGCCGGTATCAAAGCAAGCGACGCGGTAGCCAAGGTGCGGCGCGATAAGGAGTCGTATGAGTTTGCTACTGAGGAGATTGATGAGATTGTTGATGCCCGGCTGGAAGAGATCTTCGAGGCGGTGCAGAAGGAGCTCAAGAAGGCCGGCCGGGCTGGCAAGCTGCCCAGCGGCGTGGTACTGACCGGTGGCATGGCCCAGATGCGTGGCATGGCGAGCTATGCCAGGGAGCAGCTGGGCGTAGCCGCTCGGGTGGGCCGACCAACCGGCTTTACGAGCGGTGTGGCAGACCAGATAGAAAAGCCGCAGTTCGCCACTGCAGTCGGCCTGATGCTCGCCGATAGCGAAGGTGGCCATCAGCCTACCCAGGCCTATACCAACAGCGGTACAGCACACGCCAAAGGTGCACTGAGCTGGCTTCGTCGGCTGCTGGGAGGGCTCAAGGCCTAGAATCATACCGATGAGGATGATATACTAAATGGTAATGGTAAAGTTGATAGTTGCACAAGGGGAGAAACGTGAATGCCGGAAGTAAAACCAAGCGAGATCCAAACCTTTGCTAGTATCAAAGTCGTTGGCGTCGGAGGCGCTGGCGGGTCTGCTGTTAATCGAATGAAAGACGCTGGCTTGGCTGGCGTGCAGTTCATTGCAATGAACACTGATGCGCAGGCACTGCATAATTCGCAAGCTGATATTAAAATTCATCTTGGGCACAACACCACCAATGGCCTCGGTGCTGGTGCTGACCCCAGTGTAGGTGAGGCTGCGGCACGCGAGTCGCTCGACGAGATCCGTCAGGCGCTTGAGGGGGCAGATATGATCTTCGTGACGATTGGTGCTGGTGGTGGTACCGGCTCGGGGGCTGGCCACGTGGTGGCAGAAGTAGCACGTGATCTCGGTATTCTTTGTGTGGGCGTAGCTACCAAGCCTTTTACCTTTGAAGGCGAGAAGCGGCGTATCAATGCCGAGTGGGCTATCAAGCAGTTGGGCCGGCAAGTCGATACGCTCATCACTATCCCCAACGATCGCTTACTCGACACGATTGACCGCCGGACGCCGCTGCTCGAGACCTTCAAGATTGCCGATGATGTGCTGCGCCAGGGTGTGCAGGGGATATCGGAGTTGATTACCGAGCATGGACTGATTAACTTGGACTTTGCTGATGTCAAGGCAATTATGAGCAGTGCTGGTAGTGCATTGATGGGGATCGGCCGGGCGAGTGGCGAAGACCGAGCTCAGATGGCCGCCCAGCAGGCAATTGATTCACCACTGATTGAAGTGTCGATCAACGGTGCCAAGGGTGTACTCTTCAATGTGACGGGTGGCTACGATATGAGCATGGCTGAGATTCAAGAAGCAGCTGAGATTATCACTGGTGCGGTGTCGTCCGATGCCAACATTATCTTTGGTGCGACGCTCAAGCCCGAGCTGGAGGATGAGTTGATTATTACCGTTATCGCGACTGGCTTTGATAGTGATTCGTTCTTTGATGACGACGAACCAAGCGATACCGAAGATGACGAAGAGTCGGCCGAGACGGTTGACGAAGCGGTCGATAGTGTCGATATGGCGATCGACCCCGAGGCAGCTGCTCACTTTGCCCAGGAGAATGAGACGAATATTTGGGATCAATCAATGGATGACGATGAGGATGATACCCCAGCCTTCTTGCGCCGCCGCCGCAAAAAGGAGGCGGACGCGTGACAACCCACCGCGACAAGATTGGCAACAGCCGCGTGTTGGAATCGCGTGAGTCGGCCGATGGCGTGACGATTCGCCGTCGCCGCGAGACTCCTGATGGACACCGCTTTACCACCTATGAGCGGATCGAATACCCAACGATTGCAGTGCTTAAGCGAACGGGATCGCGCGAGCTCTTTGATCGAGCTAAGCTCCGCGCTTCGGTGCGTCGCTCGGTCGGTAAGTTCTTCAAATCGGAGCTAGAGCTGGAAGCAATTATTGATGCAGTGGAGGACCGTATCCACGATGCGGGCGAGAATGAGATTGAGTCACGCGTGATTGGCGGTTTCGTGCTTGATGAGCTCGCAGCGCGTAATGAGGTGGCGTATGTGCGCTTTGCGAGCGTGTTTTACAAATTTAAGACGCTGGACGATTTCGTTAAGATATTAGAGCAGCGTCGGAGTGCTAAACAGCAAGAAAAACAGAGGTAGAACTTATGCGCGTCCTTATCATCTACCGGACAGAAAGCGACTATGCGCGCCGCGTCTTCGACTATCTGCGCGACTTTAGTCGGCGCACGAGCCATGCCATCGAGGAGTTTGACCCAGATACACGCGAGGGGCAATCACTCTGCCGCACGTACGACATTGTGGAGTACCCCACCATCCTTGCTTTGGCGGATAACGGCCAGGTGCTGGGCATGTGGCGTGGTTTGCCACTGCCAACTGTCGACGAAGTGGGGTACTATGCCCGCTAAAACGCCTAAAGTACATACTACGACCACTACTATAGCGGACGACGCGAGCCATACACCATGGCTCCGTCGCCCTGGCATGGCGGCATTGCTGGCGGCAGCTTTGGGCAGCGGCCTGGGGCTCGTGGCATCCTTTGTCCTCTCGCTTGAGACACTGCATTTGGCGCAGCGCCCTGGTGGGGTGCTCAATTGTGACGTCAATGCCGTGCTGAGCTGCTCCACAGTAGCGCAGCATTGGTCGGCGACGGTGTTTGGCTTCCCCAACAGTTTCGTTGGTATGATGACCGTGCCAGTGATGATAACGGTAGTGGTAGCACTGCTGGCTGGGGCACGCCTGCCGCGCTGGTTTGTGCGGAGTGCCTGGGGCGGCGCTGTGCTCGGAATGATTTTTGCACTGTGGATGTTTTATATGAGCTTTGTCGTTATTCGCGTGCTGTGCCCGTGGTGTCTAACGCTCGATGTTGGCATGCTGCTGATCTTCTTTGGGATGACGCGCTACTGCATTGAGGCTGGAATGATTGGTGGGGTGCGCACCAAGCGCTTTGCTCGCCATGGCTACGATGTGCTGTGCGGCGTGAGTGTGCTAGTGCTGGCGGTGGCGTTGATTATTGTGAAGTTTGGCGCGGAGCTACTATAGATAAAGTCGTTTTTTGTACGGTAAAATTGTCGAGCTTGTCAGGATTGGCAAGTTTTTTAAAATGAACAGAATGTTATATTATTCATCACGTTTTTTGTGTCTATTGGTGTAATGGTGAGTATTTTCTCGCACCAGGGATACTATGGTATGGTGGCAGCTGCCACCATATCGATGCAAGTGAGTTACCTGTTAGCTTGAGTTGCTTGTTTGGCGTAGTAGGAAAACAATACGTGAAGATAATGTATGATGAATTTTAACATAGTTATGAAGCTCTTTGTGGGGTTTAAGCACGACGTGCTGTTAATGCATTGGTTTTGTTGCATAGCGCAACCAAAATAGTAAGATAGCGAGAGGAAGATGTCGCCTATTGGCGAGCCTGTGCATATGAATATAGATAGCATTTCGTTCATTATGCGCTATTGATAGCGAGTATGTTGGCAGGCTTGTGCGCATCGTGAATTTGCTAGCAAATATGATGACAATATGCTAATGCCGCCATGCTGCAGTAGATGAAATTTGTCTGAATGTCAATCACAACGTGTTCAGCGAGAGGTGAGTGATATGTTTTGCTAAGTGGTGCAATTTTGAATGAAAGAAAAGGTATGTTCAGTTTGGTGGAGATGTGAAATCGATAGAGTTGTATGGGTTAGTTTAATTTTTATCGGCCGATTGCCAAGCGTGTTTGTGAAGAACAATTCGGCATGCGAGAAAATGAAACGATTAATACCTGAAAAATGAGCGAGCTACAACATTATGGCTGTAATGACAATATGCGTGCGATAGCGGATGGCTGTTGTAAGTTGTGAAGTAGACGCGCGTGATGTTATAGCTTGGCATAGTAGCGAAGATTCTTTGCAAAGCAAGCGAGCAATTTGCAGCGCGATGCTAAAAATGCAGTGAGGTTCTTGGCTGGGTGATGGTGGCTGCGCATTGACTGATATTTGTTAAAGAAAACTGATTAGTATAAGGGCGCTATAGAGCGAGAAGCAAGCAAAAATGCTGCTGCGCCGCAGCACATAAACTCCATAGAATTGTGTAGATGAAGTGGTGTATCAAAAAAATCATTTCGGTTGCATAATGAAAGCAATATGCTACGCGTGAGAGACATAGCGTGCACGATAAAGCGAGCGCTATCATAGCACAATGCAGTGCCCACAGGCAGATACTATGCGAAGTAAGATGGAAGGTGTAATAATTGGCAATATGCTCATGTTTTTAAGGATTTTCAGTGACGCTTATTCCTAGTTACTTTCTCCATCAACTATGTCAAAACAGCTTGCATCTATTTTTACATACAGCAACGCCCAGAATATGTGCATGTTTCTATAGCGCAAAAATGAGGCTATAGGACACAACATAAGGCGGAAGGAAGACGATCAACTGCTATAGCGAAGTATCGTGCAGCGCGGCAGGCATGTTGCTCTATATTTTATACCAAACAAAAAATGCAAAATAGCTAAAGATATGTAAGGTATACAAAAAATAAGCGATATGCAAAATATGAATATGCTAAGCAGAACCGTTGCAGAAAAAGGTGGCTGCATGCATACCAAATAGGTATTAGGTATGCATGAGGATGTCATATGCATCCACGCTCTAGATATACAGAAATGCCTGTTATAAGCGCTGTAACGCGCTAAACCCTAGATATAAGGAATGAGTTATATGAGCATTATGTCAAGCAACTGTGGCCCCTCAGAAGGCAGATAGATCATTGTTTGTCGTTGATAGGAAAAAAATGAGACTGTATATAGTGTGTAGAGTACAACATAGCTCTGTTGTAAAAAACTAGAGTAGTCTGAGGAGAGTAAATTGAGATTGTGTTGTATAAAATACACAATATTGTTGACGGTAAGAGATAGGGAGCAAGATGTGATATATACAACGATCTATGTTAGAAGCAGACATGCCATATGTATATAAAAAACAACATACAGAATCACAACGAAATAAACTCGAAAACAAGGGAGATAAAGCGACAAGCCTACAACGTTGTAGGGAATAATGTACATTGTACATATAACAACAATTGATTTTGCGGCACCGTAAAAGAAGTAACAGGGGTAAATCAGACAATGTTGTTAAAATCATAACGAATAAAAATAAAAGTATACTAATGAATAGCAGAGGCAGACAATTCTTTGCGGAGCATACTGGTGTATGATGGAGATCATCTCACCAGTGTATTAGCTACTTTGAGGTGATGGTTGGGACAGATGTAGAGCTTGTTGTGTACCATCTATAATAATGGTATGCTAGCGATATGAAGAACAACACAATTTTACGCATTGGTGCTGGCGCGGCGTTTGTGGCGCTGGGTGGAATATTATTAAGTGAGAGCCTTGGTGTGCAATTTCATTACTGGCGGGAGTTTTGGTATGGTTTGTGTGCGCTTGGATTTATCATGGTTGGTGTGCTCACACTGCGCAATCGCAATTGGCTGTGGGGAGCGCTCTGGGTAGCAGTTGGCCTAACAATTGGCGCGAATGCATTTTTGCATAATAACGTTAATATTTGGCGAATGTTTTTGCCACTGGTGCTGATCGCGATTGGCCTGACGATTATTTTTAATTTGTCGCAGCGCCAGCGCCGTATCGCAAAAAAATCGTCGGACGATAATATGGTTGCCTCCTTCTCGGGCAACACGCGCAAGATAAAAGGCGAATTTGCAGGTAACTCGCTTTCGGCAGCGTTTGGTCAGGTGGATCTCGACCTGCGCCAAGCCAAGATAGAGGACGGTGCAGTGATTGATATTTTTGTTGTGTGTGGTGGCATCAATATTATTTTTCCAGACAATGTCATCGTCAAGACGCAGGTCAATAGTATCTTTGGCGGGGTAGAGGACAAAACCAATGCCGCCAAGAGTGCAAAAAAGACTGTCTACATTCGCGGCGACTGCGTCCTTGGTGGGCTCGAAATTAAATAATAGAAAAAACGATACTTCGCTATACCACGCTTCTTGCTAGCAACGAGAAGCGTGTTTGTTTTTGTGTTGAGGTACACAGGCAGCGGAATGTGGGTTGAAGCTGATACGATAGTAGGCTACTCGATCTTCAACTTCGCACTTGGCTGAGGAGCTTTACTAACGCTACTGGCAACGAGCCACATGTTTGTTGTATACAATTGATAAAATTTTTCGTTGCTGGATTGCTTATCGTCACATATTGATTGTGGTATTGTGATGCTGTGAGAGCGGCCTGGCAATATGCGTCAGCGTGTTTGATTTTTTTATGTGCGCCGATTGATAAGGGCTGTGATAACTTTGCAAAATTGCGCATGGTGGATGAATGTGCCTCGCTAGTAATAATAATGTGCGCGACAGCAACGTACACAAAAATGTACTATTTACAGAAATAGTGTGTGGAGTAATATAATTTGCCAACCCATTCATCCTTTGTGCAAAAATAAATAAAATGAATTGTTATAATAATATTCAAACTTTATACAAGCAGCGTCCTGCAAGTCTACCTTAGCTACGGCACATGCGCAAAGCATAAAAATGTGACAGTAAGATTTTTGCACAAGGTATACTTTGAAGTGGGTGAGCCAGAGTGCCGCAAATGCCAGTATGTTGTGCCAAGCATTCTTGCTATACTAGGATTATGAACCGTTGCCCCTGGGCTGAATGTAGCGACACCGAGCGCACCTACCACGACACTGAGTGGGGTGTGCCGCTATATGATGATCAGAAATTATTTGAGTTGCTCTGCCTGGAGGGTGCACAGGCTGGCCTGAGCTGGAGCACGATTCTGGCTAAGCGAGCGGGTTACCAGCAGGCGTTTCATCAGTTTGCAATTGCGCGTGTGGCAGCTATGACGGATGCAGAGCTGGAGGCGCTTATTCACGACGCACGCGTCGTTCGTAATCGGCGCAAAATTTATGCAGTGCGCACCAATGCCCAGGCGGCGCTGCAGGCTATTCACCAGCACAGCAGCCTGCAGGCGTACTTATGGGGCCTGGCGGGTGGTGCACCAGTGCAACATCACTGGCATACTGCAAGTGATATCCCCGCCGATACGGCTACGTCCCGGGCAATGAGTGCGCAGCTCAAGCGGGATGGTTTTGCCTTCGTCGGCCCAACGACATGCTATGCCTTTATGCAGGCCGCGGGGATGGTGAATGACCATGTGGTGGAGTGTTTTCGGTACAGGGAGTGTGCGGCGCTGAGTGATATGGGTAGGAAGAATAGTTCTGTGCATGGCTGATGATCAAGTCACGAGAGCTCCGCATTATTTCCGGCTTGCATCTGCGCCGTTTGACGCCATTGTATCTGGCCAGAAAACCATCGAGTCACGATTGTATGATGAGAAGCGCCAAGCAATCCAGCTAGGCGACACAATTATTTTTATATATAGAGAAGACCCGCACCTAACGATTACTGCACGGGTGGTAGGGTTGCTGCGCTATACGACATTTCGCGATTTATTTATGCACAATGACCCAGCAAAGTTTGGCGGCCCCAGTGTTGAGCGGCTTGAGAGACAAATTAACGAATTTTATTCCATAGATGACCAGCAGAAGTATGGTGTTGTAGGTATTGAGTTTGAGTTGACCTTGCTGCCTGACCATAAATAGGGCCTACTTTGCTGCGGCAGACTAGCTCTCGCTACTATAGTAAAAGTATGTACTCATACTCTCTAGCTACTACTTATGCAAGATGCGGCTATTGGGTGCTTTTCAATTGGTCTGGCCTTGGGTATAATAGACCCAGAGGCATTTTTGCGTAGCTTGTGGTGCGCAAAATGAGTGGCTATCACCCACGAAGCCTGCGGGAAGAAATTGGTTTGTTATTTTCATAAAGAGTTGTGAATCTAAGTAGCCAAGAATAGACCCCGCCGCGAATGCTGCGACAAGGCAATAATTAAGTGCTGAAAGAGTATGGCTATTTCTGTCGTTTTGCCGGGAAATGCTAGAATCACTTCTTTTGGAATCGAGATGGTACCGTCCGCGCGAATACCCAGCGGATTCTCGAAGCCCAGAAGAGGTGATTTTTAATTATATAAGGAGTAGCCATGCCGGTACCAGCCCACAAGCCAGCCTTGCAGCACGCCATTCGCCATGAATGCGCGGCGCTGTGGCCACTGCTCGAGGCAGCCGCTCCTTGGGCGGATGAGCTGGTGCTTCCGGGGCAGATAAAAAGCACGATGATGAATCCTCACCGGCTAGCCAGCTACCTACTGGGGTGGGCTACCACGGTGCTAGAGTGGGGAAATTCATATCGCCAAACGCATACGGTGCCAACGATTATTACTACTGGCTATGGTGCGGTAGCGCAAAAATTCTATGCACAATATGCCGATATAGCATATAGTGCCGTACTAACAAAGCTCCATGAAACAGTAGTAGCGATTGAGCAATTGATCGAGCAGACATCAGAGGACGATCTCTATCACGTCGTATGGTATCGGACGAAGACGAGCGGACGAGAGTATACCATGGGGCGGATAATTGAGCTCAACACAGTTGCGCCACTGCGGAATGCACGCGGCAGGTTGCGTAGAGCTATGAAGGAAAGAGGATGAGCACTATGCAGCAGAATAATCGCGTGACGAGCTTTGCAATCGATCGGGAGTATGATTACATTATGTATGATACGACTGACATGATTCGCGCTATGAATTTTCCGCGGGAGATTGCGGGCTTATCTCTGAAGGCCGATGAATTTCATCTGTCACTGTTTGAGGTGCTTGGTGAGTATGGGGTGGACGAGGCTGGTTATGAGCAGCTTGAGCAACTCTCGCGTACAACTGGTGCAGCGATGACGACAGAACCGGAATTGACGGGTGAGTTCTGTAGATTGGTCGATAATGCAAAGGGTCGCGAGACAATTATTGCACTTGCCCAGTGGGGCGAGCTTGAAGCGTGGCGTGATGCAATTCGTGAACTGATACCTCAGGCAGAGTTCATGATTCCACATGTCACGTTATATACCAACCATAATGGCGCAATTGGCTATAGCGACAGAGATGCGTATCGAGCCCAGCCGCTTGATGCAGCAATAAAAGCAACGCTCCGCTCTGTATACCAAAAGCGAAAAGAAGTGGAGTACAACCATGCATGAATATTGGCAGCGGCGTACCTACGAGAAAGCACCCGCCTGCATTACAACGGCCCTGCCAGGCAGCGAGCAGTTTGCGTTACTTAAGCAAGATATGGGCATTTCTGATCGTTATGAAGCAACGCTTACAGAGCTGGCTATGCAGGGCAAGGCGGTGGTGTTTGCTGCAGTGGGGGACGGCCGTTATGTGGGACGGGTGACACTGCGGCATGATTGGACTGAGCGACCAGAGATTGATGAGCCATCAGTGAGGATTGAAGATGAGTACCCCGACCTGCCGCAGATTAATGCACTTGAGGTGGCAGAGCAGTATCGTGGCCGTGGTATTGCCTCGCAGTTGCTCGCTGCTGCGGAGGATGAAGCGTGCCAGCAGGGGTTTGACCGAGTTGGCTTGGCGGTAGATATTACCAACAAGAGGGCGGCGATGGGTATCTACGAGAAGCGTGGCTATAGGTATCGATTAGTGGCAGACAAGCCAACCTTCACCAGTATATACCACCGGACAGATGGCACTGACGAGGCTGGCGAGTATTACTTCATGACAAAGCAAGTGCGAGGTAAGGGATGATGCAGCCTGGGCGAATCCTTATCTATGGTGACTCGAATGTCTGGGGCGACAAGGGCTTTGGCGAGAATGGTGCTCTGTTGGGGCGCTATGCTGCCAAACAGCAATGGCCGAACATCCTCCAGCAATTGCTCGGTGATGAGTACAACATTATTCAAGCAGGGCTGTGTGGACGGACAGCAGGGGAGTATGCAGAGCAAGCACCATATCTTGGTGGCAAGATTGGTTACGAAATAGCACTGCGAGAGGCTAGCCCGGTGAGCGGGGTGATCATCGCGCTTGGTGTGAATGATGCATCTCATAAGAGAGTCCCAGATGAGCAAATTGTGGCTGATTTACAGTGGTATAGTACCTACACGCGGGCCTATGCAGCTGATAGCGAGAATGGCATGGCTAGTAGTGGTAGTGTGTGGTATATTGCGCCTGCTATTGCGCCAGTTCAGTACCATGAGCCGCTTGCTAGCAAACTACAGTGTATTAGCGAGATGCTCTGCGCTACTCACACAACCATTAGCAATCCACTTGACGACTATGACGACTATGCGCCTGATGGCATCCATTTCTCACTGCAAGGGCATCGGCGAATGGCGCAGGCAATGTATAAGGCTATAAAGGAGGGTATAGCGAGATGAATCGACAGTATATAGCAGAACAACCACCACAGGTACGTGTTGGCGTGGGTGTCTTTATCTTGCTCGATGGGAAGTTCTTGATGCAGCAACGACAGGGGTCGCATGGTGCTGATACATGGAGTGTCCCTGGTGGCCATATCGAATATGGCGAAACGCCTGAGGAGGCAGCGATCCGTGAAGTACGCGAAGAGACAGGCTGTGAGATTACTAACCTGCGCTTTGCTGCTGTCACGAATGATATCTTTGCTAATGACCACAAGCATTATGTGACGTGGTGGCTGACGAGCGATTGGCGGTGTGGCGAACCTTCTATTACCGAACCAGATAAATGTAAAGAACAGCGCTGGGTAGACTTTGACACGCTGCCGCAACCATTGTTTTTACCCTGGCAGCAACTGCAGCACAGCGAATTTATAACGCAGATTCGACACACAGTATCACAAAGTAGGCAAGGAGGAAGTGTATGACAAAAATAACTTATTTCGTCCATGGTACGACGACGGATAATGAAGCTGGTAAGGCGACTGGCTGGTTGCCTGGTGAGTTGTCAGCAGTGGGGGTTCAGCAAGCGCAGGCGCTACCAGAGCAAGCGGCCGATACCAGCTTTACTGTGGTATTTTGCTCGGATCTTGGCCGAGCGATCGATTCGGCACGGCTTGCCTTTGGCGTGACGCATCAGATTGTTATTGATAAACGGCTGCGCGAAGCAAATTATGGTGATAATAATGGCACGGATGGGGCCTTTAAGGCTAGTTTGCTCCCCTTTGTTGATACACCATTTCCACACGGCGAGAGCTACCGCGATGTAGAGGCGCGCATGCGTGACTTTGTGGCGATGCTGCAGCGCGACTATGCTGGCAAGCACATTGCTATCGTGGCGCACGAAGCACCGCAGCTTGCGCTGGACGTTATTCTTGGTGGTAAGACCTGGCCAGAGGCAATAGCAACCAATTGGCGCGAAGTTGGCTCATGGCAGCCTGGGTGGGTATATGATACAGAGGTAATAGCATAAGGTACATTACTCATGGAGAAAGATATGACCGATCAACAGCAAGAATGGCTTGATTTTGCAAAAAGTGTGGCACACGAAGCGGGCGATATTATGCAAAAATATTTTGGTAAAAAACCGAATGCTCACTTTAAAGCCGACAATACGATCGTGACCGTTGCCGATGAGGAGATCAACCAGCTTGTGATCAAGCGAGTAGCTGAGCGATATCCAGCCCATGATATTGACGGTGAAGAAGCAAGTGCTCGCCGTGGCTCGGACTATGTGTGGGTATGTGACCCGATCGACGGCACAGTGCCCTTCGCAATGGAGCTACCAGTATCGGTGTTTTCTTTGGCATTAGTGATTGATGGCCAACCGGAAGTCGGTGTGATTTATGCGCCGTTTAGTGACCATTTGTATTGGGCGGTGCGCGGCTATGGTGCCTATTTGAATGATAAACAGATTTACGTGAATAAGAAGAGTTTTAGCGGAATGACTGAGATAAATGTAGATTGGTGGCCGAGTGCAGAATGGGATGTTATGCAGGCGATTCATGATTTAGCGTACGAGAGGGGTGCATACGTTACAGCGCCAGGAAGCACGACGCATGCAGCAGCCTTAGTGGCGCGTGGTGGATTTGCCGCATCGGTCTTTGCTGGCACAAAGGGCAAGAATGTTGATGTTGCAGCGGCAAAAGTTATCGTTGAGGAAGCAGGTGGCACAGTGACCGACCTCTTTGGTAGGGAGCAGCGCTACGACCAAGACATCTGTGGGACGATCATGAGCAATGGTGTCATTCATGAGGAGATAGTAGAGGCGATGAGGAAACTATGAGCAATGATATGAAGCAGCAACGCGCGAGCTCTGTCATAAAAATCTGTAACGCTCTCTCAACCAACTGGTCGGGTGAGACGTCCTACTGTGATGATTGGTCGCCGAGTAACCCAAGCAGCGGGCAGTGTGCTGTCTCGGCTCTAGTGCTACAAGATTACTGTGGTGGTAAGATTTGCCGCTGCGTAGTGGCGGGCACGCCGCATTATTTTAATCGCATCGATGGCCAGGTGGTGGATAGCACGGCCGCGCAGTTTGGCACGGTAGCGATTGATTACGATACCTCTACCGTGCGCAGCCGCCAACGGATTCTTCGTCACGCCGACACCCGCCAGCGGTACGAGCTGCTGAAGGGGCGAGTCAAAGAAGCGATGTGGGTACGAAACAGAAAGGAGATAAGATGATAAAAGATGTGCAGTGTCAAGATAGCTATGTAACACACGCTTTTATTGATGCTCAAAACATTTATAAGGGTGTTCAGAGTGATGGCTGGTCACTTGATTGGCGTAAATTCCGTGTTTACTTGCGTGATAAATATCACGTTGAAAAGGCATTCATTTTTATTGGATATATGTCTCAGTACCAAAGCTTGTATTCACTTTTACAAGAGTGTGGCTATGTTTTGATATTCAAGCCGGTTATTATGCGAGCGACGGGTGAAGTGAAGGGCAATGTCGATGCAGAGCTTATTGTTGAATGCTGGCGGCGCGAAGGGGAGTATGACAAAGCGGTGATCGTGACGGGCGATGGTGATTTTGCGCCGCTTGTAAAAATTTTACAGGAAAAAGGCAGGTTTGAGCATGTTATTGCACCGAATAGGAAATATGCATCAAGTCTGCTGCGGAAGGTGTCTGGCAGTAATATAACCTTTATGAAGGAGATACGTGGAAAGGTGAGGCGTCGATGAATAATATACTATGAAAAGACCCCGCAGGGACAGAACCGCAGCGAGGGATTTTCACTATTGAATACCTACATTGTACGACACAATTGATAATAAATCAAGGAGGAAACCAATGAAATTCACACACGGCACACGCCGCCGAGCGGCAGAATACGAGAAGGATTGGGTGCAGCGCTGGAAGGACGACCAGACGTTCCAGAAGTCGGTGGCGCAGCGGCCGGCGGACAATGCCTACGTCTTTTATGACGGGCCGCCGTTTATTACTGGGGTGCCACACCACGGGACGTTGCTTAGCAGTATTGTGAAGGATGCGGTGCCGCGCTACTGGACGATGAAGGGCAAGCGTGTGGAGCGCCGCTGGGGCTGGGACTGCCATGGCCTGCCGGCAGAGAATTTCGTCGAAAAGCAGATGAATATTGTGGATCGGCGGCAGATTGTGA
>CALJPD010000006.1 GCA_937981355.1 uncultured Candidatus Saccharibacteria bacterium | reverse complement strand
ATCAGCCTGGAAAAATACATCACCAAGGCGCGCGAAAGCATGGTGGCCAATAGCGAGACGTGGCAGGGCGTGATCGACCGCATCGGCCGCTGGGTGGATTTCAAAGGTGCCTACCGCACCATGGACAAGGACTTTATGGAGAGCGTCTGGTGGGCCTTTAAGCAGCTGTATGAGGCGGGCAAAATCTACGAAGGCGAAAAGGTGCTGATGTATGACACCAAGTTCGCCACCCCTGTTAGCAAGGCCGAAGTGACCATGGACAACGACGCCTACCAGACAGTGACCGACCCGAGTGTGTATGTGAAGTTTCGGCTGGTGGACATGAATGGCAGACCCATGGCGCAGCGCGACGATATTTCGCAGTACAACTACGTGATTCTCCATGGATACACAGGCAGGAACGACAAGAACTTTATCCCGTGGCTTAAGCACGAATTAGAGCAGCGTGGTGCCAAAGTACAGGCGCCGCAGCTCCCCAATACGGACAACCCAACAGAGGTTGAGCAGGTGCAATATGTGCTTGACCATGTGCAATTTGATGAAAACACTGTGTTGATTGGTCATAGTCTTGGTGGATTGGTGGCGATGCGTGTGCTGGAAAAATTGCCGCACAAGATTCATCACCTCATGTTGGTAGCACCAGCAGTCCTAAGACAATTTTATCAAGGAAGTGATGATATCGACACAAAAACTGGTGAGAGAAAGCGGTTTATCGATCACTTTAGTTATGACTTTGATTTCGACAAAATAAGTAGCCAGGCGGTGCATAAGACGATCTTGCAAGATAATAACGATTCAGAATCGCGCAAACCGTCCATGCGATATATCGCTGAGAATATTGGTGCAACGTTGTACGAAACAGTCGCAAACAAAAGGCATTTTGTGGCAGAGCAAGAACCGTTTATTCTTGAAAAATTGTTGGCAAATGAGGATGGTGATGATGCTTTCCTTCTCGCCTGGACGACCACGCCATGGACACTGCCGGCTAACCTGATGCTGGCGGTCAACCCAGATATGATGTACTGCGAAGTGAAGGTATCAAAGGGTACAAAAAACGTGTTCTTGCTCTCGGGTAAGCATGCCTACGCATCGCGTGAGTACTATCCACAGCTGAAGCAGCAGCTTGAGCAACAGGGGTATACAGTAACGATCATTGACCATATCAACCCTGACAGCCCAGACTTAGCAGAAAATGTAGAGCAGTTGGCGCAATATGACTTTACTCATGCGCATGTGGTGACGCATTCGCTGGGTGCAGCAACATTCCTGAAATATTTGCAGGATGCTAATATGACGGTTGCATCGCTGACGATGATTGCGCCAGCGTGTGGTGTGTCAAACAGTAGTGATGAGCAATGGAAGCAAGAATCGGGCTATGTTGGTCTTACGGTTGATCTTGCTCAGGTGCGACGGAAGATCGCTCAGCGGCCAACTATTGTCTATTCGGACGATGCTGAGGTGCTTAACCAGGGTTTTGCACAGCTTGGCACAGAGCTTGACGCAGTGATGCAATATGAACCCGGCAAGGGGCACTTCTTTGCGGCGGAGAAGAGTTTGGCACCAGAGATTACACTGCCGCTAAGTGAAAAGTTCATCATCGCCGAGGAAGCCCTGGAGCGCACCCTGCAGGACGACAAGCATCAGCCACTTGATTACGAAGTATTGCGGAAATTCCCCGGTAGCGAATTGGTGGGTAAAACATACCAGCCGCTTGATACGGGCTCGACCTGGCCAGACAGTGACAAGATTCACACTATCTACGCAGCGGATTTTGTCTCGCACGAGTCGGGTACGGGCATCGTGCACATCGCGCCGGCTTATGGTGAGGACGACTTTGAGCTGGCCAAGCGCCACGGCATCAGCGCCTTCCACGTCATCGATGATAACGGCTACTACACCGATAGCAATTACAAAGGTCTGGAGGTGTGGGACAATAACAAATTCATCGCCAAAGACCTGAAGGAAAAGGGCGCGGTGTGGAAGATTGAGTACATTCGTCACGAATATCCGTTTAACCCGCGCTCTAAGCAGCGCATCATGTACCGGGCTATTCCGAGTTGGTTCTTTGACATCCAGGGGCAAAAGCCGCTGATGCTGGAGCAGAACGAGCATATCAATTGGTTCCCGAGCCACCTGAAGCACGGCCGTTTTGCCAAAAATATCGAGCAGGCGCCAGACTGGAATCTGAGCCGTGATCGTTTCTGGGCGACGGCCATGCCGGTGTGGAAGGGTGACCGCGGCACCGTCAAGGTGGTCGGCTCGTACGCGGAGCTCAAGGAGCTGAGCGGCGTGGAGTTGGATGATTATCACCGCCCGTGGGTGGATAATATCACCTTTACGATTGATGGCGAGACCTTTACCCGCATCGATAAGGTGCTCGATTGCTGGTTCGAGAGCGGCAGCATGCCGTTTGCGCAGTTGCACTATCCGTTTGAAAACCAAGCTAAATTTGAGCAGAATTACCCAGCGGACTTCATCGTTGAGTACATCGGCCAGGTGCGGGCGTGGTTCTACTACGTACATGCCGTCAACGCCGCTTTAGCGGAAATTGGTGCTTTCGGCCAGGCCGGTGCGCAGCACAAGAACGCCTACAGCAACGTCATCACCACTGGTGTGGTGGCGGGCAATGACGGCCGCAAGATGAGTAAATCGCTCGGTAACTTTACCGACCCGAACGAGCTGATGGATAAGTTCAGTGCCGACAGCTTGCGTTTCTTGCTACTGAGCAGCCCGCTGCTCAATGGCGAGGACTTTGCCCTGCACGATAAGGATGTGGGCGATGTGGCGCGCAAGCTGAGTATGATCTGGAATATGTATGATTTCTTCACCATGTATGCGGAAGTTGATGGCTGGGAGTTTGACGGCACGCTGATTGACCCGCTCAGTGGCAAGCCGGTTTATACGTCCCTATCATCCACCGAAACGGCTTCCGTGCACCGGGAATCTCGCTCATCAACCACAGGTGATACTGCGGAACTCGCTGCGCTCAAACAGTCCTCGTATCTGCCTGATGTTGATAACCTCAATTCTCGGGCGCGTGCAGATGTTTCGGAAGATGAAGCGACGATTGGTGCCGTGACCAACCCGCTCGATATCTGGATTATCAGTCGTTTGCACGAGCTGGTGGCGGAGGTTGAGAAGCAGATGGATGCCTATAATATCCCTGATGCACTGAGCCCGATTTTGCCATTCCTGGACGATGCGTCCAACTGGTATGTGCGCCGCAGCCGTCGCCGCTTCTGGAAGTCAGAAGATGACGGCGATAAGAACGATGCGTACCGCACACTACATTATGTACTGGTACGTTTGAGTTACATTTTGGCGCCGTTTACACCGTTCTTGGCCGAGGAGTTGTACCATAATCTGACGGGTGATGATGAGTCAATCCACCTCAAGAATTGGCTGCCAGCTGGCGCGGTGAATGAGCAGGTGTTGGCTGATATGGCCCGTACGCGCGAGCTGATCAACAACGGCCTGAGCCTGCGCATGAAGAAGGATGAGCACCAAGCATCGATCAAGGTGCGCCAGCCGCTGCAATGTGCGGCATATGCGGGTGCGAAATTGGCTGAGTACTACGAGCAGATCATGGCCGAGGAGCTCAATGTTAAGGAAATTCGCTGGATTGAGAATCTAGACGAACACCTGGCGGATTATGACGTGACCGAGGGCGTGATCAAGCCAGAGAATTGGATCGAAATTAGCAAGCACGTGACACCCGAACTCAAGCGCGAAGGCTTGATGCGTGAAGTCATTCGCTACGTCCAGAGCGCGCGCAAGAAGGCTGGGCTGCAGGTGGATGATCGGATTGTGCTGCACCTCGCGGTCGGGGCTGAGCCCACCAGCGCCAGCCAGTCGGCGGCATCAAACCAGGCGCAACCAGCTAGTGACGCAGCCGCGCAGCTGGGCCAAGCTCTGGCTGAGCATGCCGACACCATCGCCAGCGAGACGCTAGCGACAATGAAGCAGCCAGACGATGTACTCTACCAAACGACGGCTATGGTAGATGGCGCTGAGCTGCAGATTAGCCTTGCCAAAGCATAGGACTACAAGGAACAATATACTAAGCTCGAGTGGCGTATGTAGTAGTGAGATGCCACTCGAGCTTGGTGGCTCTTGCCCCTGTTATTTTTCTCCAAAAGATTAAAAAAGTACAGAGCGACAATCGCTGCAATAAGGCTATAAGCCGACGCAATAATTGACGATCATGACCAAACCACCTACCACACCTACCCCCTCACTACGCCAACGTCTGGCGGGGCTGTGGCTAGTGGTGCGGATTATTTGGCGGGAGGCACCGCTGACAATCGCCGTCCAAGCGGTGGGAGCAGTGCTGTCGGCGGTGCTGCCACTGGCCACGGCATACTACGCGGCTCTTGCGACAACGGCTTTGGCCGAGGCATATGCGACGGGTGGTCAGCCGCAGCTCCTCACCTATGTAGTGGTGACTGTGGTACTGGGCGTTGTGGCGAGTGTGTGGTCGGTGGTGCAAGGGTATTATGACCAAGTGTCGCGCTATCGCATCGAGGCGGCCATGAGCGACCACATGTATGCTCGCCTCCATGCGCTGGATTTTTGGCGCTATGATGACCCTGCGACCATTGATATGTTTGATAAAGCGCAGCGCTTCGTCCAGTCATTTTCGTACCTCTTTACCCAACTGGTGCGAATGCTGACGGCGCTGGTGTCGCTGGCAACAAGCCTGTGGATGATGGTGATGGTGAGCTGGTGGCTGGGGTTGCTTGTACTCGTGGCGCTTGTGCCAAGTAGTGTGGTGCAGGTGCGGCTGTCGCGTTTGCAGGCTGGTCACTGGCGTGAGCAGGTGGCGACGCGACGGCGCATGGCGTGGATCGAGCACATCCTTGGCCGGCCGAACTTCATTGCCGAGCTACGCCTCTATGGAGTGATCCACCATCTACTTGGTGAGCGAGCAGCACTGCGGGATAAAGATCGGCTGCGGGTGCTTGGCTACGAGCGCCGCTTTGTGGGGCAGCGCCTGGGCGGAGAGATTATCCAGGCGGCAGCGGAGGTAGTGGCGCTTGTCTGGGTGGTGCTGGAGATCGTGGCACACCGCCAGCCGATTGGGCAATTTGTGCTCGTGCAGCAAATGGTAGGGCGAGTGATGAGTGGGATGGACAGCATCATCAGTACATATAATATGATTGATGAAGACCTCGCCACTATGGCAGACTACCAGCAGTTTATGGCGCTGCCTACCATGAGCCAGGCAGCCACCATTGATGAGGTAACGCTGCGCGATGCGATTGCGGTGCAGCGGGTGTCGTTTTGCTATCCAGGCATGCAAACGGCGGTGCTGCGTGATATTTCTCTCACGATTCGCCGTGGTCAGCATATTGCCATTGTGGGCGAAAATGGCGCTGGCAAGAGCACGCTCGTTAAGCTGCTCACCGGTCTGTATCAGCCCAGCAAAGGCAGCATTACCATTGACGGGCACGATCTCCGCCATATCAGCTCAGCGGCCTGGCACCGGCAATTGGCCGTGCTGGGGCAGGAATTCATCCGCTACGACTTCGCCACGGCGCACGAGAATGTCTGGTATGGCGATGTCTCGCAGCCAGTGGATGCAGCGCGCCGCGATGCTGCACTGCGCCAGGCCGAGGCAGCCGATTTTGTCCGTAAGCTCCCTCAGGGTGGGAACAGCTACATTAGCAAATGGATGGAGGCAGATGACCACGAAACAGGGGTCGATCTATCTGGTGGGCAGTGGCAGCGCCTGGCCTTGGCGCGCAACTTGTATCGCAATGCGCCCATCATCATCCTTGACGAGCCCACCAGTGCCATCGACGCTGCTGCCGAAGCGCGCATCTTTCGCCACCTCTTTGCCCAGCAGGGCAAGACCATCATCACCATCAGCCACCGCTATAGCACTGTTAAGAAGGCGGATGCTATCTACGTTATTGCCCACGGCCGCATTGTTGAGCATGGCACTGCCACCGCATTGATGGCGCAGCGTGGTGCATTCTACGAGATGTTCAAAGAACAGATATAGTTTGGTATAATAGGGGTGTGGCGCCGTGGCCGAGAGGTTAGGCAGAGCTCTGCAAAAGCTCGTACAGCGGTTCGAGTCCGCTCGGTGCCTCCATGTGGTATTATTTTTGGAATGCTTTATACCAGCCCATTTGCTGTGCGGTGTGTCGCTTGTGGCAATTCGCACAGAGGATGCGGCATTTTTTCATTTCGGTGACAATGTCGGGCCACGAGTAACCTAACCGAACTGCTTGCGAGATGCTAAAGCGTTTCGACTTTGGGTCGATATGGTCAAACTCTAGTACACGAATATCATGCTCGCCACAGATTGCGCACGATTTATCACGCAAATAAGCAAGCATATTGTGGCGAAATTCGACGCGTAGTCGCTCGCGGCGCTGCTTGGCACGCTGTTGGTAGGCTGCTTGGTTCTTGCGATAATGCTGGGCATGGGTCGTGCGGCGCTGAGCTTTGTAGCACTGTTTGCTATTAGGGTATGGCGCGTACCTGTCGCAGTGTTCCTCACGAAAAAGTCGCTTTTTGGTTTATGTTCGCCACATTTTGAGCATGGTTTCATGATTCGTAAAAATAGGTTATGACATCAGTAGATCGCGCAGCTCAGGGAAGGTTGGCTGTTGGAAATGACCTCGGTCAACGAATATATGACTTTTTGCGCTTGGTAGATCAGACTGAAACTTTGCTAGCTCAGTAAACGGTACGACGGCATCGTCTTTACTGTGGAATAGGTGAATTTCTTTGGCGGATTTCTCGAGCCCAGTGGCGCTTGGTAATATAAAATCGCCCAAGTCTTCGTGAGTTGCATCATCATATGGAGCAGCAATTAAGATGAGTCGAGTGACTGGTGTGCTAAGAGGATTCTCGTGTAAATACTTTGCCAAGAATATTCCCCCAAGGCTACTGCCAATGAGCTGCACATCGTTACTAAGCAGCGGCACTATCTTTTCGAAGTAGATTTTCCATTCGGAATACCGCGCGTTTTGCTTGTTGGGCATGGTAGGTAAGAGTACGTCAAAATCTGTCATTGTTACGGCGAGCCAATCGCGCCATTTTGTTTTACGAAAAAGACTTTCATAAGTAAGCGGGTTAGTGCGCAACGCGGAGAGATAGCGCTCGTAGGAATCAAAAGGTGATCCACCATGAATATGTACAATTTGCTTCATAAACATAGTATAATACAAGCAGCACATGGCTGCTATGCCAGAAGTGCGATTGCACGCGCGAGTGGCGGAACTGGTAGACGCGAGGGACTTAAAATCCCTTGGCCAAAAGCCGTGCGGGTTCGATTCCCGCCTTGCGCACCAGGCGTGATATAACAGAGAAGACCACTCGGGGAGAGTGGTTTTTTCGTGTGCATAGCCAGAAGGGTAGTGTGTGGTAGCGGTCGTAGTAGCTATTAGCCCAAGATTTATTGTAGAATTACCCCAACCGCTGGCGAAAGCCACACAATTTGCTATAATAAAGCTATAACCAAAAAGGAGAAACGACACTATGACAACAGCATTAATCGTTTTGCTCGGCGTGATTGGCCTGCTCGTTCTGTTTGGCATCTTCATGTGGGCAACGTACAACAGCTTGGTCAAGCTGAAGATCCGCGTGGACGAAGCCTGGAGCGACATTACTGTCCAGCTTAAGCGCCGGACAGACCTCATCCCGAACTTAGTCGGTACGGTAAAGGGCTACGCAGCGCACGAGAAGGAAGTCTTCGAGAATGTGGCTGAGGCTCGCAGTGCCATCATGAATGCCCAAGGCGTGCAAGAGACGGCTGCGGCAGAGAATATGATCGAGGGCGCTCTGAAGAGCTTGTTTGCCGTAGCAGAGGCCTACCCAGAGCTCAAGGCCAACCAAAACTTCATCCAGCTGCAGCAAGAGCTGGTGGACACTGAGGACAAGATCCAGGCAGCGCGCCGCTTCTACAACGGTGGTGTGCGCGACCTCAACACCCGCATCGCTATGTTCCCCGCTAACATCGTGGCTGGCATGCTCGGCTTCAAAGCCCGCGAGTTCTTCGAGGTGGAAGACCGCGCCAGTGTCGAAAACCCAGTGCAAGTGCAGTTCTAGATACCTCGCACACTATATACAAAAGCCGCCCCATGGAGAGGGCGGTTTTTTATATTTTGAATCCCACGGTGCCGCTTTTTGGCATTAGCTCCACCTCGCAAAACCACCATTATCTGCTACAATATATCTATGTACAGAGCAATTGCACACAACAAACGTAATACAGTTATTTTGATGATCGTCTTCGTCGCGATGGTGGCGGTGATTGGCCTGGCGGCGCAGTTGATTATGAATAGCCGCGGTATGCAGGGTAACTTGACGATCTTTTGGGGAACGTTTATTGGGGCGCTGATCTATGCACTAGTGCAGTACTTCATCGCTTCCAAGCTTGCTATGAATATGACTGGTGCGGTGGAGATTCGCAAGGCAGATAACCCGCGTTTGTGGCGCATCGTTGAGAATCTTGCTATCACCGTGGGGTTACCTATGCCGCAGGTGTATATTATCGACGACCCAGCACCGAATGCCTTTGCCACCGGCCGCGACCCCAAGCATGCCATTGTGGGCGTGACGACGGGCCTGCTGGAGATTATGGATGATCGTGAGCTGACCGCTGTGCTGGCCCACGAGATGGGGCACGTCCAAAATTACGATATTCGGGTGAGTATGATTACCTTTGGCCTGGTGAGTGCGATCGGCTTGGTGTCGGATATTGCGCTGCGCATGCTATGGTTCCGTGACAATGATGACCGCGAGACTAATCCGGTACTGTTGGTGCTTGGCATTGTTGCTATTATCCTCGCACCCATCGTAGCAGCCATTATGCAAATGGCGGTGAGTCGCCAGCGTGAGTACCTGGCCGATGCGACTGGTGCACTAACGACACGCGACCCAGCTGGCCTGGCTAGCGCGCTAGGCAAGCTGCAGGCATACACTCGCCCGATGGAGAAGCAGGTCAGCTCAAGCGCTAATATGTTTATGGTGAACCCGCTCAAGCCGGGGTTCTTTAGCCGGTTGTTTAGCACCCACCCGCCGCTCGAAGATCGCATCAAGCGCCTCAACGAAGATATGAACAAATGGTAGGGTCGTGCCTGTGGCAAAAAAAACAACGAAGTCAACTCGCCGCTCAGCCTCACGCACCGCTCCTGTGGCGCGCGCAAGCAAGCATGGTTCAAAAACAGAGGTAAAATACCCTAACGTTGCAAAAAAGGCAACACCATCCTCTCATGGCACTGCTCCTGCAAAGGCTTGCTCGCCGCACGCGGATGATGCTCCATCAGTGCTACCCAGCTGGCGCACTAACCTCCACTGGCGGACCTGGTGGGCTCGTGGTGGCAGGGTAGTGGCGAGTAGCCGCCAATGGTTGCATAATTTACAACAGCGACGACCACACCGGAGCTTCCGCCGCACGCGCCGGCGCGATTATGCGCGTTCATTGCAATTGCCAGGTTACGTCGCCTTTACTGCACAAGTGATGCGGATGGTGCGGGCGCACTGGCGGACGTTGTGCCTCTTGGCGGTGTTTTATGCCGTGCTACTCTTGGCGCTGGGGGCAATTACCAACCAGACGATGTACGACCGCCTGCAAAGCATGCTAGCAGAGTCGGGCAAAGATATTCTCACTGGTGCCTGGGGCAAGCTAGGCGAGGCAGGACTCCTCATGGTGACGGCCTTTGGTACGGGTAGCGGCAACCTCAGTGCCGACCAGCAGCTCTATGTGGTGCTAGGCTTTTTGTTGGTGTGGCTCACCACAGTGTGGCTATTACGCGAGTATAAGGCAGGGCGAGCGCCACGCCTGCGCGATGGGCTGTATAATGCCTGTGCACCACTGGTAGCCACGCTGATGATTGTCCTCGTCTTCCTCGTGCAGCTTATCCCACTGGGGGCGATGGCGCTGGTGTATATCGGTCTGTCGAGCAATGGGGTGATTAGCGAGGGCTTTGGCTCGATGCTCTTCTATGTACTGCTAGCCACTGTGGCGGTGCTGACGCTCTATTGGGGCACGAGCACCTTCATTGCGCTTGTGGTGGTGACGCTGCCCGGTATGTACCCCATGCGGGCGCTGGCAGCGGCGGGCGACCTGGTGGTAGGGCGACGGCTGCGGATTTTGTATCGGCTGCTGTGGCTATTTGGCAGTGTGGCAGTGCTGTGGTGCGTGGTGATGATCCCTGCTATTCTCCTTGATGCCTGGCTCAAGCACCTCTGGCAATGGTACGCCTCTGTGCCGACGATGCCCGTCCTCGCGGGCTTCATCAGCTCGGTGACGGTGGTGTGGTGCGCAGCGTACATCTACCTCCTCTATCGCAAGATCGTTGATGATACGGCAGCGCCAGCGTAGGATGGCGTGCCTTAATAAATAGTGTAGTTTGAAGTCTGTTGCTGGACAAACAATGTGTGTAATGAGAGAGTCTTCACTTAGCTGTGCAGTGGTTTTTGTCTGATGATTACTGCTTATATACCCTAGAGCTAAATAGCGAGATAAATTGTAATTGTACACAGCATTCTTTAGCAGGGCAATATCAAACGTAAGTCTTAAAAATCTTTACTCTCTTGGTGGCAGCCCACACTTCGTCCGATAAAACACTGCGCCCACCGCTAAATTCCGCTATACTAAAGCAGTAAGGAGTCACTATGACACAAGACAAACATCTAACATCACCCAACCTGTCGCTAGCTCAGCGCAGTGCCGAGCTGCGCCAACTGCTTAACCGCTATAGCTACGAATATCATGTGCTCGATGCGCCCAGCGTGAGCGACGCGGTGTACGATAGCCTCTTTGCCGAGCTCAAGCAACTCGAGGCCGCACACCCTGCGCTCATCACGCCCGATTCGCCCACCCAGCGGGTCGGCAACGTCCTCAAAGGCGGCTTTACCAAAGTGCAGCACCGCCGCCGGATGGTCAGCCTCAATGACGTCTTCGACACAGCGGAGGTCGAGGCGTGGGTGCAGCGCATGGATAAGCTCTTGCCGGGGCACAGGCACGAGTTTTTTGCCGATATCAAGATGGATGGCTTGGCCTGCGCACTCATCTATAACGATGGCGTGCTTGTGCGGGCTGTGACCCGGGGCGATAGCTACGTTGGCGAAGATGTAACGAATAATGTACGGACGATTCGCAATGTGCCGCTACGTCTGCGTGAAGCACCTGGCTTTGAGCACTTACTGCGGGGCAGGACAGAGATCCGTGGGGAGATCGTCATGCTCAAGCGCGACTTTGCGGCGCTCAACCAGCGGCAGCAAGCTGCTGGCCAGCCGGCCTTCGCCAACCCGCGTAACCTCGCGGCTGGCACTATCCGCCAGCTTGACCCAGCACTCGTGGCGCAGCGCCCACTCCATTTTCGGGGTTACGATGTTATCCGTGATGATGCGGCTGAGGTGCCGACCAATAGCTACGCTTATGACGCCTTGACGGCGCTGGGTATCACACGTAACCAGCAAGCGACTGTCTTTACCAACCTAGCTGAGGTAATGAACTTCGTCCAGCAGTGGGGTGAGCAGCGCCGCGATTTACCGTTCAATACGGATGGCCTTGTGATCAAGATCAACAATCGCGCTCTCTACGACCGCCTGGGTATGGTGGGTAAGAACCCGCGTGGTGCAGTGGCCTACAAATACGCAGCCGAGCAAGCCACTACCATCGTGCGCGATATCGTCATTAGTATTGGCCGGACAGGTGCTGCCACACCAGTGGCGGTGTTCGACCCAGTCGTCGTGGCTGGCACGACGGTGCAGCACGCCAGCCTGCACAATGCCGACGAGATCGCCCGGCTCGATGTGCGGCGTGGCGACACAGTGGTTATCTTCAAGGCAGGGGATATCATCCCGCAGGTTGAGCGAGTGCTGCTGGAGCTGCGCCCAGCCAATACCAAGCCGATTGATTACCCAGCCGAGCTCCAGCGCCAATATCCCGAGCTGCAGTTCGATCGGCCTGCAGGTGAGGCGGTGTACCGGGTACGTGGTGCTAGTAGCTCGCTTATCCTCACACGCGCCCTCACGCACTTTGCATCCAAAGGGGCACTGGATATCGACACACTTGGCGAGAAGAATGTCGCTGCATTGGTCGAGGCTGGTTTGGTACATGACCTAGCCGATATTTATATGCTAGGGAAGGAGGATCTTCTCCGACTTGATCGCTTCGCCGAGGTCTCGGCGCAGAAGCTTATCGATGCCATTGCTGTTGCAACGCGCCCACCACTTGAGCGTTTCCTCTACGGCCTGGGCATTCGCCATGTGGGTGCGCAGACGGCAATCGATATTGTGAAATATTTTGCAGATAATTCAAAACGCGATGTGCCTCAGCAGGTCAGTGTGAATAATAATCGTAATGATTCAGAAAAGGATGCATTGCATAATGGATCGCAAGCACTCATCAATACACTTGCAAACGACAAGCCATTGCTTGGCTTTCTGCGCTCTGCCACACTCGACGAGCTGCAGGCGATTGATGGCATTGGCGTGGTAGTGGCTGAATCGATCGTCGCGTGGTTCAGTGATGCAGACAATGTTGCTTTACTGGATAAGTTTGCTCAATGTGGTGTCGTGCCGCAACATACGCAATCGTCACAGCAGCTCGCTGGTCAAAAATTCGTTATCACTGGCACATTGCAAGCAATGAGCCGCGACCAAGCGGCTGAAAAAATCCGTGCTCTGGGTGGTACCTTCCAAAGCAGCGTCAGTAAAGACACCACCTACCTTGTTGCTGGTGGTAAAGTTGGTACGAGCAAGCGAGCCAAGGCGGAGAAGTATGGTACGGTGATTATTGACGAAGCACAATTCTTAACACTCATCCAGTAGAAGAAAAGACATACGGAGGCTACTAATGGCAAAAGATAGGAAATGGAGTCGAGTGTGATTAATATATAGGCGTGGCCAACTAGCGGTTTATGTATAGAATCCAGGAAGTATGTAGATAACGTGACATCGAATCAATTAGATTGCAAAAAGCAAGTAAAAGAAAGATCACAGAAACATCTGAATATATAGCAAAATGATTCAAAAATAAGACAGAAAAGAGGAGAAATAGCGAATAATAGAGGTAATAGTAACAAGAGCAAAATCACAGCAAATGACAGTCTATAACAGAGGTACTATAATGAATATAACAGACAATGCACACAACAAATCAACCACAGCTGGCTTTTTCTTAGATGGCTGGTATGTCTTTGATAACTTTGCGCCATGCCAAGTTGAGTGGCGCGGCGTGCTGTACCCTACGAGCGAACATGCCTACCAAGCAGCGCATTTTTTTGATACCAATCCAGCCCGGGCTGAACAGGTGCGCTTGTGTCGCTCACCGCGCTTAGCGTCTGATTTTGCCAACCAGCATAAGGCTGAGGAAGATCCTAATTGGGACGATAAAAAGGTGGCAATTATGGAAGAAATTGTACGCTGCAAGCTTGCTCAGCACGATCTTGTGCGTGAGACACTCATTGCATCGGGTGACCGATATATTGTGGAGATGAATGACGATGACAGCTTTTGGGGTTGGGGTAGCGACCATGCTGGACGCAATGAGCTTGGCAAGATCTGGATGCGTCTACGGGATGAGTTGCAAAATGCAAGTGAGAATAATACCATGAATGGTGATGAACAAAATTCATGATAAAATACTTGTGAGATAATAGTAATTTTTGATAGTAGGCTATATAATCCCAAAAAACCCAACAACCAACAGGCAAGGAGGATAAAGCAATGGTGCGATTCTATCTCGAAAAGCTCGTACGCGACAAAGTTGTCGAGAAATGCAAGGCCGACCCGCAGGTGCTCCATACGGAGTATCATCAATTGGATCGTGCGGCGTATCGCTGTGAGTTACGACGCAAGATTCATGAGGAGGCAAACGAAATTCCACTAGGCGATGATAGGCTAGAAGAGGCACTGCAGGAGCTGGCGGATGTGCAGGCTGTTCTCGATGCACTGCGCGATGATTTTGGCTTTTCACCTCAGCAGGTGCAAGACGCAGTGGCGCGCAAAGCTGCACATGCTGGCGGTTTTCAAGGGCGCTATTATATTGCGTACAACGATCTAGCGGAGGATAGCAAATGGGTCGAGGTTTTTCGGGCGCAGCCAGAGAAATATCGGGAGGAGAAGAGGAGCACCCCAAGGATATATTGCGCTGGAAAAGATCTCTCGCGAGCTAATCGTGTGGCAACAATGCTTGAATCTGCAGGCTATACCATCCCCTGTGATTGGTTTCGAAACTATCGCGATGATCAGTCACGATTTTCTCCAATAGATGAAAAGAGAGCGATTGCTGAAGCAGATGTACTTATATATCTGTGGGAACCTGACCAAGAAAGTGCAAGATATGAAGTCGGTATGGCGATGGCGCTTGATAAGCCAATCATTGTTGTTCATAATGAACAGCCCTGGTTCTTGACTCTACCGCATGTTGTGGTAGTAAGAGATGACTCTGAGATTATTGATGTATTAAAAAATATAACTAGCTAAAAGAGTAGACAAGAAATATCGAGTGATAATATATACAAAGGAAGTATCATGCAGCAATCACTATTCATCACGGGCAACCAGCACAAGGCAGACTATTTCGCGCGTATGCTTGGTATGCCACTGGAGCATCGCAAAATTGATTTGGTAGAGATTCAATCATCTTCGCCCGAGGAGGTCGTTCGGCACAAAGTGCGTGAAGCGTATGAGATTGCCCAGCAGCCTGTTCTTGTTGAAGATGTGTCGCTGGGGTTTGCGGCGCTGAATGGATTACCTGGCCCATTCATTAAGTTCTTCGTTGAGGCACCAGATGGATTGGAAAAATTATGCCGCATGCTTGATGGATTTAATGATCGATCGGCACTGGCGGTAGGTGTGTTTGGTTACTATGATGGCCGTGAGATGCACATTTTTCGCGGTGAGCTACCTGGCTGTATTGCAGCGCATCCGCGTGGCGATGGTGGCTTTGGCTGGGATAAAATATTTTGCCCAGATGGCTACAATGGCCGGACACGGGCAGAGCTACTGCCCGAGGAAGATGCAGTGACATACCAATCCATCAAACCAATTGCAGCACTGCGCAAATTTTTGCAATCTCATAGATAAGATTTTGTGCAACTTCTACCACCGTTATATTCATGAATCGAACACTAACTTTATTCATAACAGGCAATATACGTCAGTATATTGATGGTGTGGTAGGTATAGGAGTTTGGATCGATTATACAATATACTGTTGAATACTTTTTATTTATATTCAATATAATTGTATATTGTGCGGAGAGAATAGTGTTGTGCGCTTCTTGATAGCAGGGCATGTATGGGTATGAATCTTACAAAGAGGGAGATATATTACTTGCAATATGCAAGCAAAATATCTCGGTCATTATGCTGTGAGACGGTGGAAAAAGTCAGCAGTAGAAAGGTGTTTTTTGTGTCGCGTGAGGGCAATATGCAGGCCAAAACAATTGCTACAAAGAGAGGGTGAGAGGGGAGCGTGGCACGACACACAGTTGCAAAAAGCAAGCAAAAAATCACCAGCCTGCGTGAATCAACCCCACAATCTATTCAGCCGCCATGCTACCAACGATCAAGCTCGCGCCAATCACATCATCCACACTCGAGCCACGCGAGAGGTCGCTGATTGGCCGCGCAAAGCCTTGCAATATAGGGCCGTAGGCATGGCCACCAGCCAGGTGCTCGGCGAGCTTGTAGGCAATGTTGCCGGAGTTGAGATCAGGGAAGATAAGGATGTTGGCTTGGCCAGCGACGGGGCTGATAGGGGCTTTTTTGTGGCCAATGGCGGGGACGAGAGCGGCGTCAAGCTGGAGCTCGCCATCGACAAGGAGTTCTGGCTGATGGGATTGGACCTCTGCGAGAGCGTGGCGAATCGTCTCGATACTCTGGCCGCCAGCGCTGCCCAGCGTCGAGTAGGAAAGCAGCGCAACGCGGGGCTGCCAGCCAAGGCGGGTGGCGCTCAAGGCGCTAGCCTCGGCAATGGCAGCTAGGCCAGCGGCGTCTGGTGCAATGTTCATCCCGCAGTCGGCAAAGATAAGCAGGCCATCCTCCCCACCAGCAAAGTGAGGCAGATCCATCACGAAGAAGCTCGATGCATAGCGCACCTCGGGCGCTAAGCCAACAACTTTCAGCGCAGCCCGCAGCACCGCAGTGGTAGGGTGGTCAATGCCCGCTACCATAGCATCACACGCGCCATCGTGAAGCAGCTGAGCGGCATAGGTGAGTGGGGTGAGGGCCACTTGTGTAGATGGAGTGTCATGCTGGTGTGGCACCGTCATAATCTCTATGCCATTGAGCGAGACATCTGCATCGGCGGCAGCTTGTTTGATGGCTGCTGGGCTGTCTGCCACAAGCACGGGCTGAGCGGCCTGCCAATCGGCCAGCTGGCGTACGGCGCTGAGGATAATGGGGTTGGTACCTTCTGGGTAGGCGATGCGCGGCGGGTGAGTGGCGAGCGCATCGCGGAGGGTGAGTATACGCTGATTCATATTTGTAGTATAATCGATATATGGAAGAACTCATAATCGAACAGGCAACCGCCGTCAGCCAGGCTGATGTGGCGGCAATCGCAGCACTGGGCGATGTGCTGCACCAAGCCGGAACAATCGCGCCAACTACTCAGACAACTCCTAATGCAGCGGCGATGGACGCTTTAGGTCAGGCGCTAGAAGCAGTGATCGCTGCTGAGAATCAAACGCTGCTCCTGGCTCGTCTTGACGGCAAGGTGGTAGGCATGGCAACGCTCGCGCTGCTGGTGGGGCCAATCGCTGGGCGCAAGATCTACCTCGATGATTTTGTGACCGACCCATCGGTGCAGGGCAAGGGGGTTGGCTCGCGGTTGTGGGATGCGATGCTGAGCTGGGGCCAGCAGCACAGTGCGACCAAGCTTACCTTCACCTCCAACCCCAAGCGCCAAGCTGCCCACCGCTTTTATCTCCACAAGGGCGCAACGATCTATAACACAACAGTGTTTGAGAAGACGATTGAGTAGCGTAGCTTAGGTTAAGCTGCCCACTTCTCCTCTCTCATGTACCAGCTCTTCCTCATCTGGTAGTGTAGGGCCAGCTGCTGATTACTGCTAGCGCTATAATGTTCAATCTAAGATGGCAATTTCTGCAGCATCCTAGAAGAGGATGTATGAGAGAGGGGTATGAGATTATGTAATCGCCAAGACAGCCTTTGTTTTATGACTAATATAATGCACCGCGTACTGCGACAGAAAGACAGCCAAATGACACGAACTCGAGCCCAAGAAACATTTTGCGCACTGGAAGACACCCCGCGCGAACGAGTGACCGCAGCCGACCAAGCAGCGGCAGTGGCGCAGCTAAGCCAGATTGCCTTGCATATGATGACGAAATTTGCTGATAAGGTTGACGTATACGGCAGCCGGGTGGATGAGACAACGCTAGCAGAAGGGGCCGATTCACCTCTGCTGCCAGGCCAGAGCCGTGCGATCCTCAGGCTCATAGCACCATATGCCGATGGCTCGCGATTGCAGGCGGATGTTGAGACGGCGACATTTTGGCGTGAGCCGCTACAGCCGAGCCTAAGCGACAATGCAATAGCTGCGACAACACAGGAGGTAAGCCTGGTGAGTGGCTCAAAGCAGCTGCGCTACCGCATTATTACAGAAGGCTATCGCCAGCGGGTGGTGCGTTCGCTGATTGGCTTAGCGCATAGTGGCCAACCTGCTACGCGCACGATTGGTGAGAGCCAACGGATCGGTCGAGGCGACCAAGTAGTGGGCGAAGCCGAAGTGCGGCAGCTGTGGCAGACCTTAAGTAGGGCAGAGCCGCTTGATGGTGAGCCGCAGTGATTGAGCTTCAACCGCCCTTCTACCGCCTCAGGTAGGCAGAATTAAGAACTGGTTGCAAACTAGTATTTATTTTGATGCTGGGTCATTCTTGGGGTATTGTCAGTTCTTAGTTTCAAGAGAAAGGAATGATAAAACCTGTGAAATTACCGAAGAGGACTTTGAGATTCAACTAAAGTCGACGTTCTTCTGAAAAGTAAAAAACCAGCCATGATAGCTGGTTTTTCTATTCTGAGCAAGTGTTTCTCTCAGATATTCTTGCTTATCCTCTCCTAGCGGCAGAACTGCATGGCAATGTAATATTGGTCGCCTTTTTGCGTCAGGCCAATGCCAGCTTTGTCGTAGTCGCCAGTAAACATGATTTTGTTGTGTGGCGGGGAATTGATCCACACATCCGTAGCTTGCTGCTCGTTGTATGAGATGGGCACGAGCTCGAGAATCTCACCACTGGTGCGGCAGGTGTAGAGTTGCTTCAGACGGTCGAGGCCACCATCGTGGCTGAGCTTATTAATCTGCGCATTGTAGGCCGACTGGGCGCGCGAGCTGGTATCGACCTGCTCGATACGCTGCACTGTGCCGAGCGAACGGGCTGCCCGCTCCTTGTTGACCGTCGCAAAGACGCGGTCGACAAACTCCGGCGATGGCGTGTTGGAGTTGGAGTTTGACTTATTGTTCGATGGGTTGCTCTTTTGAGCGTTGTTATTTGAGCGCGTATTCGAACCAGACGAAGCGCCATTGGTTGCGGCTGGCTTTTGCTCAGCTGCTGGCGTTGGCGTTGGTGTCTCACTGGGCTTCGACGCTGGCTTGATAGCCTTGGGAGAAGCGTTAGAAGCGATGATTATTTTGATAGCTTGGTTGCGCTGTGCGAGTGTTTGGGCAGATGGCTGGTCGGACGGCGCTAATGCCTTGGCCATATGTCCACCGGTTGTTGCACTTGTTGTATTGTATGCAGGCGCTGACGAACCACTCTTTGGCTGGGCTGCTACGATGACGCCCGCGCCTGCGAAGACGATCATTGTACCAGCTATGCCATACACGAGTCTCTTCATACTCATACTACCCAGCGTAGCATAGATATGACAGGATGTGAAATAAGATTTGTGAAAAACTGGCTTGCAACAGAGGCAAAAATCGTGAAAAATAATACGAAAAATAGCGCCAAAGCGCCAATATATTATGGATAAACAAGGTTAGCTCACCACTCACCGGAATGCAGTGCACTCGACGGTGAGTGGTGAGGGTGGACTTATGGGGATACGAATGTGATGACTATCTCTTCACCTTCTTTCAATTGACCGAGGTCTGCTATTGCCTCGTTGATGCTGTTATTCATCTTTCTGAGGTTTTGTATGGTGCGTAGTATAGCGAATAAAACAAGTGCTACAGCCAGGCTGCATGCATATACAATTCGCCATGAGATGCTGAAATGTGTCTCAGCCGCGATAATTTTGTCAGAAACAAAGACAATATTTGCGGCATTTACTATACACCAGAGACTGAGTGAGATTACGCTACCCCAGTGATGCTGTCTAATATACTTAGGTAAGTACACTAGTGCGACACTAAAGGCGGTCGCCGATATAACAATCGCGAAGATATTGAGAGCCATTGTAGCCTCCTAGAAAAGTCCGAACCCTTTGCGGGATTGCAAAAGGTTAATATATATATCAATATATGAGCGGCTCGTCAAGACGCTCACTCTGGGTCATCATGCATTGACAATTTGCGCCATGAAAATAGTACGTGCGAGTGGCCTCAGCGTGCTACTTCCTACTCGATAGCGTATACTATGATGTATGAACTCCAGTCCACCAGCCACTCCGCCCGCCGTTTTTTGCTCCTATGCCTTTACCGGTGAGGACGAAGCAGTGGTGCGCGCTCGGATGCGCACAGTGGTGGCAGCGCTCAGGCAGGCGGGCTGCGCGGTGTATTGCAATCTTTTCGACCCAGCATGGCCTAGCTACCATACGCCAGGTGAGTTCATCCGTCGTGCGCTGAGCGTGTTACCCCAGTACGATATGGTACTCGTGGTCCAAGCGTCGCCGCGGCGCAGCGAGGGGATGCTTATGGAGGTGGGTGCGGCGCTGGCGCTGGGCAAGCCAATCGCCCTGGCGCAGCACCACAGCGTGGGTCAGCAGAGCTACCTCAGCGATGAGCTCATCGCCACCCAGACGGAGGTGTGGCACAGCGAGGCAGAGCTGCCAGCGGTGGTGCAGCGGCTGGTGAGTAATGATAGTTAGATATACCAACTTTGACATCCACCGCCGTCTCTGCTACAATCAGTCGGAAGTATTAATAATTATAAGGAATCAGATGAAAGCAGTCATTCAGCTTGGCGGCAAGCAGTATCTCGTCGCCGAAAAAGAGACCCTCCTGGTGGACCGCCTCCCGGACGGCACAAAAGCGCTCGAAGCCGATGCACTCCTGACCATCGATGGCGAGACGACCACTGTTGGTACGCCGCACGTTGCAGGCGTCAAGGTCAAGGCCGAGGTCGTGGAAGCGCTCGTTAAGGGCGACAAAATCCGCGTCATTCGCTACAAAGCCAAGAAACGCGTCCACAAAGAGCGTGGCCACCGCCAGCAATACAGCCGCATTATGATCACATCGATCAAATAACCACGACGTATTGAGCAATAGCAACAAGAAACCACCCAGCTGATGGGTGGTTTTTGGCATAGCAAAGGCCTGTTCTTGATTTGATCGGTTGACTTTCAGAGAGAGAGAGAGAG
>CALJPD010000005.1 GCA_937981355.1 uncultured Candidatus Saccharibacteria bacterium | reverse complement strand
TGTACTTCGCCGTCGCGCAGCCGACACGGGGCTGGTCACTGCGCCTGGACTACACCGACACCACCATTGCCGAAGTCCAGGTCAGTGACACCATCTCGCCGACACCACCTGCTCGTATTACTCGTTCACCTGAGGTAGTACCGGGCAAGGTCATCGCAGTCGAGGCCTCTAGCTGGCTCCTCCCCCAATCTGGCGTGGCCTTCACGTGGGCAACCAACGACGAGCTGCCCCAGACCGCTCAGCCTGAGGCAGCAACCGCTCGACAAGCGGGCTAGTTCTGGTCACTCGCCGCCACCCATGATGACCACCTCCTCACCTGCTCGACCGCTACGGACAACAGCAGGATACATCATCCTGAGATACATAGTCTCTGGATTAGGAGTCTTCGGCCGGTTGAGATGGAGCCGTGCCCACCGACCGCAAGCCGCCGCTCTCACCAGCCACCGGTGAGTTCGGCCGGCGTGTGCGCGCCCGCCGCGAGCAGCTGGGCCTGTCGCAGGAGAAGCTGGCCGAGCGCACCACCCTGCACTGGTCGTACATCGGCCAGGTCGAACGCGGCCAACGCAACCTCAGCCTCCACAACATCCTCCGCATCGCCCACGCCCTCGACACCGACGCCGGCGGGCTGGTGAGCGGGCTGGAGGTGTAGGAGGAGAGGAGCACGTCACTGGCTACGATGCCGCTATGAGCCAACGTGCACCCCTCCCCGAGGGTCATCCCACCGACAACGATCTAGCGCTGTGCGCCTTACGATCATGAGCATTGCGTCTTTCAGCGTCGATACTGCCGTCGGCGTCGTCACCGCGCCGACTGGCCTGATCGCTGCCGCTGTAGCCGCCACACAGCTGTCCTACCGCCACCGCATGATGCGCACCGCTACCTGGGCACAGGAGCAGGTCCCCTCAGCCATCGGCGAGCGCAAGCAGCACCTAGAGAACATGCAGCGCTGGGCGCAGTCTGAGGTGGTGGCAGCAACGATGATTCCGGCCTAGAAGTATGTTGAAGCGATTGTTACTACAACGGTCACCGTGGTGGGTCCCGTTCTGCGAGAGCAACCCTTAGTGCCGTTCCTACTCACTATGTTCGGGCTCCAGATGTTGGAGTATCGGCGCGTCATCCTCCTATATCTCGAGCGCCGTCGCTGCGCACGTGTCTACTACTTGGGCCAGCCAGTGCTGCCTGCACGTATCGGCTTCTTGCTTCCACTCAATAAGCAAACGTATAAGATTTTCATTCCAGCCAGCCTTGCCGCTCTCGCGGTGACAATAACGTCATTTGCGTTAGCGAAGTTCGTTCACCACAATGGGAATAGTACATTTATGTGCGCCATTGTTATAGATGTTGTGGCACTCAACTGTATTGGAGACGTCCGCCGTTCTGTCATTCATCCTTTTCTCGAGCACTTG
>CALJPD010000004.1 GCA_937981355.1 uncultured Candidatus Saccharibacteria bacterium | reverse complement strand
GTATTCTACGACAGCAAGCGGCTCAGTTTGTTGCAGTTGGGGGTTGTGGGTGCCAGATTATCAAAATAGATATTATAATACAAAAATATCAAAATACAAATGAGAATTGTGTGTGCATTATATCACCAAACGCATATGATGCGCAGCAAAATGACCATAGGTAATGTGGATAACTAATGAAGTGGTGTGGATGAATAATAGGCAAGAAACCACAGCTATGCCTGCTAGGTGGTGCTGTGAGGAGGGTGGGGTGCTCAAAGAAGTGGTGGCATGCCAGGTTTCTTTATACTGCTTAGGATACGATAGTCTGGAGTGGGTGAACTTGTGATAGCTTAGCGACAGGATGTATGAGTGATGTGAATATATACACCAAATTTTCATTTGTTGGCGCTGGTTTTTGCTGCTTCATTCGTAGAGATAATGGAGAGGAGTGTACAGATAGTGTGTAATATTGATAAGCATATGCTTTATATTGCATAGTTGATGCGTGAATTTGATGATGGTGTGAGCGATTTCTTGGGCGAGGCAGGTAGTCTGGGTGAGTGTGGCGCAGTGTGTGAATTCGTCCATATTTTGTTCATAATAAACCAGCAAATAGACTGCGACATGGCGCGTCATTTTACTTGTAATCTGCAAGCGATATGATGGGCTGAGAGGTTACAGTCATGGTCGATTGCGACGACAACAAGGCGCTTGTGAGCGAATGATAGGTGGCGACGAGAAGACGCTATTATGTGAATATTTTTTGTTATAATTCATACAATGTGAATTTGTAGGAGTGCGGCAGGTAGGCTCATGAGGAAAAGTAGAGATGCCAAGCAGGGTACATCACTTGCAATTTGCAACTAAAATATAGTACATGTTTTTACTATATATCAATTTTTGTGAGAGGTTCTACCTCTGTATACCCATAGTGTTGTGGTAGTAGTCGACGAAGGTGCCGGTTTTTGCGGCAAGCATGATTTCTTGTTTGAGCAAATCTTTTTCGTGGGCGATGGTGGCACGATAGTCGTCGCTCACGGCAGCATGTGGGTCGGCACAGGCGCCCCAAAAGAGCAGCTCGACGAGCAGTGGCAAGAGCTGCCAGCTGTTGTCTGTTGGGCTATAAATGTATTGATTGCCTTGGAGTGGATCGCGTTGCTTATCAAGCAAGCCAGCCGATTCTAACCGCGCCAAGCGATCGGCCAAAATATTGCTCGCAATGCGCTCATCGCGTGCGAATTCGCGGAAGTAGCAGCGCCCAAAGAGCAGCACGTCACGCATGATAAGGAGTGTCCATTTGTCGCCAAAAAGGTCGAGGCTGTAGCTAATGGGGCAGGCTGAGCGTTTGTGAGCTGTTCGTGTCATGCCTTTAGCGTAGCATCAAGGCTTGCGTTTTGCAAGTTTGTGGTGTGGGCGGGGAGCGAAGCAATATTGGCGAGGCTTTGTCATAACAAAAAGCACTTACTGTAGTAGTAAGTGCTTTCGCGCCAGCGCACCTTACAGACCGACATGGTGCACTGGCAAATAGACCGAAATGGTGGGCAATAGAGGATTCGAACCTCTCACCTCTTCAACGTCAATGAAGCGCTCTAGCCAAATGAGCTAATCGCCCGACACGTGTATTGTAGCAGAAGATGCAGGGGAGGGCAAGGGTACATGGGACACATACCTGAACGTGCAAACTTATCATCTTCGCCCTCACAACAAACCCATCACACCGAAAATGTTCCGGCCAGATGAATCACAGAGCTTATCCGCCCCCACAGCCACTGGCCTCCAGATATTTTCTTGCGCGATGGGTCTGCCGTGAGGGCGATGTAGTTGGGAGAGGTTGAGGCTGACACTATTTGCACCCACCCCCACTCTCGTTATACAATAGACGGTAAGTGCTGACGGGGCCTCACCAGCCTCCCGAGCTTCGTGGGTTGTCGTGATGTGCGAGAACGTTGCGTCATGAGTGCTTGGCGGCAAGCGCCAAGAAGTCCGGTGGAACCGCCGTTTGTGTGCAAGCGGCCCGAGACATGCGAGATTGGTCGGATGGAGTATCCGTGCCAGGACGCATGTTTTTTATTTTTATCAACATAATTTATATACAAGGAGGAGCGAGTCGGCTTCTGGCTGCCAGCGCGCAGCAGAGAAGGTGATGAGCAAACAAAGCAATGAACAACGAGCAACAAGCAATGCGCCACAGCCTGGCGCATATCATGGCGCAAGCCGTCCAGCATTTGTGGCCACAGGCGAAGTTTGGTGTGGGGCCCGCTATCGAGCAGGGGTTTTATTATGACATTGACCTTGGTGATGTGACGATATCTGAGACGGACTTTGGCACAATCGAGAAGGAGATGCGGCGCATTATTGCCCGCGATCTACCCTTTACGCACCGCGATGTGCCAGTGGATGAGGCGATTGCTTGGGCGAAGGAGACAGATCAGCCATATAAAGTTGAGTTGCTCAATGACCTGAAGCGCTCGGGGACGACCATTGCCAAAGAATTGGCCGGAGAGGCCCTCGGTAGCGCCGCAGAAGGCGAGAGTAAGGTGAAGACGGTATCACTCTACTCTCAGGGCGATTACACCGATCTGTGCCGTGGTGGGCACGTGGAGAGCACGGGTAAGGTGGGAGCTTTCAAGTTGCTGCGTGTGGCTGGTGCGTACTGGCGAGGCGACGAGACCCGGCCGCAGATGCAGCGGCTCTATGGCGTGGCCTTTGCAACACAAGCGGAACTTGATAGCTACCTACAGATGCGCGAAGAAGCCAAAAAGCGCGACCACCGCAAGCTTGGCAAAGAACTCGACCTCTACACAATGTCGCCACTGGTGGGGGTGGGCTTGCCACTCTTTACACCGCGCGGTACGATCTTGCGGGATAAAGCGGCGCAGCTCTCTAACCAGCTGCGCGAGAAATACGGCTTTGCCAAAGTTTGGACGCCGCACATTACCAAGAAGGATCTGTACGAGACGAGCGGGCACTGGGCGAAGTTTGGCGATGAACTCTTTCTCGTGACGAGCCAAGAGACGAGCGACAAGATGGCCCTCAAGCCGATGAACTGCCCACACCACACGCAGATTTTTGCCAGCCAACCACGGAGCTACCGCGATATGCCGGTGCGCTACCTCGAGACAACGACCGACTACCGCGACGAAAAAACTGGCGAGCTGGGCGGCTTGAGTCGGGTGCGCTCACTGACGCAGGATGATAGCCATGTGTTTTGCCGGCCGGATCAGATCGAGCAGGAGATGAGTAATTTGCTGGCCTGCGCCGAGGAGCTGTACCACATTGTTGGGATGAAGCTGCGTGTCCGCCTGAGTTATCGCGATGAGGGTGAGGGCTACCTTGGGGCACCAGAATTGTGGCAATCGGCCCAGGCTCAGCTCAAGGCAGCTGTGATGGCCAAGCAGCTAGATTACTTCGAGCAGGAGGGCGAAGCGGCCTTTTATGGGCCGAAGATCGACTTCATGGCGACGGATGCGATTGGCCGTGAGCACCAGGTGGCGACGGTGCAGCTCGACTTCGTCCAGCCTGATCGTTTTGGCCTTGAATACACCGACGAAGCAGGTGAGATGGCTCGGCCCGTGATGATCCACAGTGCGCTGCTGGGCTCGATCGAGCGCTTCCTCAGCGTCTTTATTGAGCACACCGCGGGGTGGTTCCCCTTCTGGATCGCGCCCGAGCAAGTTCGTATTCTCACCATTAACAACACCGTAGAAGACTATGTTGATGAAATCACATCGATACTTAAAACAGTGGTACTGATGCATCCTATAAAATACAACGAGGTAAGATACACAACAGATATGCGCAATGAATCGCTTGGCAAAAAGATCCGCGAAGCTACTGTTGTAAAAATTCCGGTGCAGATTATCGTTGGCCCACGCGACAAAGCCAATCGCCAAGTGAGCGTGCGCACCCAGCAGGGTGAGACAACAGTGCCGCTGGATGAGCTCGCGGCGTACCTAGAGGAGCTGAGCTAATGCGCCGCCTGCGCATTGCTGTGGATGTCGACGACGTGCTGGCGGAGAATGCCGCTGGCATCGTCGCCTTTAGCAACCAGCGCTGGGGGACGAACCTGACGGTCGATGATTATGATGAGCATTGGGCCAAGATGTGGCAGGTGGATAATGCCGAGGTGGAGCGTCGCACTGCCGAGATTGTGAGCACGAGCCTAAGCGCGGGCTATGGGCACATTGGCGGCGCGCTGGAGGTGCTGGAGCATTTGGCACAACATCATCATCTGATGATTGCAACGTCACGCTGCCTACAAGTAAAGGGTGATACAATAGCTTGGATCGACGAACATTTTCCAGGTATCTTTGCTAGCACGGCGGTTTATTTCTCGGGTATTTGGGATGAGTTAACTAATGATTCGCACCGTGCCACGAAGGCAGAGTTGATGACGCAAATCAACGCCGATGTGCTGATCGACGACCAGCTCAAGCACTGCCAAGCGGTGGCAGCGTATGGCCGCAACGCGCTGCTCTTTGGCGATTACGCCTGGAACCAAGCCGCAACGCTGCCAGCTGGGGTGGTGCGCTGCACAAATTGGTACGACGTGGAGGTAGCAATTGAGCGACTTGCCAGCGATAAAAATGAGCAAATCTGAGCTGTAAAATCCTACTTCCATTTTACAGTCGTTGCACACCACACATAGTGTGCTCTTTTTTATGTATAATAGACGCCATGGCAAACATATATTTTACTCGGGCAATCCAACCGGAAAACAATCAACCCCATTTCTTAGCCAAAGCACTCATTGTTGATGCGACTGGCAAAATTCTCGTCCTTGAGCGCAGTAGTACGCATCCGCTCTTTCCGCACGGTGCCGACCTGCCTGGTGGTCAAGTAGAGCCTGGCGAGACACCACTTGAGGCGGTAAGACGGGAAATAGAAGAAGAGACTGGCCTTGGCTTTGCGCCGAGCCAGCTGAGTGTGGCCTTCGAACACATACTGCCACACCCTGATGGCCAGCGGCTGAGCTATATGTGCTATGCGGCACTCGTTGATGGCGATGCGCCAGAAATTACCCTCAGCTGGGAGCACAGTAGCTACCAATGGCTCACACCAGATGATTTTATGCAGCAGCCCATTACGCCGCAAACAGACTACCCCTTTGCGGCGGCGGTGCATTATATCAGCTCATTGCGACACTATGTGCAGCAGGAGCGGCCAGAGCTGCTGTAATCAGTAAATAATAAAGGAGTAATATGGAACGAACAAAAAATGACAAACCTGCTATTGCCGTCGACCTTGATGATGTTGTCTTTCCGTGTGCTGAAGGGCTGGTGGCAGCATATAACGAGCATTATGGTACCAACTTTCGGCCTGACATACCACAGACGATGTGGGGTCCAACACCAGAGGAAGTGCAGGAGCGATTTAATGGGTTGCAATTGGGGACGACACCAGGCATGGCGAAGCCTGATTGGTTTGAGGAGATGCAAGTCCCAGACAGAGAGACGATTGAGGTGTTGCGAAGACTGGCGGTCGGGTATCAACTCTATGCAGTCTCAGCTCGGCATTATGGCCTAGCAGACGTGACAAAGCAGAGTATCGAAAAGTACTTGCCTGATGTCTTTGAGCAGGTTATTTTGACGCGGCGGCCAGTCGAAACAGAGGACGGCATTAAGATAATGACCGACTCAAAGACAGAGATATACCAGCAGCATAATATGGAGGTTGCAATTGATGATTCGCCGCATCACCTCGAGCGTGGCCTTGAAGGAGATGATGCGCCGCTTGGCTTGGCAATTTTATTTGGTGAACGGCCATGGCATCCAGGTGTTACGATTGATGACCCGCGCGTTGTCGAGTGTCGCACCTGGGCGGAGGCGGAAGAGGCTATTGCCCGGTATTTCACTCGGTAGGTTGTGAAAGCTCGCTTGTCGGATTCTCACCACTTTCCGTGAACTCCTCTCCCACCGCTTGATGAGCGGTGGGACTTTTCTTGTATTGGCAGATATAGGTTATAACGAGAGGCATGAAAACTAGAGATATTCATTTGCTTATGGTAATCAGAAGAAGATTCTCTGAATATACAGCTATAATATTCATAATACACACGCTAGCATGTCGCAGGCGCAGGCTTCTGGTGTTGAATGACTTGATGGGTGATTAGATAATTTTTTGCAGGTGCTCTATACTAGTTTGTGTGAGCACAAGAAAAATAGCGAGGCAGAATAATGGTAGCAGAAGAACATAATACCCTGCATAGCCGCATCTACGAGCTGATGGTACAGCTGCCAGATGATAAAGTGACAACCTATGGCGACTTGGCAGCTTTTGCTGGCCACCCATATGCTGCACGGCGAGTAGGAGAGATTGCCCACGGTGGGCCGGAGGAGCTGCCGTGGCATAGACTTGTTAATTGCAAGGGAGGCCTTGCGGTCGGCTTTCCGGGTGGGCAGGTGGTGCAACGGCAATTGCTCGAGCATGATGGGATTCAGTGTGATGATTCGTACCGCGTGGTTGATTTTGCACAGCGTCGCTGGCGGCCGTTTGCCGCGCCGCAGAATGACGTGAGGAGTAGCTAGCATGCATACAAAAAATAACGCACCACTTACTGTGCCGTTTATTGTTATCGTTGGACCGACCGCTAGCGGCAAGACCAGCTTAGCAGTTCGTCTCGCCAAGCAGTACGGTGGTGAGATTATTTGCGCCGATTCGCGCACCATCTACAAGGGTATGGATATTGGCACTGCTAAGCCCTCGCCGCACGAGCAAGCCCTTGTGCCGCACTGGGGGCTGGACTTAGTAGAGCCAGGTGAGCGCTTCACAGTAGTGGATTTTCAGCGCTATGCTAATCGACAAATTGCAGCCATTCGCCAGCGTGGGCGCATCCCATTTCTCGTCGGCGGGACGGGCCTCTATGTCGATGCAGTGTTGTATAAATTTCAATTTCCGACGGTGAACAAAAAGCTTATGCAGCAGTTACAGGGCTATTCTATAGAAACTTTGCACGAACATTGTCGAGTGCACAACATAGAATTGCCCAATAATAAATACAACAAAAGGCATGTCATTAATACAATAGTGCGAGAAGGACAACAGTTACAGAGGTCAGCGCATGTTGATAAAAATACCTATGTTGTAGGTATTGCATCGCCGCGTGATGTGCTGCGCAGGCGCATTGCTGTGCGGACTGAGCAGCTTTTTGCCCATGGTGTTGTGCAAGAGGCAACGGGATTAGCAGCCCACTATGGGTGGAAAAGTGAGGCAATGACAGGAAATATCTACCCAATTATACATAAATTACAACAGGGCGAGTATACGCTCGAGCAAGCCAAAGCGGCATTTTGCACAGCAGACTGGCACCTGGCCAAGCGGCAAATGACCTGGCTGCGGCGCAATCCAGACATCATATGGCACAGCCTGGAGGATGCCGAGACGTACCTTGGTGAGGTGCTCGCGCAAGCGCGCCAGATGTGATACCATAAATCTAGTTGGTGACCGTATGATAGATGCACTGTTTGGATCAAAAACTCGTGTGAAGTTGCTCCACCTTTTCTTGAACAATCCAGGAAAGGCATTTTATGTGCGCGAGATTACGCGGCTGATTAATGAGCAGATTAATTCGGTGCGCCGTGAGCTGCTCAATATGCTGGAAGTGGGGATCATTACGAGCGACAGTGTGGATAACAAATTGTACTACGAAGTAAACCAACAGTACGAATATTATCCGCCGCTGCGCGTCATCTTTGCTGATCAAAAAATCGCTCCAGCCAAGAACAAGTCGGGCTACCGGCCGGCTTGGCAAGATGCGATTATGCAGCTGCCGCGCCTGCGTGTGGCGATTGCGGCGGGGGCCCTAGTGAAGGGCTCGGCCAGTACGATCGACCTGCTGCTGGTGGGTAACCTCTCGGCTGCCAAGGTGCGCAGCGTGGTGGCAGTTATCGAGCGGCAGGAGGGGCGCGAGCTGACGTATAGCATCCTGAGCTACGACGAGTTCTATTACCGGCTGAGCGTGCGCGACCGCTTCATCACTACCATTCTGACCAACAAGCATACCGTATTGGTAGACGTTGATAATATATTAAAAGAAGACGAAGGAGAGAATCATGCTTGATATCGAATACAAAGGCGGCAACACAGTCATCATTGCGACGAAAAAAACCACGCTGGCGGTCGACCCCAAACTATCGTTGCTCGGCCTGAAGGACGCCAAGACGAAGGACGCAGTAGAGCTTGCGACCGAAGAGCGCTTTGCGGTAAATAGCCCCGAGGCGCGCCTTATCATCAATCAGCCTGGCGAGTATGAGGTGGGCGACTATACCATCCGCGGCATTGCAGCCACGCGCCACATCGACACGCCAGAGAGCGAGCAGCTCTCGACGGTGTATCGCATTGAGTGTGGCGATATTCGCATTGCGGTGATTGGTAATATCGCGCCAGAGCTTACTGACGCTCAGCTCGAGGCACTGGGGGTGATCGACATTGTCATTATTCCAGTGGGTGGCTATGGCTACACGCTGGATGCGACAAGTGCTGCCGCCATTATTCGCAAGATCGAGCCACGAGTGGTGGTGCCCGTCCACTATGCTGATAGTGCGTTGCAGTACGAAGTGCCGCAAGACACAGTGGAGGTCTTTGAGAAGGAGCTTGGTGCGCCAGTCGAACAAAAACCTAAGCTCAAGATCAAAACAGCGAGTAACCTGCCCGAAGTGCTGACGGTGTTTGAGCTGGCTCGAAGCTAGGATTCATATACCCCAAGCGCAACCAGCCTCGTGGAGAGGCTGGTTTTTTGTGATACATCTTCACTCCGTTTTTTCTCCTCACTGTTTTATCTGGTGGGGTATGAATATTAGTTGTAGCCAGCACGAGTGTTGGTGGATCGATGGGCAAGATGGGGCCAGTCCCTATAGGTTTCTCAAGGAATGAGTGCAAGACAGTGATGAGGATTTGTGAGATTTATAGTGAAATCATTGTCATAATGTGGTCGATTTGACACAGCACACTAAATTCGATACACTTCGAAATATCACTATTATTTCGATTTATATCGAAGAAAGGAACGGTCTTATGGAACAACGATCAACCACGCCGTGGGGTAAGATTGCGGTGCTAGCGCTGGGAGCCTTCGTGATTGGGGCGGATGGCTTCATGCTGGCAGCGCTCGCGTCGTCATTTGTATGGATGATGGTGGCTCGAGTGATGGCAGCCTTGGGCTCAGCCATGATGATGCCAACGGCAATGGCCTTGGCGACTAGCCTTGCCCCAGTCAAGCATCGTGGCAAGGCAATCTCCGTCGTTACAACAGGCATGACGATGGCGACGGTGCTCGCTGTGCCGCTGGGCTCGGTTGTGGGAGAGCGCTATGGCTACCATATGCTGTTTTGGGCGATGGCAGTGGCTGCGGTGCTGGTGTTGTGTGGCATTGTGCTGGGCATTCGGGCACGTGAGGCGCAGCCAGCGCAGCAGGTACCAACCGTTCGGGCATTGGTGGCGGGCCTGGCGAATCGCCACGTTGCACTGACGCTATTGGTGACAGTAGTGATATTTGTCGCTGGCACCAGCGTGATTTCGTATCTGAGTGCGGTGGTGCAGCAGGCGGGTCTGCACGAATACTTTAGCTGGATTTTGCTCATCTTTGGTGTGGGCTCACTCCTGGGTGGTGTGCTAGGCGGCTGGCTGACCGATCGTTTTGCTCACATTTGGCTGGCCCGCTGGGCAATGCTTGCCTTTGCGTTGGCGCTTGCTTTGCTTGGTGTGGCGGCTGGGATGCCAGGTGCGCTTGGTCTCGTTGGTGGCAGTGTGTTATTATGGACGGCTAGTGCTTGGATTGCCACGATTGCTCAGCAATATCGCATCATTGCGCTTGCCCCAGAGCGGGCTCAGCTGAATCTTTCACTCAATTCATCCAGTATTTACATTGGTCAAGGTTTTGGTGGTATGCTAGGCAGTGCGATTATTAGTAGCCAGCCAGCGCAGGCGATTCCGTTCATAGCGGCCAGCGTAGTAGTGCTTGCCTTGGCAATGACCAGCAGGTATGAGACAATACAAAGGAAATGACATCCCAACAAAACACCCCAACTGACGCACTCGCACCAGAACATGTCTTTGCCGCCCTGTCCGATCCGCTACGGCTGCGGATTGTCCGCCGCTTGGCTGCGGAGGGGCGACTGGGCTGCAGCCAGATCGATCATAATCTCTCACTCTCGACTGTCTCGCACCACTGCAAAGTCCTGCGCGAAGCAGGCATTGTCACGAGCGAAGCGGTTGGTACCCAGCGTGTACTGGTGCTGCGGCCAGAGTTTGCTCGGCAGTTCGCTGGTGTGCTCGCAACGATCGCTGAGCTAGATAAAGCGAAGTAACCACCAAAATATCCCCTTACGCAGGGGATATTTACAGTTATCGTTTGCTCTGGGCGACTACGCCGCAGCTTTGGCCTTTGTCTTGGCGCTGGTGAGCAGGCCTTTTTTCTTGAGGGTACGGATCGCCTTGGTCGAGAGAACCATGGTGACCTTTTGCCCATCGACAACGAAGGTCTTTTTCTGAAGGTTTGGTTTGAAGACTCGCTTGGTGCGTCGCAACGAGAAGCTCACATTGTTGCCGAATTGCTTACCCTTGCCAGTCAGTTCACATCGTGCTGCCATATTCTTATTCCACTTATTCACTTATATTATTACAATCTGTATTAGTATACGCTGCCAAGGAGGCAATGTCAAGGTGGGTGCTGAGGTATCTATCCGCTATTACAGCAGAATTACCGCACCGAAAATGTTCTAGCTAGAATATACCACAAAGCTTGTCTGCTTGCCATGTCGCTAGCCTCCAGATATTTTCGTTTACCATAGTGGGGTAGGAGTGCAGGAGTGCTTTTGGGCTTCGAGTCTATGGTATTACTTGCCAAATACTTCATCGATAATTGCTTGCGGGTCATCGATGGGGAGCCGCTGCGTATCGCTACCAGTATGCCGCAGGAGGTTGATTCGCACACTGCTAGGCGAGGCAAAGACCATGATGTGCCGGTCTGAGCCATCTGCATTGCGAGATTGCCAGCTAGCGGTTGCGTAGTCTGGCTGCTCTGCTTGCACCAGTGCACACACCTGTGCGAGGGTGGTTGGTTGTGGCAGCGGCTGGTCGATAAAGACGTTCCAACTGATGCTATTGTGGCCAGTGTGGCGTGTGGCATCAAGTGTTGTTTGATGAGAATCAACAGTGGTAACAACGGTTGTACTCTCTACATCATTGTAATATTTACTGTATTTTCGCATTGATGCTGGTAATTCTATCGTGTCCTCGTCTGCTGGTTGGAGTGTGCTGGCAAGGCTGAGCGCGTGCTGTGCGATATCCTCGAGTATATGGCGGCACTGCGTAGGCTCGGTGATCTCGATATGGTCGATCGGCTTGGTGTCGGTATGGTAGGTGATTATAGACATAGTACCAGTATATATGACGCTACATAGCAAGGCAAAGCCTTGGGCACGGCGAGTGGTGGTGATACAATAAAGAAATGCATATTGATATCGCTCACCTCATTATCGTCCTTGTCGTTATTCTTATCTCGATGACGCTGCACGAGGCGATGCATGGCTTTATGGCGTATTGGCTGGGCGATGATACGGCTAAGGAGCAGGGGCGCTTGACCCTCAATCCACTGCATCATATCGATCCATTCTTGACCATCCTCTTGCCGCTGAGCTTGGCATTGCTGGGCCTACCAGTGTTTGGTGGGGCCAAGCCAGTGCCGTACAACCCCGAGCGAGTACGTGGCGATGAATGGGGCGCAGCGCTGGTGGGGCTGGCTGGGCCACTGACGAACTTCGTCATTGCCTTCATCTGCTTTGGCTTATATGCGACGATCGCTGGGCCAGCAGTGCAGCCACTGCTTGCTACGGCGGTGAGTGTGAATCTTGGATTCTTCGTCTTTAATATGCTGCCGATTCCGCCGCTCGATGGTTCGTGTGTGCTGTATGCTTTGGCACCGGAGTTTGTGCGCCGCGGTATGGAGGTGGTGGAGCAGTACGGCGTGATGCTGGTCTTTGTGCTGGTATTGGTCGGTAGCTCGGCTATTGGCAATGTGATGATGGCGGCCATCAGGGGTATCTTGCAGCTTTTCTCACTAGTGTTTGGCGTGTCGCTTGGCTAGGAGTAGGAGCCTTTTGATTTAAAAACGTGGGGCTCGGAAATAAGCGAGCTTGATGAGAGCTGAGTGGCAATAGCTTATCTGTACTCATAGTTCAGTAGTTGGAATAGAATATCTGTCATTCGTTTTGATAGCTTTATCGCTAATACAAGAGATTATAGTTAGCAAATGTCGGCTTTGTATGATGCGAAGCAGGGAAGCGTGCCGCTCTTGATACTGCAAACGTGACGCCGCCTACCATTCTGTGGTATACTAAGAGTGTCCCAGACAAATATCGGGCGTGTATGATTTTCCTAACATCATATGATAGGGATTCCAATATTCACCGTACCCGTGGGTATGGATGAGGAAACCCACCTTGCATCATGCAGGGGAATATCAAGCGCCCGGGGTGAGTCTGGGATTTTTTGATGATTGAGAGTATTGTGCTCACTCGTCATAAATCCCTTATGCTATAATAAAGAGGCAGTCTATTAGATGATCGCTTGCGACCTAGCAAGAGGAAAGTCCGGGCAGCACAGGATACGACAGTCGCTAACGGCGACCGGGGGTAACCCTAGGGAAAGTGCCACAGAAACGATACCGCTCCGCAACACCAATACTCGTGCGCAGTAGCGCTCTAGTAGCGGGGTAAGGGTGAAAGGAGTGAGGTAAGAGCTCACAGCGCTGCATGGTGACATGCCGCGGAGGTAAACCCTGTCGGCTGCAAGGAGATAGCCACGGATGAGTGATCCGCTTGTGGCTATCGCTAACCGCTCGATTTGCAGAGCAATTTGCAAACTAGATAGATGATCATCCACGACAGAACCCGGCTTATCGATAGGCTGCTTTATGGTATGATGTGTTAGCTCTAACTTTGGAGCTTTGTTATTTTCTCAACCTCCTCACCGCACAAGAAAATATTCTAGAAGGCCAGCGACTGTGGGGACGGATAAGCTCTGTGATTCATCTGGCCGAAACATCTTCGACGCAGTGAGGAGGCTGATGGGATAAATTAGCACAAGCGAAATGTCATATTCTACTAAGTGGTCGCTTATGTGTAAATAAATACACACCCCTGTAACAGGGGTGTGTATTTATTTACAACGTCGTATAAATTGCTACACTACTTGCGGGTGACGTGCTTCACGACAGCTGCAAAAGCCTGTGGCTCGTTGACGGCGAGCTCGGCGAGGACCTTGCGGTCGAGCGCCACACCAGCAGCCTTAATGTCGGCAATCAGGCGGCCGTAGGTGGTGCCATTTTGCCGGGCGGCAGCGTTGATGCGGGTGATCCACAACTGGCGCAGGTCGCGCTTGCGGTTGCGACGGTCGCGGTAGGCGTATTGCAGGGCACGGATTACCCCTTGCTTGGCAAGGCGGAAGCTCCGGGTGCGATTGTGTTGCATTCCTTTGGCGGCTCGCAGCATCTTGGCGTGGCGAGCGTGGGCGGTTGTTCCTCGTTTGACGCGCATATGTTAGACTCCTAAGGCTCGTTTAGCATTTTTGGCCATACCACCAGTGATGGTAGCAGGGGTGTTGATATTGCGCTTGCGCGATTTGCTCTTCTTGGAGAGCATGTGGTTCCCGAAGGCACGCCGACGGGTCAGTTTGCCGGTACTGGTTAGCTTAATGCGCTTAGCAGTGCCCTTGTGGGTCTTGAGTTTTGGCATTACTTACTCCTTATTACGATGCTGAGGTTGCGCCCAGCCATCAGTGGTTTTTGCTCGACAATCGCTTCGTCCTCAAGGGCGGAGACAACCTGGCTAATTAAATTATAGCCAAGCTCACGATGCGCCATCTCGCGGCCGCGGAAAAAGATCAAAACCTTGACCTTGTGCCCCTCAGCCAGGAATTTGCGAATCTTGCGTAGCTTGATCTCAAGATCATTAGCGCCAATCTTTAGGCCAAAACGCATCTGCTTGAGCTCATTGGCTTTATTGCTTCGCCGGTTGCGCTGCTGCTCCTTCATCTTTTGGTACTGATATTTGCCCCAATCGATGATCTTCACAACGGGTGGGTTAGCATTGGGCGAAAACTCCACCAAGTCTACGCCAGCTTGCCGCGCCTTATCCAGTGCTGCTTGCCGGCTCATGATGCCAAGTTGTTCGCCGCTTTCGCCAATGACGCGCAGCTCGCGTGCACGGATGGCTTCGTTGATGCGGGTGGTTGATTTGATTGTGCTCTCCTTTGCTTGAGCTTAAAACGAATTGACTCCCCAAAAGTTTACCAGATGTCGCAGCAAAAGGCAAATAAAATATGCTGCAGTTTGGTGATTTTTCGCAGCGATTGCTCGGTGAGAGACGCTATAGGTGAGGTGCTACGAGTGTTAGAACTCCTTGTCTTTGCGAGACTATTGATAAGGAGTCTCACGCTCCATCGATGGGGATATAGAGAGGGTGAATGTGAGAAAACATACGTGATGAGACAGAGATGAGTGGCTAATTGTCCTGCATCTGCAGCGCCTTGGCACAGGCAATTGCCTGCGTGATCGTCTCTTCGAGTGTTGTGCTTGGCTGCCGCCCAGTGTGCTCGGTGTAGAGCGCGTCGAGGTAGCGCGTCTTGGGCGCGCCCTCTGGATGGCCGTAGACGACCTTGGCGGGGTTCTTGCCGATATGGAAGCCAAATTCTACATTGGTGGTAAAGGCGGGCATGCCCAGTGTGGGTAGCGACCGGTCGATCACCCGTGGCACCCAAAAGAGCACCACTGTTGCTGCGTCGAGCGCTTCCCACTCCCAGCGTGCTTGCTTGAGGAGATCGAGCTCGCGCTGGGGCGAGGCATCATGGTTCTCTGGCGCGTAGACGATCCCCTCGTAGCCCAGCCTCGCAAAGATCCGCACGGCCTCGGGCCGCCACGATGCAGAGATGAGCTGCTGCGATGCTTCATCGAAGCGTGGGGTGGGGCCAGCGAGGAAGATCGCTGATTGGCCTGGAGTAGGGTAGTGGAGGGGTTGGTTGGAGTAGTTTGCTTGCATGGCTCTAGTATGACTGGCTGATGAATGATTTGTCAAATGTTGTAAATCACACGTAGTTATCAAGATTTCACTGATATATGGCGAATTACAGAGGTAGAATGTGATGTAAGATACACGACGATATTTTTACAACGCTTTGATGGGCGCTGGTTGTCGATATTGCAACGCCTCGGAGACGTGAGCAATGGTGATGCGCGGCGCTTCGTCAAGATCGGCAATGGTCTGGGCTACCTTGATGACTTTGAAGTAACCACGTGGACTCAGAGCGAGCTTGGTGCTGGCAGCATCAAGGAACTGCTTGACCTCTGATGAGAGTGGGATAGAGCGTCGCACCTGGGCCGAGCTGAGGCGGCTATTGCGCATAGCGCTGCCACCGTAGCGGGCGGCTTGAGCGCGGATGGCGGTAGAGATGGTGGCTATCGCATGGCGCTGCTCATGATCGGTGGTGGCGCGGTGTGAGAGCAGTTGCTCGGTGGGGATGCGATTGACGGGGATGATCATATCAATCCGATCCATCAGCGGCCCCGACAGGCGCTTTTGGTAGGCGATAATTTGCGTGCTACTGCAGGTGCAGGCGTGTGTTGGGTCGCCGTAGTAGCCACAGGGGCAGGGGTTCATGGTGGCCACCAGCATAAAATCGGCCGGGTAGGTGGCATGCCCTCGTGCTCGGGTGACTGTTGCTGTAGTGTCTTCAAGTGGCTGGCGCAGTACCTCAAGCGTCGTGCGCGGATATTCGGGCAGCTCATCAAGGAAGAGTACGCCCAGGTGGGCTAAGCTCACCTCGCCAGGCTGCGGCACCGACCCACCGCCAATCAATGATGCGCGGCTTGCTGTGTGGTGCGGCACCCGAAATGGCCGCGCTTGGACGCTTTGGTCGAGCGAGAGACCAGCCAGGCTATGCAGCTTCGTCACCGCTAGCTGTTCATCTGGAGTCAGGGGCGGCAAGAGGCTGGGCAGCGTCTTGGCAAGCATCGACTTGCCGGTGCCGGGCGGCCCGGTGAAGAGGATGTTGTGGTGGCCCGCTGCGGCGATGGTGAGGGCGCGCTTGGCTTGGGCCTGGCCGTAGATATCGTCGAGCAGGGGCGATGACACAGGTGTTGTTGGTTTATCATCAGTGGGTGGTGGCTGGTAGATTGGTAGCAGTTTTTCGCCCTTGAGATGGAGGAAAAGTGTTGTAAGATCTGGCACACCATAGAGCGTTACCCCTGATACGAGCGAGGCTTGGGCGAGATTACCCACAGGCAAATAGACGGTGTTGTAATTATTATCACGAGCGGCTTCGGCAATGGTAATGGCGCCTTTGATCGGGCGGAGCGTGCCATCAAGTGCCAACTCACCAGCGAAGACTGCACCAGCCACTTGCTCGGGCCGGAGCTGGCCACTGCTGGTCAGGAGGGCAAGGGCAATCGGCAAGTCGTAGTGCGTGCCATCCTTTGATAGCTCGGCTGGTGCGAGGTTGATAGTAATGCGCTGAGCCGGATATTCCAGCAGGGAGTTGGTGATGGCGCTGCGCACTCGTTCGCGCGCTTCGTCGATCGCTTTGTTGCCTAGGCCAACGATCTGCAGGGCGGGCAAGCCCTTGGTCATGTCGCTCTCCATATCAATCATATGGCCAGTGAACCCTACGGGCGCAACCGACCTGATTTTTGCGACTTTGTTCATGCTGTTTATAGTTAAGCATATTGGGGAGGGCTGTGCAAATTGTTTTGGTATGAGTTTGTATGAGCTTACAAATCTGTGAGAATACGATTTTGTATACAGAGATGAGAAAAAGAGCGCTGCGATGGAGATGAGGGCACTTTGGTGCCGTGAGATAATCTGGGGCTTAAACCTCTCCAAGAGAGCCAACCTCATGTTGCTCATAGTTGCAAGATCCAAGCTACGGGAGGTTATACATGAGCAAAACCGTGCTATAATATGTGCAGACGTGGGGCTGATATAGCGTTCGACGTTTGGACTTTGTCATTGTATTCTGCGAATCGGATATGCACGACACGCATAGATATAACTGCAAAAAGTAAAGTTGCAGCAGCATTCCGCAGTGTTGAGAAGATCTTCGCACCTTCCAAGACCGCCGCGGTTGCACTCGCCGCTTAGTCTGGCGATCGCTATGAGGTGCATGGCAACAGGGCATCTCGTAGTGTCATAGCTATGTTGCTTGCTCTCCTGGTGGCAGCGGCACGAGGAGAGGACATATACCGCGCAACGATAGGCTGTATTTTTGGTTTGTTTCTGATCGGCCTCGCGTTGTCAAACACGCAAACAAACCTATGTTCGTAGACGAATACGAGGGCACCAAGCGGACCCGGGGGCAGTACCCGGCAGCTCCACCACGTAGAAGATGATTGCTCACCAAGCGTGAGCGATTTTTATTGCGCAAAAACCTAGTGAGCCACATACGTACAAAAAACAAACACTACTGCGAAGTATCACCAAGGGCCGCGTGCTAGCCAAGCTCTCTCACCAAAAAAACAACCACCTGCGAGTAGTGGTTGTTTTTGGATGTGGAGTTTTCGTATGTTTGTTTATTTTTGGCCTCTGCATAATTTTTTTATTCAGAAGCTACCCTTATGATATGGGAGAAAACCGCTTGTGTCAACGATTTTTGGCAATATTTTTGCGTAAAAAATACCACATCGAACAGACACCCTGGTTGGCCTCATATCGCCAAAAAACTGCGTAATAAACACAACACGAGCAATGAAATAGAACAGAGGTCACATACAGTACAGAGCCAAAAACGAACAAAAAATTATTGCAATATATACAACAAAAATGCCTGTGCACAACTCTCGAAAGTACAGAGGTGCGAGAGATGGGCAAGCCGCCAATGTTCGCGTAGGTGAGAAAGGAGGCGGCGAGGCAATGTTTTGCGATAGTTCGCATGATAGTGATGTCGCTTGTGCTTTGCGTTGGTGCGATGTATAGCAACGGCGAACGACCTGTGCGTTGGTTGAGCCACCATAAGCAATAGTGGCTCGATGCTCATTGCTGAGCGTCAAAGCCGAATATCATCATAACCAAGCGTGCTGCACACAATAACCATAGCGCGTAAGCCCTGCTGGGGCTTTGTGGCTCAGCCGCAAAACACATTGACTTACCATAGTGCTTGTGCTAACGTAGAAGTAAGCTTTGACAAACACAAACACCCAAGAAAAAACGGAAAAGCTTACCCTACATAACCCAACATAGCATCGCCATTGGCGTACACCAGGCAGCGGCAGAGCGCAGCATAGCGCTGAGCTTTGGCACTGCCTGCGCTCCGCCAATACTATAGAGTACCCCCCAATAGAAGTACTTTTGTCATCGTTGGCGTCGACGCGTGGTGGCCTCGTTCTATACGGCGCATGCCAGAGGCGCACCACTCATGCTCCACACTGTGGAGCACCTCGGCCCGTAGCGGCTGCCGGGCGTCCTAATTATATATCTATAGAGGACGCTGCAAGCGCGTTGCTTTGTGCGGCTGCTCGGGCTTCTCACCAGGCGGATTGCTTGGTATAGTGATAGATATGTCTCGAAGAATCCTGCTTGCCAGTATGAGCATAGCAGCAGCGGTGTTGCTAGCGATTGTACTGCAGACCACCACACCAGCGACGATTCACCCCCTAGGGATCGTCCTCGTCTTTGTGCTGTGCTATGTGGTAATGCTGGGGTTGCTAACGTACCTGCTGGCGGGTATTGCAGTGGCGCTGCGGCGTTGGCTACCCGAGGCGCAGCGGCGAGCGGTGACGCTGAGCTTTCGGCGCTGCTATTATTTTGGCTCGGTGCTGGCGCTAGCCCCAGTGCTGCTGATTGGCGCGCGCTCGGTGGGGCGTGGTGGCTGGTACGAGCTGGCACTGGTTTTTGCGTTTGAGGCAATTGCATGTTTTTATGTGGCAAAACGGTGATGAGGCGCGTATACTAGGCAGAGGAGGACGGTTCTATGCCACGAAAAAAATCAACCTCAGCAGCGCCTGCTGTGTCTGAGACAAAAGCAACATCATCCCCAAAGAAGCGCGCAACGCAGCGTACTAAACAAAAATCACAACAGTCACAATCTATTGCGAAGAAAACAACAAAGGCAGATACGACCTCTGTTCCATCACCTAGCACACAACCAAGCAGCTCAGCACAAGCTGTCGTAGATAATACATCACTCAGCCAAACAAACGGACAACCCCCATCATCCACCTCTGTTACGTACGCAACAGCCCGCCGCCGACCAGTGTTGGAGGCGTTTATTGCGACGGGAGCAGCAGGAATGCTGATGTATGCTGCAATGGTGAGCTTCTATGGTGCACTGATGGTGGGGCAGGTAGACCGCACGTCACCAGAGCGGATGGCTGGCTGGCTCATCCTGGCGTGGTGTGTGAGCTTGGTGGTACAGGGAATTAGCACGCTGATGCAGCTCCACCGGACAGATCATTATATGCAGCGCTTCCTTGCCTTGCTCTTAGTGGCAGGTAACCCAGCCGCACTCATCATAAGTGAATGGCTATACAATTTGTTCTTTGTGAGCCCCGGGCAAAAGGGGGTTGTGTGGATAAACAGCACAGTCATGCAGGTAAGTACCGTCATTGCTGTGTTTGGCTCCATCTATCTCTGGTACTTATTACTCTGTACAAAGCGAACCACCGCGCCACGTACTGCACCTGATGTGTCCGCTACAACATATGCTCGTTTGATGCGGCGTCGACGTATCGGTCTCTGGCTGATTGTGACAGCATTTGTGCTTCCGGCTCTTGCGCAGTTTTCTGGGACGTTGATGATGATGAGTAGCACAAGCCGAGGTACTACGATCTTTACGTCAATACTATCGTTCTTCAGCATGATTCACTTGATCTTTATGATTGCTGGCATGATCTTGATTGTGCCATGTATCGTCATGCTCATCATTGGTATGGTGCTTGTGGCAAACAGCCAGCGCGAATAACTTAAGTACCAAAACCACCGCCTAACAGAGGAGAACCGCCCCATGCCAACGCAATCCATCGCTACAACTACTGCAAAACAGCATAGCCAAACAGGCACATCTGATGTGTCTGCGCCGCCGCGTCGGGCTTGGCTCGAGGCCTGTGTGATTGCTGGTGGGGTGGGGATGATTGCCAATGCAGCCATCGTATGTCTGCAGGGCTCGGTGCTAGCGAGTGGCCTGACAGTGGTGGAACAGGTATTTGGCTGGCTCCTCGCCGCTTGGAGTGCGAGTATACTAGTGCAGAGCGTCATCACGCTGCGGCAGTCGCACCGCACTGATCGGTATTGGCAGAGGATTGGAGCGCTTGGCTTGTTGCTGGTGAATGGGGCGCTGTTTATTGTGGGTTGGCTCAGTGGTGGTGTACTGCACACCCCTGTAGGATTAGTAGCTAATAATACAACAGTTCTCATGAGCAACATACCGAGCTTCGTTGGTTCGCTCTACCTCTGGTATGTATTGCTGGGTATGCAGCCAGTGATACCAGCAAAACATAGCGATGTAGATGATACGACGCTCAATCAAATGATGAAGCGCAAGACTGGCCTCTGGCTGATGCTTGCAGCAGCTGTACCGATGATGGCGCTGTATGGTATGTTTGTGTCGGTGCTTTTTGGTGTGACTAACTTTCTTGATACACATCGGCATGTTTTGAGTACTCTTGTCAATGAACCGACGCTACTGGTGATGGGGATGGTGGCGTCGATCGTGATATATGGTGGCATCGCGTGGTTTGTCGCATCACCAGTGATGGCTGTCGCTGGCTTCATCTTTGTTGCGACAAGTAAGTATGAGTAGCCTGAATCTTAGGGTTCTTGCTTTATCTCACGCTTCACCTTCCCACACTCCCTCCTCCGGAACACTATAAGAGTTGACATTTTCCCAAGTATTGACCTCTTATGCTGAGCTGAAAACTCGCTATTACATCAAATTTTCACGCTCCATCGGATGAAGTGATGGGGGTGGAGCTGATACAAAGAAGGTGAGTTCTTATGATTTAAATCACTCTCTCCACCCCTGTTATTTTCGCTGCCTCGGCGATTATGATACAATAAGGTGCGTGTAATGTAACCCGAATGACCTAATAGTGAGGGAAATGAATGAACAAACAAGTAGATAATGGATCGTATGACGGTTCGCAAATTCAGGTGCTCGAGGGTCTCGAGCCAGTCCGCAAGCGCCCGGGGATGTATATCGGTAGCACGGGCTACGATGGCGTGCACCACTTGATTAAGGAGATTGCTGATAACTCCATCGATGAAGCGATTGCGGGCTATGCCTCGCGCGTCGATGTGCGCATCTTGGCCGATGGTGGCTTGATGGTGACGGACAACGGGCGCGGTATCCCGGTGGACAAGCATCCCAAGACTGGCCTGAGCACGCTCGAGACAGTGCTGACGGTGCTGCACGCCGGTGGTAAGTTTGGTGGCGGTGGCTACAAGGTGTCGTCTGGCTTGCACGGTGTGGGCTCGAGCGTAGTGAATGCGCTGTCCAGCCGTCTCGTGGCTGAGGTGGTGCGCAAAGGACGCCTCTATCGGATTGAATTTGAGCGTGGCCATACTACTGTACCGCTCAAGAATAAGGGCAAAACCGACCGGCCTGACGGTACAACGATTATCTTCTATCCCGATCCGACCATCTTTAAAGAGACAGTCGACTTCGACTACAAGTGGGTGGTACACTACCTTCGCCACCAAGCCTACCTCACGAAAGGCGTCTACACCACTGTGTATGATGAGCGTACCAAGCAGCGCCAGGCCTTTTATTTCGAGGGAGGGATTCGCAGTTATGTCAAGAACCTTAACGTTGGTAAAGATGTGCTGAGCGACGATGTCTTTTATGTGGAGAAGCAGGTCGAGGACTCAATGATCGAGGTGGCGGTGCAGTACAACGATACCTACGTCGAAACCGTCCGACCTTTCGCTAATAACGTGCTCACACCTGATGGTGGGACACACCTTGTGGGCTTTCGCGCAGCGATGACCCGCGTCATCAATGACTATGCGCGCAAGAACGGTCTCCTCAAAGAGAAGGATGACAACCTTTCGGGCGATGACATCCGCGAGGGGCTCACCGCCGTTATCCTCGTCAAGCTGCCCGACCCGCAGTTTGAGGGCCAAACCAAGAATAAACTTGGTAACCCCGAGGTGCGGCGTTACGTTGACCAAGTAATGAGCGAGTATTTCTCGTACTATCTAGAAGAAAATCCGGCGGTGGCCAAGAAGATCGTTGGCAAGGCGACGTTAGCTGCCCGAGCTCGCAAGGCTGCCCGAGCGGCGCGTGATACCGTGATCCGCAAAGGGGCGCTTGATGGCGCAAGCCTGCCAGGCAAGCTGGCCGACTGCTCCAGTAAAAACCCCGAAGAGTGTGAGCTCTACATCGTGGAGGGTGACTCGGCTGGTGGCTCGGCCAAGACTGGGCGCGACAGTCGTACTCAGGCTATCTTGCCACTGCGTGGTAAGGTGCTTAACACCGAGCGTGCTCGCCTCGACAAAATGTACGCCAACCGTGAGATCCTCAGCCTCATCAAGGGCATGGGCGTGGGGATTGGTGACACCTTTGATATCAAGGGGCTGCGCTACAATCGCATCATTATCATGACCGATGCCGATGTGGACGGTAGCCACATTGCAACACTGCTCATGACCTTCTTCTTCCGCTATATGCAGCCGGTGGTGGAGGCAGGGCATATCTATTTGGCCAAGCCACCTCTGTTTAAGCTCCGTCTCTCGGGCAACAAGCAAGAATATATTTACAACGAAGAAGCGCTCGAGGCCTACTACGACGAGCAGATTGCAGCGCGCAAGGCTCGTGGGGTAGAGATAGACCCAAGCGAGCCCCGCATCAAACAAGCTGGCCTGAGTGAGTCTGCCCTCCAGCGCTACAAGGGTCTGGGTGAGATGGATGCCGACCAGCTGTGGGAGACGACGATGAACCCCGAGCACCGCGTGCTCGTGCAAGTCCAGCTGGAGGATGCCGAGCGTGCCGACGCAATCTTCACCAAGCTAATGGGCAACGAAGTAAGCGTCCGCAAGAACTTCATCCAGGCCAACGCTGCAAAGGTCAGCCTAGAGGAGCTTGATATCTAATCTATGAACGAGGAACATACAATGCAGCCAGAAGATAACCAACCAACCACCCCAGCTACCATACCTGACCAGAGCCACTCGCGCAGTGTGGAGGTCCGTACCGTCGAGGACGTGATGGAGGATAACTTCCTGCGCTATTCGATGTCGGTCATTGTTGACCGCGCACTGCCTGATGTACGTGATGGCATGAAGCCTGTCCATCGTCGCATCGTCTATGTGATGGACAAAATGGGCATCGGTCCGACATCTAAGACGATCAAGAGTGCTCAGATCGTTGGTGAGGTGATGGGTAAGTACCACCCACACGGCGATAGCTCTATCTACGATGCCATGGTGCGTATGGCTCAAGACTGGGTTGAGCGCTACCCATTGGTACAGGGGCAGGGGAACTTTGGCTCGATGGACGGTGATCCACCTGCTGCAATGCGCTACACCGAGGCAAAAATGACGCGTGTGTCAGAGGCACTCCTAGCTGATATCGATAAAGAAACCGTCCCATTTCGCGACACCTACGATGCTACTCGCCAAGAGCCGACCGTCTTGCCGGCCAAGCTGCCTAATCTACTACTTAACGGCCAGGTTGGTATTGCCGTTGGTATGGCAACGAACATCCCTACCCACAATCTTGGTGAGGTGGTCGATGCAACAGTCGAGCTCATCAACAACCCTGATGCCACGCTGGATGACCTCATGCAGCACATTAAAGGACCGGACTTTCCAACTGGTGCAGTGGTCTATGGTGGCACGCCAATGCGCCAAGCCTACGCCACTGGCCGCGGCAGTGTGACAATGCGCGCCGTGGCAGCCATCGAGGAAGCGAAGAAGCGTGGGCGCTACCGCATCGTCATTACAGAAATGCCTTATGGTGTGAATAAAGCAACACTGATTGAGAAGATTGCCGACCTCGTCCACGAGAAGAAGCTCACTTCTATCAGCGACTTGCGCGATGAGTCGGCTCGGGGTAATGTGCGTGTTGTTATCGACCTCAAAAAGGATGCCTACCCCAAGAAGGTGCTCAACCAACTCTACAAGCTCACCGCGCTGCAGACTAACTTCCACTACAACATGCTGGCGCTTGTACCCAGCAGCGAAAATGCGATGCGGCTCCAGCCACGGGTACTTGGCTTGCATGATATTCTCGGTGAATTTATCACGCATCGGCGCATTGTGGTGCGCCGCCGCACCGAGTATGAGCTCAAGAAGGCGAAGGCACGAGCTCATATTCTTGAGGGGCTCAAGATCGCGCTTGATAACATCGATGAGGTCGTTAAACTAATCCGAGCAAGTAAGAACTACAACGATGCTTTGCAGGGGTTGATGGAGCGTTTTGCGCTCAGTGAGATCCAAGGTAAGGCAATTCTTGCCATGCAGCTGCGTAAGCTGACTGGCCTTGACCGTCAAGAGATCGAAGACGAGCTGCGCTATCTGCACGAGCTCATCAAGCAGCTTGAGGCTATCCTGGCTGACGAGAATGAGATCCTGCGCCTTATCAAAGAGGAACTGCTTGAGATGAAAGAAAAGTACGGTGACGAGCGCCGCACCAAGATTATCGACCATGAGCTAGGCAAATTCAGCGACGAAGAGCTCATCCCTGAGGAAGAGACCGTTGTTATTCTCACAGCAGAGAATTACATCAAGCGTACTTTAGTGAGTGAATACCGCCGCCAAAACAGAGGTGGCAAGGGCAAGCGTGGCATGTCTACCAAGGAAGAAGATGGCATCGACCAACTCATTCCGGCCAACACCCATGACTGGCTGCTCTTCTTTACCAACAAGGGCCGGGTCTTCCGCCTTAAGGCGTATGAAGTGCCTGCTGCCAGCCTCGCGGCCAAGGGCGTTGCGGCGGTCAACTTGCTCCAGCTCCAGCCTGAAGAGAAAATTACATCAATCATCAACCACGCTAAAGATGCAAGTGATGATGGCTACCTCTTCATGGCCACGACCAAAGGTACTGTAAAAAAGACAACACTGCGCGACTACGCCAACATCCGTACCAATGGCCTCATTACCATCAAACTCGACGATGGTGATGAGCTGCGCTGGATAAAGCAAACCAATGGTGACAATGATGTAATAATCTCAACATCAGCTGGTCAGGCCGTGCGCTTTAGCGAGACAGAGTGCCGGCCAATGGGCCGCGTTGCTCGTGGCGTGCGTGGTGTGCGCCTCCGCCCTGATGATACAGTGGTGGGGATGGATATCGTCACCAGTAGCGACCAGCAATTGCTTGTCATTAGCCAAAACGGCTACGGCAAGATTACCAAAGCAGCCAACTTCCCTTGTCATAAGCGAGGTGGGGTTGGTATCAAAGCAGCAGTTGTCACCGCCAAGACTGGGCCGATTATCACTGTGCAGACTCTTGAGCCTGATGCCACTGAGGCACTCCTCATCAGCCAAAACGGCCAAACCATCCGTGTGGCGCTCCACGACATCCCAACCCTTGGTCGCACTACCCAAGGTGTACGAGTGATGCGCCTTGCTAAGGATGACACTGTCTCATCGATCGGCATTGTGCGCGAAAAAGACGAGGATAAGGAGACATAATCATGCCATGGTACCTCTCGCCATATATTGTGGCTATCGCCATCAGCTGGGCAATTGCTCACGTCATTAAGTTTGCAATTGCCCACGCCAAAGGCAAGGTGCTTGACTTCACCCACCAGCTCTTCATCTCTGGCGGCATGCCTAGCTCGCATGCCGCCACATCGTTGTCTGTCTGGACAGTGCTAGTGCTGCAGCAAGGGCTGCAGTCACCACTTGTTGGTGTCACGACACTACTCGTGTTGATTATTTGCTACGATGCTGTCAAGGTGCGGCGCTCATCAGGCGAGCAGGGTATTGCTATCCAGCAGGTCATCAAGAAGACTGGGGTCGACGTCACGTTGCCGCGGGCTGCGCAGGGACACACACCACTCGAGATCTTCGTTGGGTCGTTGCTTGGCGTGCTTGTGGGTGTAGTTGTATTTTTTGCGACAAAATAATCGTAAAAAAGTGTTGACCATCCACAAAAAATACGCTATGATGGTTTCAGTCTGGTTGAGGGAACGAAAACAAGGGCCAACAACGAGACATTTTGTATCTTAACAATTTAGTTGTGCAATAATCATCGTCAGTCTATTTTTGAGTTATAGACGCTTCCCAGTAGGGAAGCATCTTTTATGAAAAGTACATCTTTTCTTTTTATGGAGAGTTTGATCCTGGCTCAGGATGAACGCTGGCGGCGTGCCTAACAC
>CALJPD010000003.1 GCA_937981355.1 uncultured Candidatus Saccharibacteria bacterium | reverse complement strand
TAACGCCCGGCTAGAGCTTGGGATGGTTTGTTGCAGTTCATTTTTAAGGTTAGGTCCTGGGAATGGAGGAAACCATGAGCAAGAAAAGGGCATGTGCTCTTAATACGGTTTTGAGTACACTGTATTTCTTTGGCATCGGTCTTGTTGTTGGCCGTGCCTCAGCTGTCGAATTCCCGGTCGTACGCGCTCTCGTATTTGCTGTTACAACAGCTGTGATGAGTGCCGCCGGCGTATACATACTTATGCGCGATTCTGATTCACTGATTCACTAGTCTAGCTAGAATTTGCGCCGAGTCGACGGGAGTGTAGCAATTCCCTGCACCTAAGAGGTGAGTTCATTCGACTCTCCGCCGTTTCTTTTCTTCCAGGCCTTCTCGACACGCCGTCTCGCTGAACGTACATTAAAGTACGCAAGAATCCAGGAGGCTAACAGTAGAATTCCTGTGACTGCGATATACCAGCCAGTACTCTGTGTTGAGTAAGCGAAGTAGCCGCAGTATTTGACTATTTGGAATCCAACAGCACAAGCCGCAAAGTCTTTGGCAGAAAACCGCGATAATCACTCTAAAAACAAAAATCCCCAGCGGGGTAGCCTGAAAACTACATGCCGGAGATTAGGGTGACACAGCATTAACTGCGTCTACCTACGATTATATACTATTCGTTAGTAATGTCAACGATAGCACTCATTCGATGGACGCATCATAATACCAAAAGAAAAGGCGTGGCCTCCGCAGAACCACGGTGGCGACGCCTTTTCTGTATTTATCATAGCACGATCACTTTACTACGTCGACTATTGACACATCTTCTCATAACCTCACAGTCGTTGTGTACTGATTAGAATAACGTCGAAAGTCAACATATACACCTCGAAATGTCGTATATTATCTGGCACTTCGCGCAGCGATGTTATAAGAAAGCGCGCCGAGACTTTGTGTCAACATTTGAGCGTCGACCACGATAATCACTCTAAAACAAAAATCTCCCGCGGTGCAGCTTAGAAACTACTTGCCGGAGATTTTAAGCAACACAGCAATTAACTGTGTCTAGTTATAGACTATATGCCTTTCGACAGTCGTGTCAATGGCTATTTTCATAATTTTCATCAAAATACGCCAACAAAAAATCTCCCGCTGTGTGACCTGAAAACCACCCGCCGGAGATTAGGGTGACACAGCGTTAGCCTGTGTCTGCCTATAATTATGTGTCTTTTGATACCATTGTCAACAGCAACTCTGGAATTCACGTCCGACTTTACTTCGAAATTCTCTCAACATTTATCTTTTTGTTTATCCTGCATAGTTTCTACTACTTTTATCATGAAGATTAATAGACAGGTAAAAAACAATATTGAGAAGTTTGAAGGCGAAGATTTTATGTTCCAATTAACTGATGAGGAAGTGGACGAACTTTCAAGATCACAAAATGTGACCTTGAACAAAGGAACAGGTAGAGGAAGCAATATAAAGTACAATCCCTACGCCTTTACGGAGCAGGGTATTTATATGCTTATGACTGCATTAAGAGATGAACGTACTATTAAGCAAAGGAGAGCATTAATGAGAACACCTAAGCAGATGAAAGATGGACAATCACCTCATACGTGGTCTTTCTGATCTTCTTTGTTGTTTTTGTTACTATTGTTTGTTTATTTTTATTTTTTCTTGCATATAGTTTTTCTTCCATTTGTTGCACATAAAAAGACGTTAGATTTTACTTCTACCGCCCTACGTAAAGCTTATATAACTGTCTCATCTGTTATTTCATACTTAAATTTTTAAATTCTTATTGTGTAACATTCTACCAAACATTGTATGATACATGTCTTTTGATGATGCTTCTATCTTGGTAATACTTGATATTTTATTTCCGGCGTCTTTTGATGATGCTCCACAAAGATAAAAGGCTTCATGTTCTGTCCCATAGTCTATCGCAATATACCGATCGTGATACTTTTTACCTGCAATCTTCATTTTTACGTTGATGTCAGGGTAATCTCTCATAAAATCATGGAGAATATTTCTTGTAAGCATATCTTTATGTCTTACATTATCGCTAAATATAATGACTTAAACACTATCTTTTGCAGCTCTTAGCAGCTCTAATGTTTTTAATCCTATATAGTTGTCTATGACATAAATGCTTTTCTTAGCAGACTTATATAGCTTAGTATAGGCAACATCAGCTTCTATCTTATCTCCATTCATCAAGAGGAAGTGTTTATAGGTATCCGGATCTATAAAATTATCCATCACTTTTTTCAAATCCTCTTTTGTTGCTAAGGTGCTTATTGTATCATTTATCTTTGCTATATCATGTGTGTTCTTATTAGTCTGTATAGCTATTTGGACTAATTCTTTTGAGCCGATAAAATCTTGATTTTCAATAATAAAGTCTTTCATCTGCTTAAACATTCGTATTAAAGCCTTGCTCTGTTTAACTGCCAGGTCTCCCCTTAATACAGTCATAAGCATATAAATACCCTGCTCCGTAAAAGCATTCGGTAAGTACCTTGGACCACCCCAACTTGAGGTGAAATTTTTGCACCTCAAGTTTTCAAACTCATTCGTGGTCAGTTGAAACATAAAATCTTCGCCTTCAAACTTTTCAATATTGTTTTTTACCTGTCTATTAAAGTTTTTAGTTTCATACCCATATATTTCAGCAAGTTCAAAATCAAGCATAACCTTTTGATTTCTTATATAGTGAATCTTACTTTTAATTGTCGTTTCATCTATTACCACAATCTCTTTATTTTCTTCTGTCATGAAATGCACCTCCACAATTATCTCAATATCTTTTCCAATCTGACACGCACTATAAGCTATTTGAAATCAACATCATATTCTCTTATATTTTTCTATTCCACCTTCAGCTTTTCCGATGTGTTCCACATTCTTTACAAGTCCATTGTTTACATTTTCATAGAACCATCTACCTATCAAAGCTGGTGGTGTTGCGATTAACTCTCTTAAAACAAACTCTTTTCCCTTTGGCAAGGAGCTTATTGTATTTAGTAAGGTAGTATACAGTGTGACATAGCTTGTATCTTCTTGTAGACTGCTGCACTTACAATACTCACTCACACTTGGGTAATTACCCTCTATTGCTTTTTTCGTTAAAGTTTTCAGTTCTTCATCGGTTACGGTAAATTGAATTCGCATTTATATATTCTCTCTTTATAACTGAGCTTATTACACTATCATTATCGTTTTACCATACATACAATGATTTTTCTCATACTACAATTTTACGCCTTACATGATGTTTTTTACACTTCGCCATACTCCGACACCATTTTTCCCATTACTGCTCTAAAAACGCCTTTCACTTACTTTTAGAATAGCTATATATGTTTTCCCTTATCATAATCTTCACGAGTTGGAATCTTTCTGGTCTTTTTCTGTGATAGTGTATCCTTATCTTGTTCATACCAGGTACAGATCGTTGTATCCGTCGTCTTGATACGTCTTTAACCCAGTTAACGCAGTGCCGGATAGCCGAGCTGTTTGACGTCGACGTACGCACCATCAGCGAGCATCTCGGGAATGTCTTCTCATCTGGTGAACTGGAGCGTGAGGCAACTATCCGGAAATTCCGGATAGTTCGATCCGAGGGCTCACGCCAAGTGACACGCAGTATCGACCTCGATCATTTAGAGCAGCTCCGCAGCCGCCTAGCACAAGCGCCACACGCGAGTAAGTGAGTCAACGAAATGAGACACTGGCTTCTCTATGCCAGTGTCTCATTATCTTTTCTCTTGCGACACTTCTACGACACAATAATCGTCCCTTGCTCACCTGCCACAGCGGCAGCGGCATGCTCGAGATTAGCAATGATGGCGCGCCGACCAGGCTTTGCCACGAAATTAAGCGCGGCCTGCACCTTGGGCAGCATACTGCCCGACGCAAACTGCCCCTGCTCGGCATAGGCGTGCATCTCCTGGCTGGTCGTCTGGCCAATCGCGCGGGCCTGCGGCGTACCATAGTCGACCATCGCGTTATCGACGGCCGTGAGAATCACCAAGGCTTCGGCGTCAATCGCATCAGCCACCACCGCAGCGGTAAAGTCCTTGTCGATCACCGCCTCGACGCCGGTCATGCCCTGCGTTTCATTCTCAACCACCGGAATGCCGCCGCCACCCGCTGTCACAACGGTCAAGCCAGCATCAAGCAAGGCACGCACCGCACCTTCTTCGACTACGCGCTGCGGTCGAGGTGATGGCACGACGCGGCGCCAGCCTCGCCCCGCATCTTCTTTGAAGACGAAATCGCGCCCCGCCGCCGACTGCTGCGCCTCAGCCTCGGAAGCGTAAAAGACCCCGATTGGCTTCGTAGGATTCGCAAACGCCGGGTCACCCGCATCGACCACCGTCTGCGTCACCATCGTCACGGCGTGGTTTGGCATACCACGGCGGGCAAACTCATTCGTCAGCGCCTGCTGCAGCCAGTAGCCGATCTCCCCCTGGCTCATTGCCCCACACGTATCAAGCGGCATCGTCGGCACCTCAGGAGTGTTAATCGCCTCCTCATGGAGTACGATGTTCCCCACCTGCGGCCCATTGCCGTGGACGATCACAAGCCGATGCCCAGCCGCAATCAGCGGCACTAGCTGAGCCGCCGTCTCGCTCGCCACTCGCTGCTGCGCAGCCGCACCTGCTTCACCTTGTTTTTGGAGGGCGTTGCCGCCCAGTGCAATCACAATTGTACTCATCCTAAAACCTCAACGACATGCAGGTCAAACTGCCGGTTATTTTTTCAAATTCACTGGTATCAATTAGTTCTACGTGGTAGCCACAGTCGCGGATCTGCTGCTCGATCTTGGGAAAGCCCTGCGGCACGATCACCGTACCATTAATCCACAAGCTATTCACCGCATAGTACTCATCGTCATCCACCACCAGCTTATTAAATGTTGCAAAAGCTGGGTGATGCTCATAGGCCTTTGCAACGATCAGGTTGTTATTATCCAAGTAAACCACATCATCCTTGAGGTGAAGAATCCCTGTCACCTCAACCGTCTCGGCTGTCATGCCATGGCGCTCGAGAATGGCGGTAATCTGCTCGGCTGCTGCTTGGTTGGTACGGTGGCTTAGGCCAATGTAGTAGTGGTCGCCCACCATCATAATATCGCCGGGGTCAACGGTGCCGGGTGCTTCGACCTGCTCAATCGTATCATAATGCTGGCTCAGCGCCTGGCGCAAATCGAGCAAGCTCGCCTCGCCGCGCCGGCTTGCTGCCCCGGGCCGCGACAAAATCGCTACCCCATGCGGCGTACAGAGAGCATTATCCTCAATGAAGACGCTATCCGGATACTCCTCATTAGGCTCCAAGACCGTCACCTCAAGGCCACACTGGCGGAGCAGTGCAACGTACTGATCGTACTGCTGCATTGCCCGCTCATAATCTGGCTTCCCCTTCTCCGGTGTTTGGCTAATACCGTTGATCAAGCTACGGCTTGGCCGACGGGTAATCGCGTAGCGAAACATCACACTCCTTTCTCTTATGCAATGCGGTGCGCCTTTCTCGGCGCACCGCATGATTACTTGTTAGTTAAACAGCTTTGGCATCGTAATACCAAGCGTTTTATCCAGCCCACCAGTCAGCAGCTGAAGCAGCGCATAGGCCAGCGCCACCAGCAGTGCCACAACGAGCAGCCACTCAAGCGCCGTAAATGGCTTCTTACCTTGCTGCTTGCGCATGAGGCCATAAACCAGGATACCCGGCACATACAAGAACACCGTCACCAGTAAGTTCTCTACCCCGGCGGCATAGACCAGCCAGACGCTATACACACTAGCCATCACACCAATCAAGAGATTGGCCGCCCGGCCCTTTGTCTCTAGCTTCTCAAGAGCCGAGTACTTCAGCTGGTAAAAGGCCGTCAAGGCATAAGGCACGAGAATTGCCGATGTCGCAATCGCAATACCAATGTTATACACCGAGCCACTTGTCAGCGGTATCGTCAGGATAAAGAACTGCACCAAAGCGTTGGTCACCAGCAGCGAGTTCTTTGGCACGCCAACCTTGTTCTCTTTGGCAAAAAACGTCGGAAAAGTGCCAACCTTTGCCGCTTGGTAGGGCAGCTCAGCCGCAAACATCGTCCAGGCCAGCCAACCACCGAGCACCGCAATGATCAAGCCACTATTGACCAGCCAGGCACCCCACGGCCCAACCACCTTCTCGAGCAAGAGCGCCATCGCTGGGTCTTTGAGGCCAGCCAGCTCCGGCTGCGTTGCCACGCCAAAGGCGAGGACGGTCATCAAGACATACAGCGCAAGCACGGCAGCAAAGCCAATGAAGGTCGCCTTAACGACATCGCTGCGCTGCTTAGCTCGGCCCGAGAACACAACCGCACCCTCGATGCCAATGAACACCCAGACGGTGACGATCATCATATCCTTGATCTGCCGCAGAACAACGTCAAGACTCAGATTACTGCCAGCCAAGCCCCAGAGATCCTTCGAGAAGATATTAAGCTTAAAGGCAGCAATAATCGCCACCAAAAAGACCATCAGCGGGACGATCTTGGCAATCGTGATGAGCAAGTTCACTGCACTCGCCGTGCGCACACCTCTGAGAATCAGGCAGTGCACGCCCCAGAGCAAAATCGACATACCAATCGCCGAGGCCCAGTTTTGGCCGTCAGCAAACAGCTGCGGGAAGAAATAGCCAAGTGCTGAAAAGGCCGTTACCGCATAGGCGATGTTGCCAATCCAGGCCGAGATCCAGTACCCCCAAGCCGAGTTAAATCCGACATATTTGCCAAACCCTGCCTCGGCATAGCTATAGATACCAGCATCAAGGTCGGGGCGCTTTTCAGCGAGGTTGCGAAAACTCAGGACGAGGAACACCATCCCCACCCCAGTGACAAGCCAGGCAATGATCGTTGCCAGTGGCCCAGCCGACTCTGCGGTATTACGGACAAGATTGAAGATACCAGCCCCAATCATGCTGCCGATAACAAGCCCGGTGAGTGATCGCCACCCCAGCTTGCTCTCTTGTTGTGTTTGTTGTGTTGTCATATGTGAGGCCCCCTATGCCTCAATTACTTTGTTATAACGTCAGTGCCATCACTGCCTTAATCGTATGTATGCGGTTCTCCGCTTCGTCGAAGACCACACTGTGCTCGCTCCGGAACACCTCGTCCGTCACTTCCATACTCTCGAGGCCGTAGTCTTGGTAGATCTTCAGCCCCGTCTCGGTATTGAGATCGTGAAAGGCCGGCAAGCAGTGCAAGAACTTGACGTTTGGATTGTGCGTTTCATCGAGCATGGCACGATTCACTTGGTAAGGCTTAAGCAAGGCAATCCGCTCAGCGAACTGTGCTTCCTCGCCCATCGACACCCATACGTCGGTGTAGATTGCGTCAGCTCCCTCTAGCGCCGTGGCGCGGTCATCGGTCACAGTAATCTTCGCGCCAGTCTCGGCAGCAATTGCCTGGGCAAGATTAACCAGCTCGCCACTGGGGTGCAGCTCAGCTGGTGCAAGAATACGGAAGTCGACACCCATCTTGGCCGAGCCAATCATCAAGCTATTTGCCATGTTGTTGCGCCCGTCACCAACAAAGACCAGCTTCGTGCCAGCCAGCGGCCCACCATGCTCCTCGAGCGTCATAAAGTCGGCCAAAATCTGCGTGGGGTGGAACTGATCGGTCAGGCCATTCCACACTGGTACGCCAGCATATTTAGCTAAGTCTTCTACCGTCGAGTGCTTAAAGCCGCGGAATTCAATCCCATCAAACATCCGGCCCAGCACCTTTGCGGTATCCTCAACCGACTCCTTTTTACCGAGCTGGATATCATCCTTGCCGAGAAACTCCGGCGCAACGCCAAGGTCATTGGCCGCGACCGTAAAGGCGCAGCGCGTACGGGTCGAGTTCTTCTCAAACAAGAGCGCGACCTGCTTGCCCTCATGCAAGCGGTGCGGCACGCCCTCGCGCTTAAGCTTCTTGAGCTCATGCGCGGCATCGAGCATCTGCCGGATCTCCTCAGGCGAGAAGTCCTTGAGGGCTAGGAATGAGCGGTTTTTTAGATTAGTTGGTAGGTTCATTTACACATCCTCTCGTATTAGTGGCATACTCATGCAGCGTGGCCCGCCACGGCCCCGGCCAAGCTCCGAGCCAGTAATTTCCAGCACTTCGACGCCTGCCTCACGCAGTTTTTGGTTGGTAACGTAGTTGCGGTCGTAGGTGACCACCACCCCAGGAGCAATCGCCAAGGTATTGCTACCGTCATTCCATTGCTCGCGCGCTGCAGCGATATCATCACCGCCACCGCATTCGATCAAGGTAATCGACGGCACGCCAAGGGCTTGGCTGAGCACCTGCTCAAGATTATGTTCTTTGGTAATAGTTGGGTAGGCTTGCCCGTCTGCTTTATGCAAGACGAAGATATTCATCCGCCCCTCAAAGCCCCGAATCTCTGGGTGGATGGTAAATTTGTCGTGGTCAATCATCGTAAAGACAGTGTCCAGGTGCATAAAGGCGTGACTCTTGGGGATCTCTAGGGCAATCACCGTATCAAAGTTCGACTCAGCAAAGAGCTTCGTCGCCATCAGCTCAATCGCCTCTGGTGAGGTGCGCTCACTAATACCGATTGCCATCGTGTGGTTATTAAGCACCAGCTCATCACCGCCCTCAATCGAGAATGGTTGGCTGCGATCATACCAAACCGGTACGTTCTTGCCAGCAAAGCGCGGATGGAAATCGATAATATAGCGCATAAAGAGCGACTCGCGTCGCCGAGCTGGCCAGTGCATCTTGTTGATCGTCAAACCTTGGCCAATCGCCGCTGCTGGGTCGCGCGTAAAGTAGAGGTTCGGCATCGGGTCAAGATAGAATGGATACTGCTCATGCGCGACCATTGTGTGGAGTTGCTGCTGCTCAGGCGGCAGGCTAATCTCATCTTTGCGCACCCCCGCCATCAGCTTGCGCACCATCTGGCGTGGCTCCATGCTCAGCAAATACTCGGCAAGCGTCCGTGATGCGCGTTGGTTGTCTTGCTTCGATGCCACCAGCATCTCAACAACAAATTGCCGCCGCACCGCTTCGTCAGCGAGTGCCTCGGCGGCAAGTTCATCTAAGTACAACACTTCGACCCCACGCGAGCGGAGCAACTCTGCAAAGCGATCATGCTCCTCCTGCGCAACCTTGAGATACGGAATATCGTCAAACAATAGGCGCTGCAAATGTTCTGGCGTGAGATGCTCGAGCTCCTCACCCGGCCGATGCAAGAGCACTGTCTTCAACCGGCCAATCTCTGATGTAATATGAATTGGATCGTCCACCTTTTCCCCCTGTGTGGCTTATAGTTGATGCTTTCATTGTAGCATGTTCTGAGGTAAGTGCAATGGATAACAGGTGTCACGAATATGAAACACACGGTGGAATATGCAATGTCCAATCGGCCGAAGTCCACACACTATCAAACGCGCATTTAAGGTTGCGATTCATCAATCTGAGTACATTATTTTTGACCTTCGTCGATCGAAAATAACCGATGCAGTTAATATTGCCCGACTTAAGAAAGAATTTTATGATATCAAGCGAGCCAAACGGCTGATTATTATTCCAAAATCAAAGAAGATTATTGACATCAGTAAATAATTCCGCTACTATTTAGACACGGGGTGGCGTCACCGTGGTTCTGCGGAGACGACACCCCTATCTTGATAGCATCATCACTCTACCAACTGCGTACCTGCCGTTGGTTATTTTTTGCGGTAATAACCGCCAAGCTCGCCTCCACCCGGCAGCGAAATCCAGAATGCGCCCGCAGCCACGCATCGGCCGCCCGGGCCGCACCAGGCAGCGCTTCATTCGCGTAATCATCCACTACTAACACCGCATCAGGAGTGAGCTTCGGCGCCACGAGCCGGAGTGAGTCCATAATCGACTGGTAGTAGTCGCCATCGAGAAAGGCAAACATAATATCCTCTGGCACATCGTGCGGCGTAAGCTCGGCAAACCACGCCTTGTGCACCACCGGTGGGCGCAGCCTGGCTTTCTTGAACTGCTGGAGAAATCCCTTGCGCGTTGCAGCAAGCTCCCCTGCCACAAACTGCTCACCAGCTGCGCTCGCATCCTGCGCCGACTTCTCTGGCAAACCGGCGAATGAATCATAGACGTGAAAGGCTCCCGCGTGCTGATACGCATCGAGCAAGCGCCGAATAAACAAACTCGTCGTCCCCACATAACAGCCAAATTCAACAACCGACCCCCGGCAGCCAGCTCTCAGAAGCCGCTCGAGCTCACGCAGCAAAACCCGTAGCTCGCGCTCGTCCACTTGGTCAGAGATGATTGGGTAAGTGCGAAGAAGTTGGTCGGTGATCACGCGGCGTCATCTCCAATCATCCACACCCCACGCATCCGAAAGGCTGGAATGGTCTGGCGCGCTGCTTTATTCGCGGCCGCATTACCAGCGATACCGTGTCGCTTCGCCCACTGAGCCACCGTGATAACACGCCGCGACGACAGCAACGCAATCCGCTTATGAAGGGACTCCTGCAAAAGAAGTGCGAAAAGATCGGCGAATCCGTCACAGCGATTCGTTCGCTCATACACATCAAAAAGTGGATAGTAATCGCGATGTTTGTGCTTACTTTGGATAATAATTGGCGGGTAGCCTTTTTGCATAAGCTGTTGGTTAATAATAACGCGGCCAATCCGCCCATTGCCGTCAAGAAATGGATGAATCAGCTCAAACTCAGCATGGAATCGAGCAATCGCATCAAGAAAATACTCATCATCACGTTGGTATTGCTCACGAAGCAACTCGGCAATAAGCCCCGGCACAAACGCCGGATTTGCCCCAACGTGGCTCCCGACCCACACCCATTGGTTACCACTTCGAAATCGTCCCGCAATGTCATGACGAATACCAGCCATAAGCAGTGCGTGAAGCGAAAGAAGCAGCTCGGTTGTTAGTTTCTCGGGTGGTTTATTGAGCAACTGTGTCATAACATATGCCAAATTTTTCGCCGCAAACACCTCACGGATTTCATGATCCTTTGTGATTATATCGCGCATAATAATTGCTTCTGTCTCGTGAAGCGTTAGCGTTGAGTTCTCGATTGCATTTGAATGATAAACCATCTCAGGCAATTCACTCATGGCAATTTCATAAAGAGCAGCATCATTACCCTGCGTACACGCTCGATAGCGCTGGAACAGCTGGGAGAGTACTTCCTTTTTTGCCTGACGGACCATACTATAAGTATAGCATAAAGTGTGAAAATATCCATATAAAAACCTATCTTCACGCTTTTATCGCCTATCACATAAACCTGTATGCCATTTGATCGAAATTATTCTGGCGAGCATGACCAGTATACGGTATACTATAACCATGAAAGTCACCAGCCCCGCCTTTAAAAACAACGCCAAAATACCAAAGATCTATTCGCGCTTCGGCGGCAACCAGCGACCGCCTCTTGCCATCAGCGACGTCCCTGACGGCACGAAAAGCCTCGCTATCGTCTGTTATGGTCCCGATGCGCCTTTTATTGGTGGTTTCTACCACTGGATTGTTTGGAATCTCCCACCCACCACTACAGAAATCGGTAGCGACTACCTCCCTCACGGTGCCGTCGAAGGCATGACTACCTGGGGCAAACCGGGTTGGGGCGGCCCACACCCCGCCTTTGGGACGCATCGCTATCAGTTCTTCGTCTATGCACTCAATACCGTGCTCGACCTCCCCGCCAAAACACGCCCCAAAAAATTCTCCAAAGCAATCGCCCCACACATCATCGAGCGCAGCATGCTAACAGGGAAATTTGGCGCACTGGATATATTCGATTTGCGCTAACAAGCGACTAATTAACCTTATAAACCGATGTCTCTACTCGATAGTATCGCACTCCTATCCCTACTTATATCAATCGCCTCTGTCGTGGTTGCGGTTGTATCGTGGCGCAAAAGTCGCGTCATTTACGAAATCGAAGAAGTAGTTATCCGAAAAATTAACGGCACACGCGATGATCAGGATAGTCGAGGCCTACCGGAGCTTAATCAGAAATTAAACACCGGTCATTATACAATCCTTGAAGTCCTCGAAAGAACGGATGGCGATTGGGCTGTCCTGCTTGCCCGCATCAAGCGACCCATACGGGATGAGCGAACACAGCAGAGAAAAACGAAAAAACTAGTTATAGCTATGAACACATGACACAGTTAGCTCTATACAGCTTACTGCGTCGGTTTATCGACGTCTTCCGCAAACTGACTCTGGTGCAATTCCGCATAAAAGCCACTTTGGGCAAGTAGCTCGTCGTGCGTACCCTGCTCGATAACATTACCATCCTTCATCACAAGAATAAGATCGGCGTCACGAATCGTGCTCAGGCGATGAGCAATAACAAAGCTTGTCTTATGCTGCATCAGCCTATCCATCGCCTGCTGAATCAGCACCTCAGTGCGGGTATCGACCGAACTGGTCGCTTCATCTAAGATAAGCATCGGCGTCTTGGCAATCATAGCACGGGCAATTGTCAGCAGTTGCTTCTCCCCTTGCGACATATTAGTCGCCGCTTCGTCGAGCACCATATCGTAGCCCCCCGGCAGCGATCGAACAAAATGGTCGACATGCGCATCACGCGCCACCGCCAACAGCTCAGCTTCGCTTGCCTCAGGATTACCATAGCGCAGGTTGTCACGAATCGTCCCATGGAAAAGCCACGTATCTTGCAGCACCATACCAAAGAGCTGCCGGACACTGCTACGCGTCATCTGGGCAATATCCACCCCATCGATCAGGATCTGACCACTGTCAATATCATAAAATCGCATCAACAGATTGACCAGCGTCGTCTTGCCCGCACCCGTTGGCCCAACAATCGCCACCCGCTGGCCAGGGCGAATATGAGCCGAGAGGTGCTTAATAACTGGCGTCTTTGTATCGTAGCCAAAGACAACATCGCGAAATTCCACTTCGCCGCGCACCACTGGCAGCGTCGTAGCAGGCACCGGGTCGGGCGCTTCGGCTGGTTCTTTGAGAAATTCAAAGACCCGCTCAGCCGCAGCCGCCGTCGATTGCACCACATTGGCAATATTCGCCGTCTGGGCAATCGGCTGGTTAAACTGCTGCATATACTGAATAAAGGCTTGAATATCACCAATCTTAATCCGCCCCTCGATTGCCAGCCAGCCACCGAGCACCGCCACGCCAACATAGCCAATATTCCCCACCACATTCATCACTGGATACATCAAGCCGGAGAGGAACTGTGACTGCCACGCGCTCGAGAAAAGCCGCTGGTTAATCTGCCGAAACGTCTTCAGCGACCGCTCTTGGCCATGAAAGGCGCGCATCACCTGGTGGCCAGCATACATCTCTTCAATATGGCCATTGAGCTCGCCCAGCTCATCTTGCTGACGGATAAACTGCGTCTGTGAGCGCCTGGTAATCATCACGATCAACCCCATCGACAGTGGCACAACCAAGAGCGCCACCACCGTCAGCAGCCAACTAATCGACAGCATCATCCCCATAATTCCGACCAGCATCACCACCGCACTCATCATTTGTGACAGGCTTTGGTTAAGCGTTTGGCTTACTGTATCGACATCGTTGGTAATACGGCTAAGAACGTCGCCATGGGTTTGCGTGTCGAAGTAGCGCAGCGGCAAGCGATTGATCGCCTTTGAGATATCGCGGCGCAGCTGGTACGTCAGCTTCTGGGTAATATTCGTCATCAGCCAGGCCTGTCCATAGCGACACAGCGCACTGACCACATAGAGCCCAACGAGCCAAAGGACAATCGACAGGATCGCGTCATAATGGAAGGTGGGACGCCTACCGAGATCAAGCGTCTTGACTGTGTCGCGGGCCGAAACAGGCAACGCCTCGGCCAGCTGCTTACCCTGGGGCGATGCCATAAATTGCTCACCCGTCATACCCGCGGGGATCGTCACGCCAGCAGGAAGCTTCTCGTGGATAGCATCATAGGTACGCAGGCGCGTGTAGTCATCGACAATCTGGTTGGTGGCATTGCCAAGCAGCTTCGGGCTGACAATTGCAAATAGCGTGCTCATTATCGTGAAGCCAACGACTAGGGCCAGCTGCCAACGAAAGGCGCGCAAATACTGCAGCAGCGTGCGCACCGTCGAGCGGAAATCCTTGGCTCGCTCCGTCCCGCCACCAGGCTCACCCATTGGGCCGCGGCGCACTCCTGCCGAGCGCGGCCGCGCAGACGATTGCTGGCTCATAACGCCCCTCCTTGCGCGGCACTGCCAAGCGGAGCAGGCCGCTCGAACGCGGCCAACTCGCGCTCACTGAGCTGCGACGCGGCAATCTCTTGGTACACCGCACAGGTTTTCATCAGCTCCTGGTGCCGCCCCTGGCCGACGATTCGGCCTTCATCAAGGACAATAATTGTATCCGCCTGGGCAATCGTATTAATCCGCTGCCCGACGATCAGCACCGTCTTGCCCGCCAGCTCCTGCGTGAGGCGGCGGCGCAGCGCGGCATCCGTCCGCGCATCAAGCGCTGAGAACGAATCGTCGAAGATATATACCTGAGACTGCGCGGCCAACGCCCGAGCGATCGCTAGGCGCTGGCGCTGCCCACCCGAGACATTGCTGCCACCTTGCGCAACCGCGCTTGCCATACCATCATCAAGCTGAGCAATAAAGTCACTCGCCTGGGCCACCTCTGCCGCATGAGCAATCGCCGCCTTATCTGCTTCAGGCGCACCATAGGCAATATTACTGGCAATACTGCCCCGAAACAGCACACCCTTTTGCGGAACATAGCCAATCTGGCTAGCTAAGTCAGTCAGCCTAAGGTGACGGATATCCACCCCATCAAGCAAAATCTGCCCGGCCGACACATCATAAAACCGCGGAATCAGATTGACTAATGTCGACTTGCCCGAGCCCGTGCTGCCAATAAACGCCGTCGTCTGGCCAGGCTCCGCTACGAAGCTAATATTACTGAGCACTGGCTCATCTGCCCCTGGATAGGCAAAGGTAACATCACGAAATTCAACCCGCCCCATGCCACCCGGCATGAGTGGCTGAGGCTTGGCCGGGTCAGTGATCGACGGCTCGGTATCGAGCACCTCTGCTACTCGGCGCACCGACACAGCCGCGCGCGGTGCCATAATAAACACCATCGAGATCATCAAGAACGACATAATCACCTGCAAAGCATATTGCAAAAAGGCCATCATATTGCCAATCGCGAGGCGTCCATCACCAATTGCCAGCGCGCCATACCACACCACTGCCACGCTCGCGAGATTCATTATTAACATCATCACTGGCTCCATCACCATCATCAGGCGATTGACTACCAGGTTGAGCTTCGTCAGCTCATGGTTGACAGCATCAAATTTTGCTTCTTCGACTGCCTCGGTATGAAAAGCGCGCACGACGCGCAGGCCCGTCAAGTTTTCGCGGGCGACTAAGTTCAGCTTATCCACCACACTCTGCAAGCGCTGAAAGCGGGGCATCGCCGCAATAAACAAGCCAATAATGACCACCAAAAGCACAGCAACCGCCAGGGCAATAATCCAGCTCAGACTCGGTGCATTGGCCAGCGCCTTGTGCAGGCCAGCCACGGCCATAATCGGTGCCATCAAGGCAATGCGCAGCAGCATAATTGCCGTCGATTGAATCTGCTGGATATCGTTGGTCGAGCGAGTTATAAGCGATGCTGTCGAGAAACGGTTAAAGTCCGCCACAGCATAATCCTCCACCCGGGTAAACACCTGGTCGCGCAGCTGCTGACTGAGACCAGTCGCAATCCGCGTCGCAAAGAAAACTGAGACAATCGTTCCCACTGCGCCCGCCAGCGTTACCACAATCATCTGCCAGCCATTATGCCACAGAACGGCCATATCTGCGCCAACGATGCCCTTGTTAATAATCGCTGCCATAAAGTCTGGCAAACTCAGCGTTGCCATCACTGAGCCATACGTTGCAGCAACCAGCAATCCTAACTGCCACCAATATCCCCGGAGTAGCCGCCAGATATACGTCATGTTCGCTCCGCCCGATAGCCCTGAGCCAGTTTATCAATCAGCTGACCAAGCTGCGCCACCTCAGCATCGCTCAGCATCGCAAAGAGGTCAGCAACAGCCTCCGTCATATACTGCTGGAAGCGATCGGTCATCAGCTGGCTCTGCGTCGTCAACTGCAGACGCACCACTCGTCGATCGTGCGAATCAAGCGTGCGCCGAACAAGCTGTTTTGCCACCAGCACGTCAAGAATCTGCGTCGCCGCACCCTTGGAGACGCACAGCTTTGCGGCCACATCACCCATCGTCTCGATTGCCCCACGATGCAGCATACCCAGCACGTGCCAGTGGACTGGCGTCAAACCAAACTGCTGATCGGTCTGGCGCGTGGCATGGGCCAGGCGCTGCTTGAGCTGAAACATGCAGCTCGTAATATGCTCAATCCATTCTTGGCGCTGCGACTGCGCGCCTGGAGTTACTTCTGTCATCATGCTCTAATAGTTTATTGTCTAAACTATGTATTGTCAACGCCGCACGGCGCGCCGGCGACGCCTGGCAAACACTGCCGCGCCAACTCCACCTAGTACAACCAGCACCGCGCCGCCATAATAGAGCAGCGGAACATTATCACCAGCCGCTGCCAATGCCCCGTCACGCTGCGGCTGGATTGGCTGCGACTGCTCGGCCTGCGAGATATGCATCACCTTTGGTGGCAGCATGGTATTCTGTGACTGATTTGATTGCGGCTGAGTCGACGATGGCGCAGCGCTGCCATGCAGCGTGTGGTCAAGTTGCCGCAGCAACGCATCATTACTCTGCGGGTCAGAAAGATAACGCCACACAATAATCCCTTGCAGGTTATGCTGCTGGACATACTCTGCCTTGTACTTCATCGACTCCGCATCGTCATAGCTAATAAACTCACGCCGCGCAGCATTATAGAGATACGGCGCTTTGCTTGCGTCGTCCCAGTAGCGAGTATAGCCATTCTTATTAATATACTCTCGCTCGAGCCGGTCATACGTGGTGTGGTACTCGCCAGCCTTTTGAGTATCCCCCACAGGCTGGTGTAACCCATGATTCACCTCAGGAACTGAGGTAAACCGCCGGCTATACCACCCCGCCCCGATCATCAATTTGTTTGTTGGCGCACCATGAGCTTGGTAGTGCTGCACCGCCGAGTTGGCACTCTGGTCGAGCGGGTCATCTGGCGCGGTATAAAGCCCAGCATGGTGCCCAGCGTGCGTCTTGAACGAGCCAAACCCCCGCATGTCATACGTCATGATCGCAATCTGGTCAAGATACTGCTGGTACTCAGCAAACTTATTTTGCTCAGCATACCACTTGGCTGGCGCACCGGTCATCGAAATACTCGGCTGGCGTCCGCTGGTGGTCGTTGCCGCGCGCAATTCGCGCAAGAGAGCAATTAGGTCAGTCTGCTGGCTCCCCTTTGGAAACTCCCAGTCGATATCCACCCCATCTAACTGATGAGCCTGCAGCGCCTCCTTGACAGAGCTCACAAAGGCCTGTCGGGTGCTTGCTTGACGCACCATCGCATCGAACTCACTTCGCGCAGCATCATTACCACCACCAATCGAGAGAATAAGGGAAATACGCGGATTAACCGCTCGAATCCGCTGCAGCGTGGCCGCCTGCCTAAGGTGCGGCAACGTATCAAGCGTTAGGTGTCCATCGGCTGCAATACGCCCAAAATGGACAATAAGCCGATCGATCATCTTTAGATGGTCGTCAGTCACCTTTGGGAGATTCTCGTCACTAACATAGACCGAGATTGTCCCCCGCTCCGCAGCCTGAGCTGGCACTGGAGCCATCAGCTGGCATCCGACTGCTATCATCATGACACTGAGCACACTTTTCACCATTGCCGTCCGCATATCGCCTCCTTGCTTTTGCTAGCTGTCTCTTTCTAGTCTATACCGTTTGCCAGAATACGTAAAGTATGAAGTGGTATAGATTACTCGTCATCAGTGGTTGGCCAATACCGATCAAGCACTGCATAGGGCAGCTGCTTATACCGACGCCATAACACAATCGTCACAATCAGCATAATCAATGGCACAAATGGCAGATGTATCATACATAGAGCCGCAATATAGAGCAGCCGCATCGCATAGTACACCACGCGGTGGAACCAGCCTCGCGGCCGGTCATCCAGCGAAATACCCGTTAGCCAGCCACCGAGCGTCCGCCCCTGCGCCACCAGCGGGAGGATGGCGTGCACGAGAGCAATAAAGCCATACGGAATGACCAACGCCACCAGGTGTGTCTGCTCATCCCAGTGTGTTGGGTGGAAAACACCCGCTATAATCAGCGCAACTGTAGTGATTGTCGAACCAATCATCACCCCAACCATATCGGCAACAAAGGCGACGATACGCCGCACAAGACCTGGCCGAAGAATCGTCGTTGCCCCACGCTCGGTATCGCGAAAGCTTGGCAATAGCCAACCCGACCAAAAGCCCAGCAGTGCCCCGCTCGTATTAAGCAGTAAGTCGTCAACATCAAACAGCCGATAACTACACGGATACGCGCCAAACACCCCCGTGAGCTGCGTCAGTTCAATCACCACCGACGTCATAAGGCCAATCGCCACCACCGTCCACCAGCGCACCCGATACATCGCCCGCAAAAACGCCCCCAGTGGCACAAAAAATATGACATTCATTACGACTTGCAGCACTGCCCGCACACCCTCATGCGAGATATCGAAAATCGACGCCAGTGGCACTAATTGCGGTTGGATATGGTGGCTCCCGCAAAAGTGCGCCGCATTATCTGGCATCGGGTAAAGCGTAAAGGCAGCCAGCGCCAAGCCATAGAGCACCACCAGATATGTCATAACTACCCGGCCAAATGCTACTCGGCGAAAGCGAATATAATGCACCAATAACAGTGGCAGTGTCAACACAAATGCAGCAAACGGCCACATCACAAGTGCCACCCGAAACGACGCGGTAAAAGTGCCTAGGAATGAGAGCATACTGCGCGCTAGTATGACATAGACAGCCCAGACCTGTCAATAACGGAGCTCGCACCTTACACTACCGCGCGGCGTAGGAACTGCGCATTTAGTGCGACAATGATCGTCGAAAGCGACATCACCACTGCACCAATCGCGGGCGAAATAACCACCCCGACTGGCGCAAGCACCCCAGCTGCGAGGGGAAGCATCAGCACATTGTAGCCCGCTCCCCAACAGAGGTTCTGTACCATTTTGCGGTACGTTGCCTGGGCCAGCGCGATCAGCCGAACAACTGCCTGCGGATCATCACCAATCAGCATAATCCCGGCAGACGCTGCGGCAACATCAGTCCCCGTCCCAATCGCGACACCACTCTCGGCCTGGGCAAGCGCTGGTGCATCATTCACACCATCGCCGACAAAGCACACCCGCTTCCCCTGCTGCTGGTACGCCATGACAATCGCCGCCTTCTCAGCCGGCCTTACCTCAGCGTGGACCTCAGTGATACCAACGAGGCGAGCAATTGCATCGGCTGGCCTCACACCATCTCCTGTTACCATAGCAACCGTTATACCGCGGCGTTGGAGCGCTGCGACTGCCGCTGCTGCACCAGGGCGCGGCGCATCACCAAGCTCAATCGCACCACAGACGCGCCCAGCCTGGGCAACATAAACCACTGTATGATCCGTCGTTATCTCGTCTCGATCAATCTGATGTTGCTGCATAAAGGTTGCATTGCCAACTAACGTTGGCACGCCATCAACCACAGCCTGCACACCATAACCTGGCACCGTTTGGAGGTCACGCACAGCAGGTATCGCAACATGGCGATCGGCTGCCGCGTGACGAATCGCTGCTGCAATCGGGTGCTCTGCCTCATGCTCAGCCGCTGCCGCCAGTGCCAAAATAGCCGCGTCGTCCCCACCATGGACTGCAACCACTGCTAGGTGACCAGTCGTCAGCGTACCTGTTTTATCAAATAACACCACATCAACCTGCCGCGCAGCTTCAAAAGCGCGGCGATCACGCACCACAATACCGCGCTGGGCCGCAAGCCCGGTCGAGATCGATACAACCAGCGGCACCGCTAAGCCCAAAGCATGCGGGCACGCCACCACCAGCACCGTTACCACTCGCTGCAGCACTTCACCCAGTGATGCACCAGCCAGCGCCCAACCAGCGCCCGCCACCAGCGCAGTAGCAAGCGCCGCATAGAAAAGATAGCCCGCCGCCCGGTCCGCCAGCACCTGCGTTCGTGACCGCCGCTGCTCAGCCTGGCGCACCAGCTCCATAATATGCGACAACGTTGTATCATCACCAATGTGCTGGGCCATAACATGAAGCGCACCAGTGCCATTGATCGTGCCTGCCGTCACAAGACTCCCTGACTGCTTGGCAACAGGGCGCGACTCACCCGTGAGCATCGACTCATCGACCTGTGACGCACCAGCTATCACCTGGCCATCCACTGGTACGCGCCCACCCGGGCGCACCAGCACGGTCATCCCCACAGCCAGATGATCAAGCGGCACTGTATTAATCGATTGCTCTGTCACAACCTCGGCTGTCTCAGGCAAGAGCTGGGCTAAGGTATGAGCGGCATCCGTTGCCCGCTTAATCGCTGCCATTTCGAGCCAGTGCCCAAGAAGCATAATGGTAATCAGCGATGCGAGCTCCCACCAAAAATCCATCCCTGCTACCACACCACTGGTCACCAGCAGGCTGTAGCCATAGGCCACACTAATCGCTAGAGCAATCAGCAGCATCATACCGGGCTGGCGCTGGCGTAGCTCCTGCCACCCCGCCCGGATAAAGATTCGGCCACCATACCATAGCAGTATCGTCCCGCTCACGGCCGGCACATACCGGCTCACCACCTCAGGCAGTGTATAGCCGAGCCACTGCTGCAGCAGTGGTGAACACACCAATACGCTGATAGTTATGAGCAGCGACAGCCAAAAGCGCTGCCGAAACTGGGCCGCATCATGCCCGCAATGGCTACCCTGTCCATGCGCCTCATGATGGGCACAACCCCCCATCGCATGCTGCTCATGGTGAGCATGCGCACCATGAGCCATGTGATGGTGCTGTGACTGTTTTGTATCCATAGCAAACTCCTTGGTGCAACGCACCACTATTATCCTTCCATTTCTTATCCCTGCGTGCTGCTAGCGGATGTTCGTCAGATCATAGAGCTGGTCGAGCTCTTTGAGCGCCTTATCGCGCTGCTTTGTATCGCTTGACGCCAGCATCTCAGCCACATGTGTCTCGAGGTGCTGCTTAACCATCAGCTTGTTCAGTGACGCCAGTGACTTCTGGATCGACAAACTCTGGATGATGATGTCCATACAGTAGGCGTCGTCGGCCACACGCTTCTCTAACCCCTCAAGTTGGCCCTTCATAATTTTGATACGGTGTAATGCTCGTCTCGTAATATCTTTGCTCATGTTCCTATGATATACCCCCTAGGGGTATCTGTCAACCGATTCTTTCCCGAATTAAAAACCCACCACAGACGTGGTGGGTTTTTGCAAAACAAGGCAGGACGAGGCCTAGTACATGCCCATACCGCCGCCCATGCCAGGCATGCCAGCTGGGCTTGCCGCTTCCTTCTCAGGCAGGTCGACGACGAGCGCACCCATCGTCATTGCGGTGCCCGCGATGGACGCCGCATTTTGCAGTGCTTCCTTGGTAACGCGAACAGGATCAACCACGCCAGCTGCTTTGAGATCAATCAGCTCACCTGGTGTATTGACGTTAATACCAAAGCCAGGCTGCGCTGCCTTCACCTGTGGCAGCCACTCATCGGCATTGAGGCCAGAGTTGGTCAGCAGAATGCGGAATGGTTGCTCCAGCGCGTGGATGAGCAAATCCTCACCAGCGGTCACCGACGCATCGACATCACCAGCGTGGGTGTAGCTCGTCGCGAGGTTAACCAGTGTCACCCCGCCACCAGGCACAACACCCTCAGCCAGAGCAGCCTTAACAGCAGCCACCGCATCATCAACGCGGTATTTCTTCTCTTCGATCTCGGTCTCGGTTGCCCCACCTACCTTAATCACCGCCACTTGGCCAGTCAGGGCAGCTTGGCGCTTAACAAGATTGTTCTTGGTGTAGTCGCTTGTGCTATTGGCGATCTCAACGGCAATCTGGTCAATCCGGGCATCGACTGCCGTCTTCGCACCAGCCCCTTCGACGATCGTTGTCAAATCCTTGGTAGCAATCACCTTGCGAGCCGAGCCCACTACATCGGGGCCAACCGTATCAAAGCTCATACCAGTATCCTCGGTAATAACCGTTGCGCCCACCAGAGCAGCAATATCGTAGAGGACATCCTTATCGCTCGGCGCTTTAATAGCCAGGGTATTAAAGGCACCCTTGAGGCGGTTCAGCACAAGCAAGCCAAGCGCTTCGCCATCCACATCGTCAGCAATCAAAACGAGATCTTTCTTACCACTCTGCGCAATCATCTCAAGCAGTGGAACGAACTCTTGCGCCGAAGAAATCTTCTTGTCGGTAATAACGATAGCTGGCTTGTCGTACACCGCCTCCATTCGCTTCGTGTCTGTTGCCATGTACGGGCTAACGAAGCCGCGCTGAACGGTAAAGCCCTCGACCACTTCGCTCTCTAGCTCAAGGCCGCGGCCTTCCTCAACCGTCACCACACCATTGGGCCCGATCTTCTCCATCACATCAGCAATCAGCCGGCCAATTGCGTCATCACCCGCCGAGATAGTTGCCACCTCTGCGACGCGTGTTTCATCATTGCGAATGTCTTCTGCCTGCTCGCTCAAAGCCGCTGTTACCTCTGCTGCGGCCCGCTCCAGACCCTTGCGCAGCAGCATTGGGTTGTGACCAGCAGCAATCAGCTTGTTTGCCTCACTGAGGATATGGTAGGTCAAAACCGTCACAGTAGTTGTACCATCACCAGCCACATCGTTCATTTTGTTAGCGGCTTGCTTGATAAGCTCTGCTCCTACCTTAAAGCCTAGGGTTTCATCATCAACATCCTCGATGTCGATACCTTTAGCTACTGTCACACCATCGTGTGTGACACTTGGGCCACCATAGCTTTTGCCAATCACGACGTTGCGACCCTTTGGCCCCATCGTTGTCTTCACTGCGTTGTAAAGAATCTCTGCCCCGCCCAAAATCCGGCGGCGCGCATCTTCATCGTAAAATACTTTTTTTGCCATAGACTAGTTCTCCTATTCTACTGTCGCGAGGATATCCTCGTCCTTGATAATCAAATACTCTTCTTTGTCGAGCTTAATGGTGGTAGCTGCGTAGTTCTTGTAAACCACCCGCGCGTCGACTACGACATCTTCTACTGCCGATCCAACAGCAATCACCTTGGCAGCTTCCGACTTCTCCTGAGCCGACTCGGGCAAAAAGATCCCGCTGGCAGTCTTCTCTGGCTTTTTCTCCTTAACCGCCACGACGAAATGCGCCATTGGCTTGATTGGTGAACTCATTGGTTACCCCTTTCTTATACTTATCACCGCGCCCCGTATCAATCGAGGCGCTTCTAGCACTCTAGTATAGCGAGTGCTAATGGGAAAATCAAGAGAGGTGACTAAGCCTGCTACCTAAGCACGCAATACATCATTTTTTAGCGTAAAATAAATACAGGACATCATCCATAAGTCATATCAATCACCGGAGGCACCATGCACAGACACATCAACGTACGCGGAATTATCATCAATGACAAGGGCGAGCTTTTTTGCCAGCGCTTGACAGCGCGCACTGGCGATGGCCGAGATTTTTGGTGCACACCGGGTGGTGGGCTGGAACTAGGCGAGAGCGTACTGGATGGCCTACGGCGAGAGATGATCGAAGAAACTGGCGTTGAGCCAGTAATTGGCCGGCTGCTCTTCGTCCACCAGTTTGCTATCGCCACGTCAGCAGCTGGCGAGCCACGCGAACAGCTTGAGTTCTTGTTCCACATCACTAACTGGCACAACTATCAGTCGATTGACCTTGCCGCCACAACGCACGGCTTAGCGGAAGTCGCCGAGTGCGGCTTTATTACCCCGCAGCAGTACCCAATTTTACCTCACTTCCTTGCCGAGGTTGATCTGGCGCAGCTCATCGCTCGCAATCAGCCGGTGCAGTGCCTAAGCTCCTTGGCATAAAATTGACAAACAGTTCTATTCGGCGTATCATAGCGTATTTGGTTGACAGTTCTCTACCTGACATATCTCAAAGTCGTATAGGAGTCGAGAGGAGAAGTATGTACTCGAACGAGAGCAAGAACCTTATTTTACATTTCGGAATATCAACTATAGTAACTAACCAAGGAATTGTATGCTCCATCATCTGCCCCAACGTCACAAACTCATCGTCATGCTTGCCGTGATGAGCGCCCTCTTCCTCGTGGCGCTCGACCAAACCATCGTGGCAACGGCACTAGGCGCAATCGTCAAGGAATTCAATAGCTTCTCCTCTCTTGGCTTTATCGTTACTGCCTATATGCTCACCACCACTGTGACAGTGCCGCTAGCCGGTAAGCTAAGCGACATGTATGGCCGCAAGCCACTTTTACTCAGTGGCGTGGCAATTTTTACTATTGGCTCCTTACTCAGCGGTATCGCGCCAACCGTAGAATGGCTCATTGCGTGGCGGGCGCTGCAAGGAATTGGTGGTGGTATTATCACCGCCAACGCCTTTACTATTGTCGGCGATCTCTTTACGCCCAAAGAGCGGGGCCGCTGGCAAGGGCTCATCGGTGCGACCTTTGGTATGAGCTCGGTAGCGGGGCCATTGCTTGGTGGCTGGCTAACTGATGGTGCGACCATCTTTGGCGTCACAACCGACTGGCGCTGGACATTCTTTATCAACGTACCAATTGGCATCATCGCCACTGCTCTCATCATCCGCTATTGCCCACAAATCAAGCACGACAGCAAGCACAAGCCAGACTACCTTGGCGCTCTTTTCATCACCATTGCCCTGGCGGCGCTTGTCTTGGCAGTAGACAATACGGAGATGGTCTTTAAGAGTGTCATCGACCGTGGCATTACTCTTACTCTCATCAAGAGCGTACTGCTGACTATTGCCACTCTTGCCGGTGGTGTCTTTCTCTGGCTTGAGCGCAAAGCCGCTCAGCCCATCCTCCCTCTCCGCTTCTTCCGCAACCCCACCTACCGCCTCATTATGCTCATTAGCCTGCTCTTTGGTGCAGCCTTTCTGGGAGCAATCCTCTACCTCACGCAATTTAATCAGCAAGTCTTTGGCGCGACTGCCTCGCAGGCTGGCCTGATGCTCTTGCCAATGGTGGGCGGAATGATGATCAGCTCTATCGGCGTGGGGCAGATCATCAGCCGGACAGGTGTATACAAGCGCTATATCGTCATTGGCTGCGCCATCACCGCAGTAAGCATTCTCTCGCTCATCACGCTTCAGCCCACCTCACCCTACTGGCATGAGGCAATCATCATGGCACTCGCTGGCTTTGGCATGGGGATGTGTATGCCCATCCTTACCCTCGCCGTACAAAATGAATTCCGCCAGCAGGATCTCGGCGCTGCTACCTCGAGCGTACAGCTCTTCCGCGGGCTTGGCTCAACGGTGGGGACAGCTATCTTTGCGGGCGTGCTCACCAGTGGCATCTTGCACAGCCTTGGCGATGTTAATCAGATTCCCTATATCCAGACGCTGCGCCACGCGCCACAAGCCGCTCGACAACTCGATGGCGAGCTCAATGCCGATACTCTGCTCCGTATCAATAGCCAGCGCGACGCCATCAGCCAGGGTGCAGCCAAAGGTATGGCCCAGCTACCTGCTCCAGCTCGCGCACGTGCCCAGCAGCAGCTAAGCCAGCAGCAAAACGACTACACGACGCGCATTCTCAATGCCTTTAGCGACTCCTTGCACCAGATTTTTATCATCAGCGCCGCGCTTATGGCCACAGGCTTCCTTGTTGCCCTCTTCTTGCCCCAGCGCACCTTGACCGCAAACAAGGACGATAAATAAGCTTTACTCACCATACAATCACCGTCTCACCTTCTATGCTACAATAGCACGAGAGGTAGTATGACCACCTACAAAATTACGCGAATCTACGAATTAGCAACACCACACGATGGCTATCGTGTCTTAGTCGATCGACTCTGGCCACGAGGCATCAGCAAAGAGCACGCGGCACTTGATGAGTGGGCAAAGGACATTGCACCAACTGATGAATTACGTCACTGGTTTCACCATGATCCAGAAAAGTTTACAGAGTTTTCAGCACGTTATAAAAAAGAGCTCGATACCAATCCAGCTGCCGCTGCAGCAAAAAATGCCTGGTCCAATCACCCTGTCGTGACGCTACTATACGGCGCAAAGGATACAGAGCATAACCAGGCAGTCGTACTAAAACAGTGGTTAGAGTGCACCCAGTGATCAGGCGCTTTGGGCTCTTATAGCTTACTACACGTTGGCACAGAATGCGGCCAAATTGTATACCGCCGCGCCTCGCCATTATCAAGCAGCTCGCGGCGCATATTGCCGCGCCGCGGTAGATCGTGAGCATAGGCATACAAGGCATGGTGCCCACCGCCATACGCCACAACGATGACCGTCTGACCAGCATAGTTCGTGGCAATTGAGCAATAGGCTCGGTAGAGCCGCGTCAAAAAATCCCGCACCGACTCGCCGCCTTCTGGCTGAATGTTCTCATCGACATCAAACAGCCGGTGCCAACTGCGATTGGCTACCGTGCCAATCGATCGCTCCGCTAAGTCTGCCATTTCTATCAGCGGGACTGTCGGGTGATACATCGCAATCTGCCCCGCTGTTTGACGAGCGCGCAGCAATGGTGATGTGATGATCGCCGCCGGAGTAAGTTTCTCCAGCTCACGCGCAACCGCAGCAGCTTGCCCCGCCCCAACACGATTAAGTGGCACGTTACTATCATGAGCCTCATTGCTCTGCGCCGCTGCGATATTGGCATCTGTCTGACCATGACGGACAAAATAAAGCGTGGTATGTATCATGGTATTCAGTATAGCACCAGCACAGGTAGGGTCACTACCCTACCTGCCGACGCGGCACAATCCGCTTCGTCACCGCATCGACAAAAAGCCGATAAGCCAGGCGGTTTTCCTTGGCATACGTGATGAGAATGCCAAGGACGCGCTGGCAGTGCGGGCAGCATAGCTCATCACCAGCTGGAGTCATATCGATAAAACGGTCGACATACATGCGCCGCAGCGAACCTGGGCCATCCTTTTGGTAAAACGTCACGTGCTTGGCGCAGCCTTCGCAGCACACATCAAGCACTCGTGACGACCCACCACGCCGCGCTTGGTAGGCATCTTGAATGAATTGATACGTCATATTATCTCCTCTGTCATAGCAGCAGTATTTCCGTTTTGTTATCTGCATAGCGCCCAGTCTAGCGCTTCATTGTCTGCATCGCACGCCGCAGCTGCGCAACTGCCCGCTGAGCCCGCTCTGCAGTCCAGTAGCGATCGGGGGTAGTATTGTCCTCCGTCGGCTCTTCCTTGTAACGCCACACGATTGACCCATGCTTGACGATCGTCACATCAGGCACAAAAATCCGCGGTTGGCCGTTCTCATCCTTACTGAGGTAGGGCGCAAGACGCGCCACCAGCTTTTGGTATGTCTCGTTCTTACTAGCGCGTGCCTGACGAATATTAAGATAGTGAATCGCAGCAACACCCTCAGCACGAGCGGCTTGGTCGACATACTCGCTCAGCTGCTGGCACCACGGGCACTGCGGGTAGCCAAGAAACACCACGCCCGTGCCATGCTCTAGTACATCGAGCACAGCAACATCACGTGCGTAGACAAAACGGTTATCTGCCGCAACCCGTGGATACTCTGCCTGAAACCTTGCAGCGTCTGTCTGCCTTGCAGGCTGGGGGCGATGCTGCTGAAGATACCACGCCGTGCCAACCAAGCTGATGGTTATAACAATAACCACCCCTGTTATTATCACCTGTGTGCTTCGACGCATCTCCCCCCCTCCTTTTGTTCGTTATTTCGTTATTTCGTTATTCCCACCGGAACAGCTTTATCGCCGCAATATACACCACCAGCATCCATAAGCCAACAGCGCCAGCGTATGGCAGCACCTCTGCCAGGCTGGCATGCTCGGTCATGATGAGGCGCAGACCATCAGTCACAGGTGTCATCGGGACGAACTGACTCAGCGTGCGCAGCCACTCCGGGAACATAAAGGACGGGAAGAAGGTGCCAGAAAGAAACATCATCGGGAAGGCTACCAGGTTACCCAGCGGTGCCGACTGGTTCTCATTCTTGGCCCATCCGCCAACCAGCAAGCCAAACCCTACCATCAGCAGCGCGGACAGCGTAAGAAACAGCACGGCCAGTAGCCAGTCACCACGCATGTTGAAGTGGAAGACACTCATCCCGACCGCCAGCATCATAGCGGCACTCAGCAGCGATACAATCGTGTAGTGGATGCCTACTGCCAGGATCAGCTGCCCTGCTGTAAAGGGCGACGCCCGAAGACGCCGGTAGGAGCCCTTTTGCTTCTCTGTCGGCATCTGGTTAGCTAGGCCAAAGATTCCCATACTCAACAAACTAAAGGCGAGCAGGCCAGTAAAGGTATAGTCGAAGGTCTTGAGCTGCTCGTCGCCCACAGCTTGGCCCGCAACCTTCAGTGGTGGCTCGGGCTGGCCCATACCCTTATTGATGCCATCAATAATCTGCCCCATAATAGCCGTTAGCGTGTTACCAGACTGCTCCGAGCCCTTCGCGTAGAGCACGCGCAAAGTGCCGCTCGGACGCCCCTGAGCCGGCGTCACGGTGCCAAAGTCGGCTGGCAGCTCGATGATGCCACTGAGCTCCGAGTGCTTCAGCTTCTCGCGCGCGTCCTGCATATCCTTGACGTCCTTCACTTTGAGCGTCGTGTCGTTGTTTGCCTTGGCTTGCTCCACAAACTGCTTGGCAAATTCACTCTTCGAGTGGTTAATAATCGCCACATCAAAGCTAGTGGTTTGGTTATTAAAAATCGCACCAAACACCAAGAGGAATATTAGTGGAAACAAAAAGGTAAAAAACAGTGACATCCCATCACGCATAAAGCGCTTTTGCAGGGCGCGCACCTGCCCATATACTCCAATCCAATATGACTTGACTCGCATCATCTACTCCCGAATGGCCTTGCCGGTTAAATCAATAAACACATCCTCTAAGTTGGCGGGCTCGACCGTTTGCTGCTTGGTAAAGCCACGAGCTAGCAGCTGCTCGATAAGATGCTGCGGCGTATCAATGGTGATAATCTTGCCCGCATCCATAATCGCCAGGCGATCACACAGCAGCTCGGCCTCATCCATATAGTGAGTGGTGAGCACAATGGTAATGCCTTCATCGCGAATCGTCTTGATCAGCTCCCACAGATTGCGCCGTGCTTGCGGGTCCAGGCCCGTAGTCGGCTCATCCAAAAAGAGTACCTTGGGCTGGTTCACAAGCGTCGCAGCAATCGCAAAGCGCTGCTTTTGCCCACCGCTGAGCTGCTCGACATAGCTGCCCGCCTTCGCACTGAGCTGCACCTTCGCGAGCAAAGCATCAGCATCAACGCGCTGGCCGTAGAGGCTCGCAAACATGCGTAGCTGCTCACGCAGGGTCAGCTTATCATAAAAGGTGGTCGACTGCAGTTGGATACCGATAATTTGCTTAATTTGCTTGGGCTGTTTGGCGACATCAATGCTGTCAATGGTCGCCTGGCCAGCATCAATTGACCGCAGCGCTTCGAGCATCTCCAGCGTCGTGGTCTTACCAGCGCCATTAGGCCCCAGCAGGCCAAAAATCTCGCCCGTCTTAACCGTGAAGGATATCCCATCCACCACTGGCGTGCCGGCATAGGCTTTAGTCAAGCCATCCACCGTTATAATTGGTTTGGTTTGAGTCATAAAACTCCTTTCTTATGCTACGAGCCCCACACCCAAACGGGCCTCTGCTTGAATCACTCTCAGGGCATTATATTGTTATAAGCCAACCAACCATCCGTTGGGCTGAATTATAGCATAGAGGAGAAGAAAGCGAAAGATGAACAATATACAACCTTGACAGTAGCGCAACCACCTTCTACGATAGAATAGTAGTGTTACATAGTTATTCGTTAGGAGACCACGATGGCACTTATATCATACCCTCGCTACAATGATCGAGATCTCGAGAAAGACTTTCGTCATTATTGGGCGAACTGCCCTCAGAAAAAAATTGACAAAGTTGACCAAGATGCTCTCGCGTGTTTTTTAGAAGAAGGGAGAGTATTACCAGAGGCTACTCAGTATTTCGAGCATAATGCATCTAAAGAGATTATGATAGGATCAATGGCACTTGGCGTTTGTGCTGTAAATCGTGTCATATACGATAGCGTAAGTGATATTGGTTATGCAATGGAAAACTTCCCCCTCTCCTTTGCTACTATTAGTATGGCTGGTGCGACGATCGGAAGTATAGGCGGCATGTTCGCAGTATTCGCAAGGGAAGGTCTTGAGCTTAAGCATTGTGACCCGCTCGTACATTTACTAGCGCTTCATCAAACTCTCCGTATAAAAAGGCTACTTGGTACGGACTACGAGAATGTTACTGCAACATATAACAAAGTATCCCTTCGTGTGTCTGCAGAAAACCGAGCAACAGAACCTCCTTATCGGCTCTCTACCAAAGAAAAGGACCAGGCTACTGCAACAATCATTGAGCATATTATGGGAGGCAAAGCGCGTGACTTAGCCCTTGCCTATGAAGAGGACCGCGCTGCACGACCTATCACACGGGTAGGACTATCAGCTCGAGAAGGTCTGGAAAAAGACCTCGCAAAAGCTATCGACCCACCCCTTGCCGCATTCTATGCCGAGCATGCATTCCTTGCAGAAAAACAAGCCAAAGATAAATTAACAGCAAAGCAAGAAGAAGAGGCCAAAGTTATCGGACAGCGAGAAGCTGATAAGGCCTATGCAGAGCTCAAGGATGAGGAAGTTTCTCAGTTGCTTGGATATCGTAATGCGCAAGAACTTACTTATTTTACTGATTTATCCGAGTTATAAGTAGTGTGCAAATAAACACATATCATCGATAGCCCAAAACATCTCTCCTGCCATTCCAACAACACCTAACCAACAAGCATCTCATCACCCTGCGGTGTATACTATACGTATGAAACGATTATTCCCCCTCAGCCACCGAGCAACCATCATCACCATCTGCCTTACCCTCCTTCTCGTTATTGGCGGTATTGTTGGCACAGCGATTGGCTGGCGCAAAATCCTTTACAAGCTCCAAGGTACGTCGCATGTGGCGACGCTCGATCGTTCGCCAGGGCTAGCTCAGTTTCCTGAGGTCAACACGCAAGCCCTCAGCCCTACTCGCCGCAAGGTTATCCAGCTTACCCAAGCGGAGTTTGCTGCCCAGCCTGCTGGTACGAAATATAGCCAAGGAGCGCACGAAGCATGGTGTGCCGACTTCGTCAGCTGGACGATGCAGCAAGCTGGTGCGCCGCTCAAGAACCCACACACTGGTAGCTGGCGCATCCCAGGCACCTTCACGCTGCGTGAGTATTACGAGTCAGCAGGCCGTTTCAAGCCAGCCGATAGCGGCTACCAGCCCCGCCCTGGCGACGTAGCAATCTACCGCGCTTCGCCCGTCTTTGGCGACCATACGCACATTGTCCTGCGCAATGACGATGGCATGCTCACCACTGTTGGCGGTAATGAGAATAACAAGATACGTGTTTTTGCCAATCAGCAGCGCAACTATACTGGCCTACTTGGCTATGGCGTTACAGAGTAGCCATCACTAGGATAACCGCAGAAGTTTGCAGTGCTCAGTGGTATAATAAAGACACTGATGAAACAGCGCCTTCCTTCGCTACGCCACGCCACCCTCACCGCCCTAAGCGGCATTGGTCAGGTGCTGCGCCAGCCACGCTATGTGGCAGGAGCGCTCGTTAGCGCGCTCGGCTTTGCCTGGTTGATTTTTCTCCTGACCAATGGTGGATTCTATGGCACGCTGCTTATGTCTCGTCTGCCGCTTATCGATAAACTTGGCGTCATCGGGACGATGTTCGTGGAGATTGCTCGGCAGGCCGCGACATCGCTGACGGGTGCGCTGCTCGTGCTTGTCTCAATACTGCAAGGAATATCGCTCGCGCTTATTATCTTCACCGCCCAACGCAACAAGCGCAACCAGCAAACCACCCAGCAACTTGGTCTTAGTGGTGTTGCCTCCGTCGCGGCGGCAATTGGCCTGGGCTGCGTACCCTGTGGTACATCGCTCATTCTCCCCATCGTGGCAGTGTTTTTCTCGGGAGCAGCCGCTGCTTCGGCCGCGACAGTTGCCAGCACTATTGTGCTTATTATTGCCCTTGGGCTCAGTCTCTTTTCGCTCTATCGATCGGGCCAGATTGCCGCCATCTACATAACATTAGCTCAGCAGGAGGAGCATCATGCAGTCACAACAAACAGGGGTTAGCTTGATCCATATCATGCTTGGGATTGTCGTCGTCACAATCATCAGCCTCTTTGCCTACAATCTCATCAACCGCCCACCCAACAAGCACATTGGCAAAGGTGAGCCATGGCAAAGCGCCATGTCGCAGGGCAGCCACACTGCACCCAATGTCTTTGTCGACTACACCGACTACTTCTGCTCATTCTGCGCCCAGGTCGAGGCTGCCACGAACACTGCAGACTTCCAGCAGTATATCAAGTCGGGCAAACTGCGCTATGAGCACCGGATTGTTGCCGTTCTCAAAGATATCGTGCCCAACACCGAACGTGGTGCCGAGGCAGCATTTTGCGCGGCCGACCAACATAAGTATTGGGAATACACGCACCACATTGTGCCCCGCATCAAAGCTGACTACTTCGACAAAGGCATTGGCGTCAAAGGTGTTGCCGTGCCCAAAGAAATTCCACTCCTCCCCGTCAGCTATTTTGAAACATCGGCCGAAGCGATTGGGCTCAACGTCGAGACCTTCCGCGACTGTGTGACAAACGAGAAACACAAAGACGACATCGCTACAAACACCAGCCGCGCTCTCAAGCTCGGCGTCACTGGCCTCCCCTACATGATCGTCAACGACTACACCACCAGCGGCTTTGGTGGCGGCGAGCACGGACTGAAGACACTACTCAAGGCAGGTGGAGTGCAATAACCACTCTCATATCTTCGATGATAATATTGCAATCAGTGCATCAATACTTTTATCAGCAAACCATTTAAGAATACCTCGTATAGTCTCCTTGTTCTGTTTCTTTTTGCCAAGCTCATCGTATAATTCTTGGATCTTGTTTTGTGTTTGTTGATCATATTGTGATAAGTTAATGGTTTGCAGATTGTTTTGTGTTTGCTGGTTTATATTATTAATAGTTACTCTATTATCCTTGCTATCGTCCGGCCTAGTATGAGTCTGTTGATATCCCCATCTCTCTAACGATTTAATAGTGCTTCGTATTTCAGTTTCGATTGTTCTTATTACCTGTATATATTTTTCTCGGTCACGACTATTATAATCAGGATCACACTCTGGAATCACCACTCCACTTTTTGATGACAAACTAATTTCCTTAATATGTTCTGTGTATAACTCACCCATACGTTTATAAGTATCAACGATACTATTCTTCCATACTTTGAATTCAATATTGTTTCTACCTAAAGAAATCATTTTCTCAACTTCTTTAAGTTTCTCTTCGAAAAACTTTATAAGACTATCCGTATTCATCATACTTCTGATTATACGATAGAGATGCAAACAGAGCTTGGCTAATTAATAAATATTTCCCTACCGCCGGCGCAAGAAATAATACCCGGTTGCCATGGCGGCTATCACACTCACTGTGGTAATTTTCCAAAACATCGTTGGGTCGTCCGCCCCTGGCACAGGCACATTCATACCATAAAGCCCAGCGATCATCGTTGGGATAGTCAGGGCCACCGTGATCACCGTTAGTAAGCGAATCGTCTCGTTCAGGCGCGTATCCATCACGGCGCGGTAGCTATCACGCACATTAGTGATGGTGCGCAGAAGCGACTTACAACGCGCAATCACCTGCTCCAAATCAATCGAGATATCCTCCACATCATCCTTATCATCCTCTTTGAGGCGGAGACTGCGGTTTGCCATCAAGCGCTCAATCGCCCAGTTCATTGGCACCAGCGCGTTGAGGTAGTCGTTGAGCTTGCGCTCATACTCGGTCAGCGTCACGATATCGCGCGCCCGCAGCGTATGGAGATCGTCTGTTGCTGCCCGCATCTGCCGGTTGATCGTCGCCACTCGCCGCTGGTACTGCAGCGACACCGCCTCGATCATTGCCACCACGAGCTCTATTCGCCGCGCCGTATTCATTCGCGTCTTGTCAACAAAAGGCTGCCAGAGCCGGCCCAGGCTATCACGCGAAAGTGTCACCACGTAGTTTTTGTGAATACCAAACAATATCGGCGTCGTAAAGTCATTAAAATCATCGTCCGTATCGGGCAAGCGGGCAATCAAATACGTCCACTCATCCTCAAACTCAACACGTGGCACCTCGTGCGGGTCCAGCGCATCTTTGATGATGTTTTCGTCCATACCAAGCACCAGGAGCGTATCGATCTCCTCACTGCTGGGCTTCTCACAGCGCAGCCACGACCCAACCCGCAGCGCATCGCGCGGCGTAATCGTCTGATCTGCCTCACTCGAACGAAGATATTGCAACATACTAGTGATAAGTATACGATGAAGCAGTCATAATTGCAAATGATACGTCAGACTCGCTTCTGCGTTCTGCACAGTTCATTATCTTACAGTGGCGTATTACAACAGCTACTCGCTGACAAACAGTTGCTCGAGCACCGCATCAACCATAAACCGCATCGTCTTTGGGGCGATACCCTCCAGCGCGTCAATCGCTGCCACCGCCGTAAAGAGCTCGCTAATTATCTGGTCGGTCGCGCCTGGCCGTAGTCTGCCATCGCGCCGCCACTGCTGCACCTGCTCGGCAAAGAACTCACCACGCACTGCCAGGCTATGACCCGCTCCTGCCTGCTTCGCATCATCATGGTAGGCTTGGCGTACCTGCTCGCCAGGCACATCACTTTGCCACTCAGCCAGGATTTTATTACGCCGCATTGCTTGCGTTGTGGCGCGTAGATAGGCTGCAAAAGCCGCCCGCGGCTGCGACCAATCGATCCGCCCAACAATCCGGTTCTTTGTCTTTTCGTCCTCCGCACGATACACTGCAAGGAAGAGCTCTAATTTAGACGGATAAAGTAAATACACGCCGCCAACCGCAATACCTGCCACCTGAGCAATCTCCACGATCGATGCCGCCTTGTAGCCATCCTGGGCAAAGACCCGCCGCGCTGCCTGAATTAGTTTCGCCTGACTGATTGCCATATCGCTCCGACCTCCGCTCGCGCTATCCTGGACGATAACGCCTCTTTACTTTCTACTCATATTCTATTATAGCAGGTTTGTGAGGAGCTGCGCAGCTAGAATATATCGCAGCCAATAACATGAAGCAGCAATGTCGGTATGCGATACCGTTACCAACCGAGTCATCACTATCAATACGTTGCCACCTTGTATAACGCTCATGCTTTTGATACACTGATACCTAACATAACCATAAGGGGGATTTTATGATTGCAACTCAGGCTGGCCAGGGCAAGAAGCGGATTGGCCTTATCTCAACGGGGATTGTCGGTGCACTGCTGGTCGCCTTTACCTTTACACCGACCTTCGCAGGCTTTGCGGCAAGCATCCAAAACACCATCAACAGCGCCTCAACTGGTACACTCACCATGAAGGAGACATCGGGCACGTACACCTGCAACAGTACAGATGGTGCTGGCGCGACAACCAACTCTGCGACCTGCTCTACTATCAACAAGTATGGTGGCACTGCTGCTGCACTCGTTGCTGGTGGCCCAGCCAAAACAACCAACATTACCCTGCAAAACACCGGAAGTGTGGCCGCAACATCCTTTAGCCTCAATCCTGGCACATGTAGCCAATCACCTGTCCCTGGTGCTTCTTTAGCAGGTAGTGCAACTGACCTCTGTAGCAAAGTCAAGGTGGCCATCAAATCAGGTAGCAGCACACTCTTTACGGGTACTGCTGCACAATTGCAAACAGGCGGCGCTATCGACCTGCTCGCCAAGCTCAGCAAAGCAACCATCAATGCAGGTGAGAGCGTCCCGATCACCTTCGAGGTATCACTCGACGCCAGTGCTGGCCCAACCTACCAAGGCTTGCAGGTCTCGCAACCACTGACATGGACATTTGGCGCATAATTCCTCTGGAGTAGGACGGCGCATGCCTCGGCAACGAATGATTATCATCACTATCCTGAGCCTCTGTCTTGGAGGCTTCGTTGCTGTGATGGTGGCGCTTGGCATGCGTATCTTTTTCGTCACAACACCGAGTATGGCTACTGCCGCGCCAGTCGGCTCGCTCGTTGTCACCCAGCCAGCCAACAGCTACCACCCCGGCGATATCATTACCTTTCAGCGCCACGGCCGGACATACACCCATCGAATTCAGTCTATCACCAACCAGCGTATCCTCACCAAGGGCGACCTCAACCACGCGGCCGATCCACTTCCCATCGAGCACAGCGCCATCATTGGCAAAGCAATTTTCATCAACCCATGGCTTGGCTGGGTATGGCTAATGGTGCCATGGGTGGTGATTGGCTGGCTTGTCATCCACTTAGCCACCCGCCGGACTCGCCCAACGTGGCGCTGGTATTATCGGATTATTGGCATGACGCTGGTGCTTTGCGCTGTGTCACTGTGGTTTCATCCATGGATCAACTTTAGTGTGCTCAGTGTTTTGCCGTCCAATGAAGGCGCGACTATGCACATCGTTAATACTGGCGTCTTCCCAATTGATGCAGTCGGCACAGTGCTCTACCCCGGCCAAGATGCCACCATTACCGTCTCGGTACAAAATAGTCACGGGCAGTATTTCTTCACGCCAACGATTCATTACACGGCATGGGTTATCCTATGCATTCTGTTCATTTGTCTTATCCCCTTTGGCCTCATGCTCTACGGCCTTCGCCAGCTATCTCGGCCTACTCCAGCAGATAACTCACCACAGCCACTGCCTGTTACCTCTGTCATTATTGCAGTGATTATTACCCTAGTGGGAATATGGTTTATTATCTTTCATAATTTTTATCTAACAAGCGGGGCGTTTTCTGGTACGATCAACAACAATACTAATACCACCCGCCCTGTGCTCTACAACTGCGCTGATGCCACCAAGCTCACTGCCCCCGCGCAGGCACTCTTCATCTATGGCATGACGTACTTCGATACTGGTACCACCGAGCGCGACCTATCTGGCAATGGCCATAATGGCTCCTGGCTGACGCGCTCTGCCGCTGCTCATGGCTCACAATCATACGCCTGCCGCCGCGACCGTGTGCGCAGCACCCTCTTCAAAGATACCTGCCTTACTTACCCCACACTCATCGATAACCCCACTACCTTCACCCTCTCTGTCTGGTTCAATACCCGCCAGTATGGGACAAACAATGGGCGCATTGCTGGCTTTGCTAGTACACCAGACAATGGTGCCGACCCAAGCTTAGACCGCGTCCTCTTTCTCGATAAGCAAGGACGTGTTGCCTTTGCGGTGTGGCCTAATGCCACGCGCTCAATCTTCTCACCAGCCGGCAAAAACTACGCCGATGGCAAATGGCATCATGTTGCAGCCTCACTCTCACCACAAGGCATGCGGCTCTATGCCGATGGCGCACTGGTTGCTCATGACCCGAGTGTCACACAAGGCCAAAACTTCCGCGGTTACTGGAAGTTTGGCTGTGGGCGCTTTAGCGAGTGGCGTAATGGCGATGACACACCTATTAACAGCACAAACACATTCTTCACTGGCATGATGCAGTTTGGGGCTATCCACACCACCGCACTTAATGATGCCCAGGTGCAAGAAATCTACCTTGCTGGCACAAAATAGCGCACGCAGCGCGACAACATACCTTTAGCTATTACATTGTTTTGCTCTCATTGCAAGCATCCAGCGCCTGCTCTATACTATATGCATGAAACACATGTGCAATACACTCGCCAAGCTTCTCACTCTTCTCCGCCATATGTGGCTGCCGCTTATGGTAATTATGCTGCTCATCGTGGCAGACGTTGGCATAAGCGTTACCCTACACGCAGTGCGACCCGAACCACTCTGGACGAATGCGACGAAGGAGCTCGCGCAGCGAGTAAAAAGCGAGGCCACGCAGTCGCTCGACATTACGTTAAGCCGCGGTGAATTTATCAATATTGATGGGCCAGGTGGCATCGTCATCGGCACTATCACCGACCACGCCGCACGCCAGCGTCTGCTCGCTAGCCAGCCGTTTCGCAATTGCGCGTTTGGCTGCACGGGGTGGATTACATATTCGCGGCTTGGGCGCACACTGCCACTTGATTCTTCAGAGCAGGTGTCTGGCCACGCGCGTGCTCTACTGAATTCGGCCGCTGAACCAGATAGCTCGTGTATCATTCGCTTCCATTATCTTGGACAAACACTCCCAGACAAACACGGCTCACCCGACCTAGGCATCATCTGCCTCTCACAAAGGACAGGTGCGTTTGTGTATGAGTTTCGGGCGGCATAGCTGTGTATATCACTATACAGTGATATGATTCAGAGCCTAGAAATTTTGTTACTTGATGCCTTAAAGTACTTTATCATCACCTTGGTCTTGTTGTTTCCAAGAACGCCGCTCTTTTTCATCTTCCCGTGTAAGGAATTCGAGAAGATCATCAAGCCGCTTCTGCCCCTCCGGGGTCTCCGAATCACGACGCATTTTCTTCCCATAAGCTACGAGCACCGGATTAGGGGGGAGTACCATTGGGACATTAATTCCCGTTCCGGGGCGAGCACCAAGAAGACCAAAAGAGATATGGTCTACCATTGGACCATAAAGGGTTCTCCTCGCTTCTTTGTAGGCAGCTGCCCGTTTCTCCCACTTTTCTTCTCGTCTTCCTTCTCGCCATTCTTTAAAACGAGAAATAGCCGTTGCCATTTCAATTCCTTTTGCTGCCACCACTGCTATAGCGCGTGTTCGTTGTTGGTCGCTACGCTCAGCCGCAACCTCACCAGCATCTATCTGCTCAGCATTGCCTGTTAAGGCTCTCTCTCTCTCTCTGAATTTGACATGTGTTCTCCTTATTGTCTAGGATTTCTATTGTACGAAATGCGTGGTAGCATTGTCAATTGTCTATTTGAATCTCAAAATTCCTCTGTTTTCTCATGCTCCACGCTACACTCCATCAGGTAGATCACTATTAGGACCGATATTCCCCCAATATCAACCTCTTACACTGGACTACGTCGGCCCTCTTGTTTCATCGATATGGAGTAGTGAGCGGTAAAGAGCAAATACCAATATAATAGGTTTTGATATTCACGTGTATACCTAAATCTCAACCCCACCCCACTTGGTAGCCAAGTAGGGTACGGATATAGTGAACGGCATAGCCGTTCACGCTTCGAGGGAACGAGGAGTCGAGGTGAAGATGCTCTTTAAGAAAGTCAAATATGCACTCGATGTTCACTCGTTTTTTTCAGAAGAAGGTGCTGTCAAGCAGTAATTGGTTTTGTGCGCTACTTTAGATAGGGCGGCGCACAAACCTATGTACTTATGTTGTTGCCACATTTTATGTCGCATGACACGCGCGTTGTTTGCACTATCACCAGGAACAATACGCGTGATATCGTTTACCAGGTAGGGTGTTTAGTGGGCACCATGTTCATTTGCGGGAGTATCGAAATGCACACAGACTACCCTGGCAGTCGACTGCCACGTGCAGTGTAAATCCAACATGCCATCCCTGCCAATTCTTGCCAAAGGCAGCAATACCTCTGGCTCCGCTATGCCTATCTGCACGAACGAGCTTACAGACATGAAGCATGGTACTATCGAGAAAGCGCAGTGATGCCCCTGAAGCTACCAACCTTGTGAGAAGCTGATGCATCGCCGGAAGTGCCTGATGACACGTTCGTACCCATGATGAACTACATAAGGTAGAGCGGCGATAGTAAAAGGTTTGCGCCCAAACCCATATAGCTTTGAAGATTCTTTTGTGGGGCTATTAAGCACGAGGATAAGAAGACTCATACCCTCTGACACACGATGACTGGTCGACTACTATGGGGATAAGCTGGCTCTGATGGCACCATACTCTACCAAAGCAACGAGTTTTGTTGTATGATAAGAATGTAAGCGCATATGTTTCCTCCTTGTTTATGTGAGAGTTTATAAGGATAGCATAGCGCTTTTTTGGTGGGAGGGCGGTGAGTTGGTACGGATACATTGACTAATGATACTATTCATGGTAAATATACAGTTATGAGTGAGAAGCTAGCACCCACCTTAATTATCGATGGTGATCCCATTCAACAAATCAACACCGTTGATTACCTTAAAAAGAAATATATTCCCACCAGCGAAACAGCCGCGAAGCGCGATTTCCGTAATGAACGACTCATCCGTAAGCTTGGTAGTCTTACAACAGGTGATTTACTCTTGTTATCACCAGAGCTGTCTGGTGTTACCACCACAGTGAATAACCAAAATTTACACGACTGCAGTCTCAACCGAGTGCCCGGCCTGGAGCGCGGCCGCCAGCATAGCCGCACCAAGGTTGCTTTTGGCCAGCTCCACATGGCACAGTTAGAAGCTGGCACCACTACCGAACTTGTAGCTGTTAAGTACATACACCCCATTACAGCTAGTCGCGAGTTCTTAGCAGCCAAGGCCGTAAATGAGCGCTTTGGTGAACACAAAGTCTATACACCGCTTGGCTTTATTCGTGCAGAGAATACCGCCGGGGGAGCACAGCGCGTTGGCGTGTTAAGCCGTTACGAACATAATGTCAACACACTCGATAACTACCTATGGAACCCCAACACCCCAGCAGAAACTCGCCGGGCTATGTACCAGGTAGCGGGCCGTGCTATGGCAGAGCTCCACAACCATGGCTTTATTCATGGCGACGCCCAGGCTAAGAATTTCGCGCTTGATTCACGTGGCACCATCCGCCACCTAGATACCGAAACCTACACCGATATCCGCTACAGCCACGATGCCACCATCGATCGCCTGAGTGACGTGAACAATATGTTCGATCGCGAAACGTTAACACTTGCTCCATCCCTAGCGGATATTGATGCGTTCGTTGATGGCTACCTGCAAACGCAAGCAGCCGGCTCAAGCACGCACGACAACCTAGACCAGCTAGATATAGAAGACACTATCGCACTGGCGCGCGGCGATGATATTGCTGATTTTATATAACAACCACTCTAGTAGTTACAAAGCCTCCCCATACACGAGGAGGCTTTTATCATAGATAGCGAAACAACTTACTATTCCTAGATAGCAAATAGGTCATTCAACGCCTCACTCACCGTTGGGTGAGTAAAGATCTGGTCGCGCAGCGTAGTATAGGGCAAACCAGCATCCATCACTGTTTTGATAGTATTAATCACCTCTGGAGCCTGCTGGCAAAAGAGCGTCGCGCCAAGAATATGGCCTGTCGATGGCTGGACCACTGCTTTGAGTATCCCCGTTGTTTTATTATCAACATGCATGCGCGGCACCGCCATTGCTGGCAGCTCTTTAACCTTCACATCATCGCCATACTGGGCGCGAGCTGCTGCTTCGGTCAGGCCAACGCGCGCCAGTGGTGTCTGCATAAATATCACATGAGGCAATACTGCACGCTGCACCCGCGTATAGCTCCCATCACCAAGGAGCTGGCTCTTTACAATGCGAAAGTCGTCGAGCGACACATAGGTATACTGTGGCCCACCATTGACATCACCGAGCGCCCAAATGTGCGGCTGAGTGGTCTGCAATTGGTCATTAACGATAATCGCACCGCGCTCGTCAGTCTCCACACCAGCGGCGGCGAGGCCAAGCTGGCTTGTATTGGGCTGGCGGCCAGCCGCCACGAGCACGGCATCATATACTTGCTCATCACCGCCACGTATCACAGCAACGCCGCGGTCTGTATCACGCACCTGCTGTATATCTGATGCAAGCACCAGTGTTATACCCTGCTCTTCCAGAGCCTGAGCAACTGCCTGCGCGACAGATGGCTCTTCGTGCGGAAGCAGCTGCGCTCGACGATGGTAGAGCGTGACCTCTGTACCAAGGGCTGCATAGGTTGAGGCAAACTCCAGACCAATCGGCCCAGCACCAATCACTGCCAGCCGCTGCGGCTTCAGCTGCTGGTTGAGTACCTCCGTACTGGTATAGACATGGGCCGATTGCTCAAGGCCGGCAATCGCTGGCATCACCGGCACCGCACCGGTATTAATGAACAACTTTTCTGCCTGCAGCTCAATGTGCTGCTCACCCGCCTGGACACTCACCGTGTGCGCATCAACAAACGACGCAACGCCATCGATAACCACAACGCCTGGGTTGTCCGCCAGCATGTGGTAGTTCTTATTATTAAGCTTGGTCACAACCGCTGTCTTGCGCGCAAACGCTTCGTCGATCGACCGGCCAGCTGATGCCGCACTCACGAGCGTCTTGGTAGGAATGCACGCAATGTTAATACACGTCCCACCATACATCTGCGGCGATTGCTCCACCAGCGCTACCCGCTGGCCTGCCCCAGCGAGTGCTACCGCCAGCGTCTTGCCCGCCTTACCAAAACCAATAATCAGTGCATCAAATTGTGTGTGCATTATACTTCTCCTTCCGTAAGATTATCGCACAGATGAGAGCTAATGTAAATGTGTTACAATAGTGATTTACTCGGTATAGTGCTCAAGTATAGAACTAGTATTTCTGGCATTCGCTTATTCCACACGCTGAGCAAATAGCTCAGCCACGCCGCGCAGGAAAATCTCTACTGTCTTTGGTCCGACACCATAGAATTTTTGCAGACGTTTGGCGCACTCAGCTTCGCCCGAGCTACTGCCGATGAGCAGCATCAGCGAGCCATCATACCAGTCAATCAGCTGCTGTGCACAGAGTCGCAGCGCCGTCGCTGTTTTCTCATCATAGCGCGTGTATTTGCCTTCATCCAGCAGCCGCACGAGGCGTCTGCGCTCCACCGCAAGCAGCGCCCACGGCGTATCAAGCTGATGCTCCACCAAGAGACGCCAGGTCTGCACCGCCACCCGTGATTGAATCGGCTTACCCAGCAGATACACCAAGAGAAACCAGCGAAAGAGATCTAGCTCGTCATGCGCAATATCGAGCGCAAAGTCCTCGGGACGGTGTGAGCGAACAGAGCGAGCCATATTCCATATTATTATCTAAATTGGGGCTTATTGTCAAATGAGACGAGCTGCGCCGCAGGTTCTGCATCATGTATCAGTCAGCACAACCAATAAACAATTGCATTTCGTGCAACACATTGCTAGAATATACATAGAACATTTAGCTAACATCGATGATCTATGGGGGTACATCATGTTTCGGAAACTCGTATCAAACTTATCGCTCAGCCCGGCGATCGTCGGCCAACTGGGCTTCTATGCGAAGCGTTTGCGCAAGGAAGAGGCAACGCGCCGCTTGGGGCTGATCTTCACTGCGCTGGCGCTCGTCGTGCAGTCTTTTACACTGCTTGTACCACCAGAATCGGCTAACGCTGCCGACCCAAGCGATATGATCTACGGTGGAATTAGCAATGGCTCGCAGCTCATGGCGCACTACGACGCCAACACTAACAACATCCGCGACCTCTACAGCACCATCGGCATTACCCGTGCTGAGCTGCAACAAGCGACAACTCGCCTCGAAACCCGGCGAAGCACCGAGAGCACCTACTCGTGGGGAATGACGCCGCACTTTAGTGCTGCCCAGGGCGAAGGCGTGTATTCTGTGAAGGCAGCGCAAGGTGGAATGCGCAACTTCTACTACCGACCACACCGCTTGTGGGGGAACTTCACCTACCGGGCATTCGTTGGCCACTCAGCAAAGTTTGGCTGGTTCGCCATTATGCTCAACTGTGGTAACCTCATTACCCAGACAGTGCCACCCGCACCTGTTTGCCCACCCGGCCAGGTCGGTACTTATCCAAACTGCAGCACGCCGCCATCCGTCGTCAAGCCAACGCCAGTGGCAAGCTGTAGTGGCCTTGTTATCAACAAGAACGACACCACCTACCAATTCACCGCTGCAGCATCTGCCCAGCATGGCGCTACCATCACCGGCTATGTCTTCCAGGTCTACCGCGATGGCAAGCTCGCCAAAACACTCGAGAGCAGTACGCCTACCGTCAGCTACAGCGAGAAAACGCCCGGTTCGTACCGCGTCGTCCTCACTGTCAAAACCTCTCTGGGCGATCGCACCAGCGAAGCCTGTGCCAAGACCTTCGTCATCGCTGCACCCGCCCGCTGCCCAGTCAATCCTACCCTGCTCAAAGACGACGCTCGCTGCCAGCCTTGCCCAGGCAACAACACCCTCTGGTTAGAGGACAAGACCTGTACTGCCAAATTCGTCCAGACCAAGAGTGGCCACAATCTCACCCAAAACAGCGCTGAGACGACCGCCGTCACTGCCAAAGCCCACGACCGCATTACCTATAAGCTCAGCGTCACCAACAAAGGCCTCAATGCCGAGAAATTCACCTTTAGCGACAACCTCGGTGACGTCCTTCAATACGCTACAGTTGTCAACGCTGGTGGCGGTACTCTTGGCAGAGATACCAATCAAAGCGCCAGCACCGATGCAACCATCCTCAGTTGGCCAGCCGTGGAAATCAAACCAGGTGAGAGCCAAGAGCGGCAATTTACCGTCCAGCTCAAAGACCAGATTCCTTCGATGGGCACTGGTACCAGCAACGCAACCTCCTACGATTGCCGCATCGACAACACCTTTGGCAACACACTTAGCACTAAGGTAGATTGCCCCGCCGAGAAGCGCGTCGTCGAGCAAGTCGTAACCGAGCTACCCCACACTGGTAGCAGCGAGAATATCATCTTTGCTGGCATCGTCCTTGCAGTAGTGGTCTTCTTCTACGCCCGCTCACGCCAACTCAGCACCGAGATCCGCCTCGTGCGCCGCAACTTTAACGCCGGAACAATCTAACCAAGGAGAAACCAATGGCAGAACGATTTACCACCAAGCGCCAATCTGAGCGCCGCACCGAGCAAACCATCGAGCAATCACGTGCCGAACAGCTGACTGCCCTGCGCCAATCTGGCGAACACCGCCAGCTTGAACACCCCAGCCTCCAGGGCGAAACGCGTCAGCAACGCGAAACCCTTCGGGCCGCTCGCCACGAAGCCGAGCAAGTCTACGAGCAAGCTGCCGAGCAAGAACGAGCCACTGCCGAAGCTGAGCGCCGCCAGCGCGAAACCCGCGAACAACAGCGCGCCGAGCGCCAACGCCAAACCAGCCCAGCCGCTCAACAAGAACGCTTCGATAAAACCATGGCAGCTGTCCAATCCCAGCTCTCGCCCTCGAGCCGCGCTTTTAGTAAAGTCATCCACAACCCAGCCATCGAGAAAGCAAGCGAAGTCACTGGCAACACCGTTGCCCGGCCCAACGCGCTGCTCTCCGGTGCCATTGCCGCCTTCGTACTCACCCTAGCCATCTACCTCATCGCCCGCTTCAACGGCTATCCACTCTCTGGTGCCGAATCTATTGCCGCCTTCGCCCTCGGCTGGCTCTGCGGCCTCGCCTTCGACTTTGTGCGCATGATGATGCTTGGTCGGCGAAATGTGTAGCTTACCTCTGCAAATCACTGCTCGCTCAACAACATGATTCAATCACTTATCACCCACACTCCACATGTGAATAGTGCCTTATTAATCAAACTTCAATACTCTAGAGGAAGATCACTCGGACTAGAGAGAAGCACCTGAACGACGGTGGCTACGTATGTCATGAGTGAACAATACCACTATTGACTCAGCAACGAGAACCTTGAGGGTCTACGCGATACCTTGGAAGAAGAGAACTAAATCGGCTAGCTAACAGGCATGCAAACCATCACCATGCGCAAATGCAGTGTGCCGTCGAACTCAAAGTTAATCCAAGTGCCATTTGGATTATTGTAGCGAATCCAAGACTGTTTCCATTTCCCTTCTCTCGCAGGCTTGCCGAGATTCTGAATAATCTCATCTCGCGTGGCAGTGTTGGAAAAGTTGTCAAATAGAGGTTGGGAATATGGACTATATTTGCCGAACAGCTGTTCTTGAGTGAATAGTGTAGCAGCACTCAGTAGATCGTTCTTCCAGTGAAATTCTAATCCTGCGGCATGTAGCGACCAATATGACTCAGTTGAGCCGTAGCCGAGGAAGTCTTCGTCGACTTCTCGTATACTTAGAGTGCAGCCTGAGGTGTCAATAATGTGTTGCACTTCCGCCTTGACTGTCTCTCCGCTCTGTCCGACCAGTTTGATGTACTGATTGATATTTCCCGCTACTTGTGTTGACATATTTGCTCCATAACGTGTGTAAAATGTTTAACTAACTTATTGTATATCATGTTGATGTCTTAGTTGAATAGACCTAACATAACTTAATCGACACTTCCTACGACCTACAGCCAGTGTTACTGTTAGCTAAACACTCAGCCCCAAAGCAAACGGACAACATAGTATCACTCCTCTCAAGTCCCTCAGCTATTATCACTACATACGAGTGAAAATAGCGAAAATAGCGAAAATCTAAATCTATTAGTGGTAATCGTCCCAGTCGGCATCATAAAGCCAGTGCTTCGTGACATTGTGGAATTCGACATCGTCTCCATATGGATCGTCAGGTGTGGATGTGAATGTATACTCCTTTAATTTTGTTTCAACAAACTCAGTGATGGCGTTGTAGTCAAGCGTATTCATAATCAGAGGTTTTACTTCGTCATCACCTTCCTCATCGTCATCTTCAAAGTACCACGTGCCACGTGGATCATCAACGAACGAGGGCGAACAAACGGTAAGGACGTAGCGACCGCCTTCTATAGGGTAAGGAGTGGGCACGCCCGCCTCACGCGGAAGTGTCCGTTCTACTCCGAGTTCAATGCACCAGGGGCATGTGTCGTCGGCACCAAACGTTGTCGTCGCAGATGTGAGCTTGTTTCGGCAGGTTGTGTTATCAGAATCCAGTTCCCAATCGTCGCCGACATACCGCCAACCTTGGCTTAGTTCCAGTAAAGTGTAGTGCGTTTTCATAGACTTAGTATAATACACATGGTAACGAACGTCGAAAAATATCGTACTTGCCGCTTGTGTTCTCTATCACCTGTATTAAGCGTTCATCAATGTAACTTAATCGATACTTCCTGTGGCTCGCCGCTCAGGTCGCCATGAGTGTTGAGAGTGCCTTGGCGACGCAAGGCTTCGCGCTCTAGCTCTTCTGGCGATGGCATAGCTGGCTCGGGAGCGGGTGATGGTGCGACTGGTGGAGTAGACTGAACACGCGCCTCGGTCTGCTGGCCACCAAGGATATTGGGCCGCGCAGCATGGCGTGCTCTATCAAGCGCATCTTGCACCGCTGGTGACGGTGGTGGAGTAGGCTGGGCAGCTGACGATGGAGATGACGCGCTTGGATTTGGCATAGTGCGGGGAGTGCTAGCTGGCTGTGGCCGTGGTACTTGAGAGAATGAAGAGGCTGGTGGCGTGGCTGGCTGGGCACGCAATGGCTGAGCTGAGGAAGCTGGTGCAGTTTGTGGCCGTGGTGGTTGAGTGGCTGGACTACCGGGCCGTGAGGCTTGCGCGCTTGATGGTGCTGCCGCCGATTGCGGCTTCTTTGCATTCATCTGCTTACGCTTTGCAAGCCATTCATCGAGGAAAGACGACCCACCACCAGCCGCGCCTCCTGAGCGCCCTGCTCCGGCTGCTGGCTGGCTAGGCTGCTGCACGCTGATACGGGCAGATATATCGCGCTCTACTTGATCGCGCGGCCGGCCATACTTCGCGGCCGAGAGTTTCTTGAGAGCACCGCTCAATTGCTGGTTTGGCTCACCCATTGGTGGAATCCACGCCATACTAAATGGTGCTGATGGCGTACCATTAATCTGCGCTACACAGACCGACTCGAAGTTTGGTAGCTTGGTCAAATCCTCAGCAGTAAAGACAGGGGTATAGCGCTTAACCATAATCTCTGCATCAGTCGTACCAATTCGGCCGGTAATGGTTGTACCAACGTTACCAAGGATAGCCTCGCGCAGTTCTTCCTTGAGCTGCGTCATAAACTGGTTAGCCAAGACCAAACTCAAGCGATACTTACGTGCCTCACTAAGGATCGTCTCGAAGCTATCGGTGGCAAAGTTCTGGAACTCATCAACGTAGAGTGTAAAGTCTTTGCGCTCGTGCTCGGGGATATTAGCCCGAGCCATCGCAGCTGCCTGAAACTTCATGACGAAGATAATACCAAGCAACTTCGAGTTGAGATCACCCATCTTACCTTTGGAGAGGTTAACAAGCAAAATCTTGTTGTTATTCATAATCTCAGGGAAATTAAAGCCACTCTTAGTCTGGCCAATGATGTTGCGCATCGCATCGTTGCTAATAAATGGGCCAAACTTGGAGATCACCCAGCTAATCAAATCACCAGCTTCGTTGGAGCGCTGCGAGGCTGGGAACTCTTTAGTCCAAAAGTCGAGCACCTGCCGGTCCGTCACGTATTTGAGCTTGGCATTGCGGAATTGCTCATCCACCAGCAGCTTTGGCACATCAACAAACGTTCCACCCGCAGGATCAGCCATCAGCAGCAACGCACAGTTACGGAAGATATGCTCGAGGCGTGGCCCAACGATACCAGTGTGGCCTGGGTCATACAAGCCATACAGCATGTTAATTGCCTCCTGCACCAAGAAGTCCTTTTGGTCGGGGTGATCGAACTCAAACATATTAAGACCAATCGGGTTGCTCATATCACCTGGGTCGAAATAGACAATATCCTCCACCCGATCACGCGGCACCTTGGCGAGCAATGCCTCAGCTAGGTCACCGTGTGGATCAACCAAGGCAAAACCCCGCCCCGCCAGCATATCCTGGTAGGCCAAGTTCTCTTGCAAGACCGACTTACCCACACCCGTCTGACCAATGATGTGGATGTGACGCCGACGGTCTTTATCGGCCAGGCGAATCGGCTTGCGCACGCCGCGGAACTCATTGTAGCCGAGCAACAACCCCGTCTCCATCACCTCTGTTGGACCGTCGACTTGTTTGCTCATCTGGCGCTTGACTTGCGAGGTAGGAATACTATTTTGGTCTGGCAAATGGAAGAGAGTTGCAAGCTCGACTGAGTTGAGAATATCGCGACTATTTGCTTGCGGGAAAAATCGGAAGATAAAGGCCGTCGCGAGCTCATCGACATTCTTAGTAAGATGAAACTTGAAACCATTAAAGCTCGGCGAATCAAACAGTGCAAACGCCGCCACAATATTCTTGAGCAGCACCTGTGAGCGCGCCGCCGTGTTGGACGACACCACCACGCGGATCATTACCTCATAGCCAGGGTAGCGAATCTTCTCTTGGATAGCATCAACCTTAGCCTGCTCCACCGCACTGAGCGGCTTCTCGGCTTGAAATTCCTTCTTATCACTTGCCTCGGGCGGCTTCCATAGTGCCTGCATAACGTCACGCGCCGAGAGGCCACTGCCACCACTACTCTTTTTCTCACCCTTATTCTTGACGATCTGCTCAGCAGCCGAGATAGAGCGCTTTGTCCACTTCTCATACGCTGGGCGGATCAAAAATTGGATCCCCACCCCATCCTCGCGCCCAGCCGAAGACACTGCATTAAGCAGCGCCCGCGACGCATCGCGCTTAGATTCCATATAGGTGGAAATCGGATAAATAAATTCTTTGCGCAGAGTAAACTCACCACCAATCGTCCCACTCGCCTTGCCCACCTTACTAAACACTGAGTGCTCTGACACCTCCTCTAACCGTGCCGAGGGGTAGGCTGCAGCAATTGCCTGGCGCACTGTGTCCGTCAGCACTGTTGGCACCACTGCATAGTAATACACCAGACCCTCGCGCGCCACAATCTCAAATGACACATGGCGCTGCCCGTAGATCCGGCTCATAAAGCCCTTGGTGCTAGTACTCGCAATGATGTTGTACATCACTTGGGCCTGCGATAGCACTTCCTCTGTAAGGTCACGCTTGTCGCGCCCACCACCGTCAATATCGTCACTAGCAGGTGGCAAATGGATGAGGATCGGCACCATCTTAAGGCCTCGCTCATAGTTCTTGGCCTCGCGCATACTGTTACGATAAACGATAAAGGCAACAAACAAGATAATAAGAATAAGACCAGCCGAGCCAAAAACAATAATGAATGTGGTGACGGTATTCATCTAGTTCTCCGTTGCGCCAATTTTGCGCCCATAGCGTTTGTAGATATAGTCGCGCTGCAGAGCACTAACCTGCTGCTCGCGCTGGTAAGGGTCATCTTGGGTATCCTTAATGATCTGCTTGAGCTTAATAACCCAGTCTTTTTCAATCAAGTCTTCGTCTGCAGCAGTTGCAGGAGCAGCTGTGACAGTCGTATCTGGATCGGGCTGTGGCGCAGCAATAACTGTGGTAGGAAGAGCTGGCAGCGTGAGGCTCTGCTGCGGGACCATCGGCATCATTTCATGCGTGTCAGCGGGCTGTTGCTCGCTCCGGCGTTCGGGCATCAGCGCCGGAAGCCGCTCGTGCATTTGAGGCGCTGGCGAACGGAAAATATTCGGGTTATTTGCCCGAGGCTGCTCAGGAGAACTATTGAATCGCGGCTGTTGTGGTCCCATATTCTGCCTAAATTATACCATAGGCTGCGCTTGTGTAATAGGTACGAGCATAATCATCATATCTATGGCGCTTATGCTCATTATTTTGCTATACTAGCGGTATGGAGCGTCAATCTCCCTCACCAGCATCGCGCTTGCAGCGGCATCACAAACGCTGCACCCAAGCGCGACGCCGCATGGTTATCTTGCTTGCGCTACTTGCCTGTGCATTATGTGGCCTCGTTATTACTCTCATTATCGTCCATGTGGTGCGACCTACTACACCGCAGCCTTCCCCACCAGCCGCGCGCACAACCGATAAAACAGATGAGAAATACTCCTTCGTCGATTCACACTACCAAGGTATCCGCTCGAAGCTGGTCAGCCGCACTTCTAGCAAAGAAAAGGTCTCGCTCGAATATCCACTGACGGGCAACCACACGATCGACACTACTATCGCGAGCGCCATCGACCAGCTCGATCATGAGTTTCGCCAAAGCGTCGCAGCTGGCCGCACCTTCCACCGGCCAATGACCGAGGCAATCAGCTACCAAATTGCCCACAATACCAATGCTGCCCTATCTGTTATTATTCAAGCCAACCAAGACACCCACGGTGCTCACCCCGCTAGCTTTACCCGATTTTGGACATTCAACAAGCAGACCGGCACAGCTATCACCCTACGCGATCTCGTTGGCGGTAATACTGTACACCTCCGCACTGTCATTGATGCTGCGCAGCGCTCCGTTGCGGCAACAATTGCCGAGCGCCAGCAGCCAGCCGTCGATCTTGGCGAAATGGTCACAGAGGACGCACTCACCAACTTCATTATCACCAATGACAATACACTTGCCTGGCCCTTTAGCCAAGCTGCACTCGTGCCGTCATCGTATGGCACAATGACGATCTCTCTCCCCTTCACCAGTATCCTCGCCGCACTGCAAACCACCCAGGCGCGGCAAATTGCCACCATTCCTGCCCTGCCCAAGCCGCAGCCCAAGCCAATTGCTACCCCTGCACCAGCCGCACCAGCGCCCTCTGCGTCCTGCGCTCAAGCCTGCATCGCCCTCACCTTCGACGACGGGCCTGGACCATACACCAACGAGCTGCTTGATACCCTAGACCAGTATAGCGCAAAAGGCACATTCTTCATGATCGGCAGCAAAGTTGCAGCCCGTGCTGACGTTGTGCGCCGCATCCATACCAGTGGTCACCAGCTGGGTAACCACTCGTGGAGCCATCCGGTTCTGCCACAGTATAGTGCAGAAGCAATCGGTAGCGAGATCGACCGAACCAACAATGCTATTGCCCAAGCAACAGGCACTGCGCCTACTATCATGCGCCCACCATATGGCGCAGTAAACAGTGTCGTCCTCGAGCAACTGCGCCAGCGTGGTATGGCCTCTATCTTATGGTCGGTCGATACACGCGACTGGGCTGATCGCAATAGCACCATTGTTTGCAACCGTGCCGTTGCTGGTGCGCGGCCAGGCGCTATCATCCTCATGCACGACATTCACCCCACCTCTGTCAATGCTGTGCCCTGCATCCTCAGCACGCTCAAGCAGCAAGGCTATCGCTTCGTCACTGTGCAGACACTGCTCGGCAAGACTGCGCCAGGTGTCAATTATCCGTAAGGATACACGAGTCTGAAAATCAAAATTCTTTGAGTTTCTTACTCTTTATTCTTGAGGCTTACACAAGAAGAATAGTAGATATTTGCAATTTAAATTTCAGCGTTTCATCATGCCTCACCTTTCTCGTGTGCACTAAATCTTGGCGATGTACTATTTGCAAAAGCTGTATTGCCATCTTTTGTTGGGCACTCTACGCTCAACCACATATATGTTTTATAGAGCTGCGTTATCAATATCAAAAGTCTTATACTTCGACATCGCACCTCGCACCAGCTTTACTCGAGACTGCGGCACACCAAAATACTTAGCCAGCAGCTTAATGGCCGCCACATTCGCTCGGCCCTCAATCGCTGGTGCCTTAGTGTAGATAATATACATGCCATCGCTATCAACCACCACCTCTTCGCGGTGGCGAGAATTAGGCTTAAGGTAAGCGGAGATTTTCATATATCACATTTTATTCTACAAATATATCAATAAACAAGCCCACCTTCGACATTAAGCGCTCAATTAAGCCTGGCGACCACTGAGCTTGGCGGCATTATGCGTTTCTAGCTGTCGTCGCAGGTTGGCCAGCATTGCTGCCTCATCAGACAGATCAACCTTACTATGCCCACCAGCTACCAGCTGAGCAACAAGATCATTTTCGAGGGTCTGTTCAGATTAGTAATCTACATTTGACTGCTCATGTTGAAATGACCTTACAAGCCTGCAATACTAGAAGGTGTCGTAGACTGCACCGCATAACCTTCAAAGCTGTCAGATAGCTGACCAGCAGTGATTGTAGAAGGTTTATTTACAGTCATATCTCCAAGCCTATATGCTTAAGTATTGCCACACAATCCACCCTCATGATATCGTGAAGACGGTAAGTAATTCCTCTGTCGTGGGGCTCCGTATGGTTCCTCAAATATAGCGACAGAGGTTTTATCTTGTCTATGGTATTCGTCATTTGAACAAGCTTCCCTCCTCAACTGTGATAGAACGTAAAATATCTGCATACGAGCTGTCGTCATGTTCATAATCACGAAAATATGACCACGCTACCGCATCAACAATCTGCAAACCCTTCTCCTGTGACGGTTTGATGATCTCTGTCTTTATATCAAGATTATGTCGACCTGATGTTTGCCTAGTAATATAGTTTGTAAAATTTTCGTTCAAAAATTTACTTGTTTCACGACGTGATGCAACAAAACGAATCGGTTTATCAAGAGGAACCAATTTTTTACTAATCATTCGATCAAGCAAGATGTTAATAACATAGTTGTATAAAACATGCTTTTCATCGTGTAGGCGTGTGTAGACTTTTGTCTTATCAAGCCTTATTATCAAAATACTAGCATCTGATCGAACAAGTGGATTAGGTAGCGCTTGCCATTGGCAATAATGTTCTCATGCTATAATTAATTTATAAGACATGAGAGGCTTTTATGGCAAAAAGAATACCTATTAGTACAAGCACTCTTTTATACTACATAGAACAATCCAATGTGCCAACCGGATTGCTGCAAGAAAATATATCTAATTTCGATAATTTCCTTTCTGGTGAAAAATTACCAACATATACTCAAATAGAGAAAATCAGTAAACTTATAAAAATACCTGTTGGACTATTAGTCTTAGATAAGACGGTAGACGTGAACACCCAAAGGTTATCGTTCCGAACCCTTAAATCCCGAGAGATAAGCATCATAAGTGCTGAACTCCGCGATACAATAATCGAAATGCAAGAGAAACAATCTTTTTTACAAGACCAAATCGATGAAGATTTAAGTATTACTAATACTCAGCTCTTCAAGATAACTGATCATCTAGTAATTGCAGAACACATACGTCGCAAACTGGGCATACCCATGAATCATATTCATGCCTCAAAAGATGACTCCATTCGCTATTTTAGAGACAAAATTTCGTCTGTTGGTATATTTGTATTCTTCAATGGTAAAGTTAAAGACAATACGCATCGCCCCCTCAACCCAAATGAATTTCGAGGGTTTTCTCTTAATAATTCTAAAGCACCAATCATTTTTGTTAACCAAAAAGACAGTCGAAACGCCCAACTTTTCACCTTAATTCATGAATTAGTACACCTGTTTATAGATAATGAGGGGATCTCCAATAAAGACGAGCAAAGCGACTATAGCCACACAGGGATTGAAGCGCTCGTCAACAGGGTAACCGCCGAAATACTCGTCCCTAAACTACTATTTGAACGCGAGAATACACTAAATATAGAAGAACTAGCAAGTAAGTACCGTGTTAGCCGGTATGTAATAGCAAGGCGCTTATTGGATTCTGGTAAAATTAACAAAAATCAGTATAACAACATCATCCTATTAATGGGGTCAGAGGCACCGTCACGGAGACAATCAACCGGAGGAAGCTATAGCAACAACATAAGATTTCGTATAGATAAGACATTCTTTCATTTTGTTCATAATGCAATTATGCAAGATCAGGTCTCATATACAGAAGCATTTCGTCTAATAGGCACCGGATATAAAGGCTTCAAAATTCTAGAAAAGAGTTACTAACCTAGGTCACTAGTGACTAGAGAATTTTCTCATAATTTCTGGAAATTGATCGTCAACAATTTTTTGCCATTTTGTAGTCTCATTAGGCTCACAAATTTCTTCTTTAGAATAGATCAAGAGTACTCTTGCGACACATAGTTTATCATCAAGGAAAACCACAGCTCTATTGCCCGATCCCTTTGCAGAATCCTTCGTTCCAGCAATTTTGAAATATAATTTAATGATCCGGCCCGCATCTGATACATGAATTGTTTCTGCCTTATCAGTGAGAATATGTTTTTCTATATGTTCAAGCACAAATTCTATAGACTTTCGCGTAGCTTGCCATTGTCTATCACTATGCCGCTTGACTATATTTTTAATGTAATGCCTCTTTGTATAAGGATCAAATTGTACTAGGTATCGGCCGCTGGTATACATGGTCAGGATCCTCTTGAATTATAGCGTCATATGGGATTAATTCACTTGGTTCACAGTAGCGCCATGGCAATTGGCTGTGAGTGTAGTCGACTATCGTCTGCGTATTGGCTGTCTTCCACTGAGTTGCAATTTCTCTGAGCCGCTTATCCTGCTCTTCTGAGAGTAGGCCGTTATTTACTGGGTCAAGATCTTCATTAAGACTGATCATCATTGCCCTGCCTCGAACTTTAATATCTATCTCTTCTGCATCGTACATTTCATCAATAACACGGAAAAACTCATCTGGTACTGGGCCTTGTGCAATTCTGCGGTACTGCAATCCACTTACGGAATCTAAAGTGTCGTAATACCATGAGAAATCAAGAAGATAAAGTAACTTAGCTAACTTCGTTTTAGGAATCCTACCATCACCATTCGCGCCAGCATACTTAATGAATCGACGAATCATCTCTTTATAGCGACTTTTGTCATAGTCAACACTTGGTTCGCTATTCATGAAAATAGTATCAAAACTAGCACCCAACTCCTCAGACAACTTTTTCGCCTCAACGACCGTTAATTCCTTTGTGCCCATCTCCACCTTATCGTAGGAAGGCCGGCTCATGCCTAACACACCAGCCATATACTGTTGACTAAGGCCACGACTCTCGCGTAGCCTTTTGATCTCACTCTTATCACTCATAGACTTCTTCTCCTACTTTTATATTACATATTGTAGCGAATGATCTTTTCTATGTAAACATTTTTGTTATTTATTTATCTTATTAGTAAATTTATTTTACATATTTTTTACTTCTCATCTGTTCATAGCATATACACCATGTTTGCTAATAAATTTTACGGTTATATTACCCCAAAGACTATACTACACTACCGCTTAACTTGCCGACTTGGATTACATATAAAAATATGGCAAATCGAAGCTGGAGAGAACCCAGTAAACAATAGTGACTTCGTTCGATTACTACAACTATGGTAGAATCCACTTAGAAATAAACCTGCAAACTCCTTATAATCTGTTGCAGAGGTAGCGGAAATTTGTACAGGTACTTCATTTGTTATTAGTTATCTATTGAAAATAGACGTAAGCGTATTATACTAATAATGTCACTCTCATCACAAAAGGACTATATTATGAAATCTACCACAAATATCTCGAAAAAGACTGTTGGTATTATTGCCAGTATTTGCTTCGTTGCCGGTGCGCTTGCATCGGCAGGTGCTACTTCTGTGCAACATCATGCAGCTACTACACCACCCAAGCCACCCGTCGTTACCTACACAGACTGCTCAACCGAAGAAATCCCCTTCGAGACACATTACGAAGGCGAATCGGGTGCGTATGGCTATACCGATACTATCAAACAGCAAGGTAAACCTGGCACCAAGCAAATCTGCAAGCCAAACAAATCCGGCTACGAGAACAAAACGACAATCATTACACAACCAGTCACTCGCATTATTGTTCGGACACCCAAGCCAGCACCACAACCAATTCCACAGCCCGAACACCATACCTCATACCGCACAGGAGTCATCTGCCGAGATGGCTGGCAATCTAGCGCAACTGGCCGCGGTGCTTGCTCACACCACGGCGGCGTAAGCGAGTGGTTATACAGTGACTAGTCTGCCACAATAAAGCCATGTCCGAGCCCCGCGGAGTAATTTATGTTATGACCAGTGCCATCGATGGCTTGGTCAAGATTGGCAAAACCAGCACCGACCGCTTCGAGACGCGCATGCAGTATCTTGAATCCAACGGCTATTCTAATATCACTGGGCTGCAGCGGTTGGTTGCTATTGGGGTAGATAATTACCACATGTAGGAGCAGCGGAGCAGCTCCTACATGAAGTCTTCGGTAGGCACCGCATTGGCCGGAGCGAGTTCTTTGCGCTCGATGAATATCTTATCCAGCGGCGGCTGCTGCTCGCCCTCGATGGCACGCAGGTCTACCCCAAGCCAGCTCAATCCACTAGCAAAGCCGATTCGTTCGAAGCCGTTACCACAGCACATCAGCAAGACCAGCGCTTTAGCTTTTACAAAAAAGACATCGAAAAAGGCTCAGCGATCCACTTCATCAAAGACTCAGTCATCACCGCCATTGTAGCCGGCCCACACGGTAGATAAAAGACAGTATTAACTCCTATTTATAAAATGTTAGAGATCCTAACAACAAAGCAAAACAAAAATGCATACGCACCAACAAATGCTATATAGAGCAGCCATGGGCCATGTTTAAAAATTGCACTCCATAGTCTAGCTTTCTTTTGGTTTCTTGCTATTTCAGCGGCTATCCTATTGGTTTCTTTCTCTAATTCTGTATGGACATTTGAGGTATCTTTTCCTGTATTAGCTTCAGGACTATGATCATACAGAACATCCTTTTCAATTATACGCATGTCATGTAGGCTATCCAATCTCAGCTGATTAGTTTGATAATAACCATAGAGCCTCGTAGCTTGACGCAAAAACAATGATATGACAATACAGACAACAAATAGCATCATTGCAAAAATAAAACTACCATTGATATATTCTTGACCATTCTTTAGTCCAATAAGAAAACCGAGGAAAGTGAACATCACTGAAGCCGTACCGCCAGAGTATCTTGCAATCTGATCGAATATATCTATTCTTCCTTCTCGTATATCTTGACTTGATTTATTGAGCATATTCGTGCTATCGATAGCCCTTTTTTGAGCTTCTTGTAGTTGCTGATCTTGCTCAGGGTTTAGCCGTATACTAGCCATTTATTAACCTCGTTACTGTGTCTTTCCAATATCTCACCGGTGCCACGTACTGTACTCCTAGTGTAGCAAAGTGAGCCTGGGTCGCAGTAATTTTACTTCGTTCATTGGCGCTCAAGTGATTATCGTTAATATTATCCAATCCCTTCGTCTCCGCTACAAAGTAAATCCGTCTATCGCCACCAAATGCCACTGCCCAATCTGGATTATACTTGCCAACTGGTGTATCAATCTTGAACCAACTCGGCAGCTTGATATAGAACTTCACGCTGGCGTCATCCTCCAGCGACTGCATGAATTCACGTTCGACCTCTGAATCAACCGTTACGTAGTCATAGATGGTTTTGGCTTGGTCAGTCACTGCAATTGCCCCACTTTTCATCGCCGCATCATATAGATATGCTTGCAGCTCATCATTCTCAAACAGTGCCATATCATAGCACTCACCTGTTTTGTGATATCTAATACCGTCTACCGCCAAACGCTGCTTTGCACGGTTAATCGCCCGAACTACCTCGTCAATAACCTGTTGTGGGTTCACTGGTATCGCGTGAAACATCTGTGCTTTATCAAGTACATCAAAGATAAGGTGACGGGTCATCTGCGTTCGGCGTTGAATATCTGCTAAGAGATTCGGTATCTTCACCTCGGTTTGGCGCACCGCATACGTGTTAAAACTGGTCTCGCGCACCATAAAGCCGCTATCATTATTCATAGAGTTAATCAGCACTTTCGTTTCAGCAATATGTGGTCGACTGATGACAACTTGTGCTAATTCATTAGCCGCCTCAGCCACCAACTTTTCTATATCAATTGCTACTCGGTAGGTTGTCTTGTGCTTGATCCTATCCCATAGTTCCTTGAAAGCTGGGTCAAGTGCCCGTGACTTTTGAAACCTAACCGCCCGCCGATTATCTCGATTCTTGATTCGCCCACTAAACTTAATGCCTGTCTCTTCCTCAATCTCCGTCTGGAGTTTACGGCTGAAGTCTGCATAACTTTCATTAGCTACTACCGTTAGTACATTAATGTTATCGCTATATATTCGTTGCACATTAGCGTCGACTGGCAAACGTAGCCCCCGCCCGATCTCTTGGCGCTTCTTCATCTGGCTTGACGTCTCATTAAGCGTACATATCTGGAATACATTAGGATTATCCCAGCCCTCACGCAATGCCGAGTGACTAAAAACAAATCGCAGTGGCTCATTGATATCTAATAAGCGTTCCTTATCCTTCATAATGAGACCATAGGCAGTGTCGTCATCTTTAGTGCGTCCACCCTCACCCTTAGTGTCGCGGGAATCCTTCCACTGGCCATTTTTATCCGCCGCGAAGTAACCATTGTGCACCTCGCTTGCTAGCAGACCGTCCATCACACCAGCATATTTTGGTTTAGACGCCACCTTGGCGTATGCCTCCTCAAACCACTTGGCGAATCTACCCTTCCTAGCACCGTTCTCCGTATATTCACGATAATTTGCCACTTTGTCAATGAAGAATAAGCTCAGTACTTTAACGCTACTACCTAGTTGGCGCTGTTTATCAAAATGATCGTCAATCGTCAGTTCAATCTGTCGCTTAATGATGTCATCATGCAGACTTTCATCACGCTGACCAGCGTAAACTACTTTACCATTACTAAACTCCACGCAATTATCGCCGTGATTGATCGATTCGATATAATAGCTAGCATAAACCGAGCGCTCCGTTTTCACCTCCAGATCGTCACCCGGAAACACCTTGATGATCTTACGTTGCAAGCCATACTCATCACTCGCATCCACTTCGATTTTAGCAAACGAACGAGTCTTCGACTGGCGCTCCAGCGATAGCACATTAATGTATGCATCATTATAATTATCCTCACTCTGGACACTATGCACCTCGATTTTTTTAACCAAGCCTTTGTCATATGCATCAACCGGAGTTAATCGATAAAGCAAATTATATAAGTGCTTGTGGGTAGCACTATAACGCAACGTGCACAGCGGATTAAGGTTAGTAATAGCATTCCGCCGCGTATCCGTCTCCATATTCTGCGGCTCATCAAGAACAACCACCGGGCGTGTAGCCTTAATAAAGTCGAGTGGCCGCCCATAGTCACTCTGCCGATTCATCACATTCTGTGCCTTGGCAAAGCTAT
>CALJPD010000002.1 GCA_937981355.1 uncultured Candidatus Saccharibacteria bacterium | reverse complement strand
GACGGCGAAGCAGGGATGATAGCAGAAAACCGTGATTTATGCGAAGGAATCAGGAATGATGAAGATGACTCTGGAGTCGCCCAGGTCTACAGTTACTTTGTTAATCAGCAGATTTCCTTAGGTGACACACAAATCCTCGATCAGATCAATAATATACGCTGGTCTAATATACTCTACTTTCATTTTAGCAATAAAGATAAAGAAGCATAGCACGCAGTAGTATATTAAGCTTAGATATAGAATCTCTCGTCACATGGCAGAGATTCTGTATTTTAAAGAGTATATTTATTTTTATAGAGTTTTGCTAGATGATGACGTTCGCTAGTGAATATTTTGAGCGACATATTCGCGTAGTGCCTCGCGCCAGTCTTGGCTGATAAAGCCAGTCGCATGAAGTTTATCAAGGCTGAGGTCACTATTGAGCGGTCGTGGTGCGACGCCAGGCTTATTAGCAAAATACTCGGCGGTGGTTGTATCTGTTACTGGTAAGTCATCACGCCCTGCCAAGGCAAAGATCTGCCGCGTGATGTCTGCCCAGCTTGCCAGTGGGCCGCTATTCGTCACATTGTAAGTGCCGTATGGTGTCCTATTTTCTACCAAGTGGTCAATTGCGCGCGTAATCTCTGGTGTGAAGCTCAGGCGGCCGATTTGGTCTGCTACCACTGTTGGTGCGATATTTTTTGCGACCAGGCCGAGCATTGTTGTTACGAAGTTTTTACCATCGCCGATCACCCAGCTGGTGCGGACAATATAGTGCCGTGGTGTGGTGCTCGCGGCAATGTCGCCCGCTGCTTTGGACGCACCATAGACACTTAGGGGGCTAAATAGCTCATCTTCGGTATGCGGTGCTGTCTCACCATCAAAAACATAATCGCTCGACACATGAACCAAGGTAATGTCTCGCTCGGAGCAGATACGAGCAAGCTGTCCCACCGCTTGGGCGTTGATGCGCCAGGCTGCTGCGCGACCCTCCGATGTTTCTGCGCCGTCAACATTGGTATAAGCAGCAGTGTTGATGATTGTCTTAATGCCGGACCAGTCGAAGGTTGCAATAGCTGCTGCGTCACAGAGGTTAAGGTCATTATGCCCAACCGCCCGAGCACTAGGGTATTGTTGCTGCATTGCTTTGGCCAATTGCCCGTTGGCACCAATGATGAGGGTAGAGGTGTAATCTGTCATGCACGCTTCCTTTCTTTTTATAATTCCATTGGCTGTACGTCGCGCAGGAGTGGGTGCGCAGCATCTTTGTCAGAGATGATCGCCTGATCTTTGCCAAGTGGCCACGCAATATCTAGCGCTGGGTCAAAGAGGTTAACAAAGGTATACTGCGCATCTGGTGACCAGTGGGCGTCAACCAGGTAGGTATATGCCACATTATCGTCTAGTGTCTGGTAACCATTTGCCACGCCTTTGGGCACGAACACCGCTGTGCCAGGATTAATTTCTACAGAGAATGTGTGGCCAAAGGTTGGGCCTTGGCGCGCATCACACCATGCACCGAACACGCGGCCATTCGCGGTACTAATGAACTTGTTCCAGGGCTCGGCGTGTAGCCCACGTGTTGCACCAGCTTTGTCATTGAAGCTGATATTGTTTTGTACAATGGCAAAGGCAGGTAGCCCCAGCGCTTCCATCTTCTCCTTCTGGTAATTTTCTTTGAACCACCCACGGTTGTCACCATGGACAGGCAGTTTAATGACGAATAGCCCTGGAATTGGCGATTCAGTCACGGTAAGGTCGTTATAGCTTGATGGGTCGAAATTCATGCGTTCTCCTTTCGCCATATATGATAATAATGGAGGCCAGCTAGTGTCTGGCAGTCGTTAATATCGCCTTGGGTAATAAGCTGGTTAATCTCCTCATGAGTGAAGAACCGCATATCGCTAAATACTTCATCTGATTGTTCTTTGTTGCCGCCAAAAGACAGGTCTCGTGCCAAGCACACCGCCATTTTCTCTGTCATTAGGCCGTTGCACACATATGCTTCACCGAGCTTCTCCCACGACTGGGCAACAATACCAGTCTCTTCCTCTAGCTCACGCTTGGAGGCGGTGAGCAGATCCTCGCCGTCACCACCGCCACCAGGCAATTCCCAGCCAAAGCTCTGCGATGGATAACGGAAGCCGCGCACCAGGTAGATTCGCTCATGCTCGTCGACAGCGATGACCATACACGAGTTTCGCGACTCCATATAGCCGTATATTCCCAAGTTACCTGCGCGGTCGCGTGTTTGGTCTTCGTGGATGGTGATCCAGGGGTTTTGATAGGCGATCTTGCTACTCACGCGAGTTTTACTGGGAGTGTCAGGCATTGGCTTATTGTCCTTGCTTCGCGTAGGTTGCTTCTACAGCGGCTTTTTGGGCTTGCCACCAGTCGCGGTTGGTAGTGTACCACTCAATGGTTTGACGTAGGCCGTTAGCCATGCCATCTTGGTCGGTATATTGTGGTTGCCAGCCAAGCTCGCGGCGCAGCTTGCTCGAGTCCATCGCGTAGCGCATGTCGTGGCCGGGGCGATCGTTGACATGCTCATACCAGTCCTTACCTTTACCCATTAAGTCGCAGATCATCTCAATCACCGCTTTGTTATTGACGTGGTCGTTGTCTGCACCAATGATATAGGTGTCGCCTAGCGTGCCTTTCTCGAGAATCAAGTGCACTGCTGAGTTGTGGTCATCAACGTGAATCCAGTCGCGTACCTGCTCGCCTGTGCCATAGAGCTTTGGTTTGATGTCACTTAGGATGTTAGTGATTTGCCGTGGGATAAATTTCTCGATGTGCTGGCGAGGGCCGTAGTTGTTGGAGCAGTTGCTAATCGTCGCCTTCACGCCAAAGCTGCGGATCCAGGCGCGCACCAGCATATCGCTCGATGCCTTGGTGCTTGAATAGGGGCTCGATGGATTGTATGGTGTCTCCTCGGTAAAGCGGTTTGGATCGTCCAATTCTAGATCGCCAAACACTTCATCGGTGCTAATGTGATGGAGGCGCTTGTTGTGGTTACGCACTGCTTGCAAGATAGTGTATGTGCCATACACGTTGGTGTCGAGGAAAGGCTTTGGATCGCGCAGTGAGTTATCGTTATGACTCTCCGCCGCAAAGTGGACAACGATATCCGTCTCGGCAATCAAGCGATCCATCAGTTCGGCATTGCAAATATCGCCCTGCACGAAGTTGATCTGCTCGCGCACTCCATCAAGGTTGTGCGGGTTCGCAGCATATGTCATCTTATCGACGACAGTGATTTCATATTCCGGCTTGTGATGAACGGTATAATGCACGAAGTTCGAGCCAATGAACCCCGCACCACCGGTGATAAGCAGTTTTGTCATAGCTGTATTATAGCGTGAAATAGGGGATGGTGTCGAGATATACAAGAGTAATGGTATAATATAGCAACAGAAGCTTTCTAATGGTAAACAACAAGGAGATAGTAATAAATGCGAGTAGTAATTGTCAGTGGTTATTTTAACCCGCTCCATGGTGGGCATATCGATATGATCGAAGCAGCTGCCGCAATGGGCGACAAACTTATTGTTATTGTCAATAATGACAAACAGCAGTTGCTGAAAAAAGGTAAAATTATCCTCAACGAAAGCAATCGCCTGCGTCTCATGCGTGCCCTCAAAGGTGTTGATCAAGTAATTCTATCGATCGACGAAGATCCCACACAAATCAAATCACTCGAGATGGTTGCTGGCCAGTATCCAGGCGACCAACTCATCTTTGCCAACGGCGGTGATCGTGACACGGAGAAGGCTATTCCCGAAGCAGAAGTGTGTAAAAAGTACAACATAGAAATGCGCTTCGACGCCGGCGAAGGCAAACCAGATTCCTCAACCCGGATCAACCAAGCGACTGGCCAAGAGTAGAATTGCTCGAGTAAGCTAACTTTTGCTATTTGCACTAGAAAACAGCCCGTAGATAGTGGGCTGTTTTTTTGTTTCCGCAGATTTACATTTGGCAGACGAGAACAGCCTGAATACATTTATTGTTCACACGAGAAGCACAGATTGTTAATAAACCGATATTTTGAACAGCAAAATTATAGTACGAACAAATAGTATGCTCAATTTGATGTAATAAATATTTTGTTCATTGCAAAATACCCTCATGGGGTATTATCTAAATTTTAATTCTTATACCCATTTGGGTTATGAGACTGCCAGCGCCAGGAGTCTTCACAGGCTTGCTCAATCGACAGCTCTGCATACCAACCAAGCTCTTGCTGTGCCTTGCTGCAGTCGGCATAGCAAGCTGCAATATCACCAGCCCGGCGTGGTTTTATCTCGTATGGAATGTCATGTTTGCACGCTTTGCCAAAGGCGCTAATGATCTCCAAAACAGAGGTACCATGGCCAGTGCCAAGGTTATAGGTGTGCTCGCCTTGCTTCATGTGTGATAGGGCAGCCACATGCCCCTTGGCAAGGTCGACGACGTGAATGTAGTCGCGCACACCAGTGCCGTCGGGCGTGTCGTAGTCATCACCAAATACACCAACGCTTTGCAATTTTCCAACGGCAACTTGTGCAACATAAGGTAGGAGATTATTAGGGATGCCATTTGGGTCTTCGCCAATCATACCTGACGCATGGGCACCAATTGGATTAAAGTAGCGCAAGATAGTTGCCTGGAAGTCGGGGTGAGCCGTGCAATAGTCACGAATGATCTGTTCGATCATATATTTCGTCCAGCCGTACGGATTGGTAATGCCCGTGCCAGTGCGCGATGATTCAGTGAGGGGCAATGACTCTGGTGTGCCATAGACCGTCGCAGAGCTCGAGAATACAAGCTGCTGCACTCTATGTTGGCGCATTGCCGCTAAGAGGGTGAAGGTTGAGCTAAGATTGCAGTCATAGTATTCCAGCGGTTTCTCAACCGACTCGCCAACTGCCTTGAGTCCAGCAAAGTGAATGACAGCACTGATATCATACTTAGTAAAAATCGCATCGAGTGCCGATCGGTTGCGCACATCTGCCTCGACAAAGGGGATGGTTGTACCGGTAATTGTTTCGACACGTCGCAGACTTTCGTGGCTTGCATTGGCAAGGTTGTCAATAACGACGACGCCAAATCCTGCCGCAATAAGCTCGATAATGGTGTGGCTGCCAATATATCCAGCGCCACCAGTGACTAAAATCGTTTCTCTACTCATACCACTTAGTATACCCCTTCGTCGAAAAAATGTCGAACATATCGTATTATCTTCGTCTATAAGTATGAGCATATCGGCTTAACTATTGCTGAGAATGAGCACTGCATTCGTTCTTGCTTTTTCTGTCGTTTTTCTCTATCTTTTATGGGTAAAGTGCTATTGATGTAAAAACGCCAACACAATCTAACAGAGAAAAATCATTGTAATTTTTACATTCTTGCAAAATTATTTAAAAATGAGAGTACACTAGAAGGCAAAGACTATAGCGTCATAATACAAGAGGAAAGGAAAAACCTATGTGTGGAATAGTTGGATATATCGGAACGCGGCCAGCGCAGGGTGTACTGCTGACGGAGCTCAAGCGGCTTGAATATCGCGGATATGATAGTGCTGGTATTGTTACACTCGACAAGGATGCTGCGCCAACGTTACTCCGAACGAAAGGCAAGGTGGCTGCGCTGAATGAGCTTACAGCTCGCCACAAGACGACTGATACGGTTGGCATTGGTCACACTCGCTGGGCAACCCACGGTGCACCGAGCAAACGCAATGCCCACCCACATCAGGTGGGGCAGATCTACGTTGTACATAATGGCATTATCGAGAACTATCAGGCGCTCAAGACGATGCTTGCAGCGCACGAGTATGAATTTAAGAGTGATACTGACACCGAGGTATTGACGGCGCTCATTGACTACCTACACAAACAAGCACCAGATCTCCTAGCGGCAGTGCGAGGTGCGCTCAAAATGGTGGTGGGCACATACGGCTTGGCGGTCGTCCAAGCCGATAACCCTGACGAAATCATTGTGGCCCGCAAGGGTAGTCCACTCATTGTTGGGTTGGGCGATGGCGAAACGTACATTGCCAGTGATGCATCGGCCTTGGTGGGGTATACCAACCAAGTGGTCTATCTGCACGATGGCGAAGTAGGGCGCTGCACCCGCACTGGCCTTGAGCTCCAAACGACTGATTCGCAAGTGGTCGATGTGCAAGTAGAGACACTAGAGATGGATTTGCAAGCTATTCAAAAACAGGGGTACGACCACTTTCTCCTCAAAGAAATATTTGAGCAGCCGACTAGCCTTGCGGCAACGCTGGCTGGGCGCGTGATTGCCGCGCAGCGCTATGCCCGGCTAGGCGGCATAGACTTAAGTGATGCTGAATTGCGGCAGATCAAGCATGTGATGATTGTGGGCTGTGGCACGGCGTATTTTGCGGGAATGCAGGCTAGTTATTTTATTGAGCAACTGACTGATGATGTGACAGTGAGTGTGGAGATTGCTAGTGAGCTACGCTACCGAGCATATAACATCCCCGAGCATACCGTTGCGCTCATTGTGAGTCAGAGTGGTGAGACGGCCGATACATTGGCCTGTCTGACGGAACTTAAGCGACGGGGTGTGACGTGCCTTGGCGTCGTCAATGCAGTGGGGAGCACGATTGCCCGCGAAGTTGACGGTGGAGTATATGTACACGTGGGGGCAGAGATCAGTGTGGCCAGCACCAAGGCCTTTACTTCGCAAGTGGCCGCAATGACAATCTTTGGCCTGATGCTCGCAGCAGCCAAGGGAACAAACCCACAGCTGATAGGTGAGTTTATCAACGAGCTTGAGATGCTACCAGCCGAGATCGAAAAGACGCTGGCTAAGCAGGCTGATAGCGTCAAAGATATCGCACATAATTATGCTCACTATAATCATGCGCTCTATATTGGTCGCGATACACTCTACCCAGCTGCACTTGAGGGTGCACTTAAGCTTAAGGAGGTAAGCTATATTCATGCTGAAGCCTATGCAGCAGGTGAGCTCAAGCATGGGCCAATTGCCCTGATCGACGATCATTTCTTCGAAGTGTGTTATTTGCAGGACAACTGGCTGTACGAAAAATCGCAGAGTAATTTGATAGAGATGAATGCACGTGGTGCTCATGCAATTGTTATTACCGATACGGATAAACGCGTCCCTGCCGAGACAGTGGTGCGTGTTGCAACTAAGCTGCAGCACCTCACGCCAATTTTGTTTAATGTTATATCACAGCTTCTTGCTTACTACATGGCAGTGGAACGGGGGCACGACGTCGACCAGCCGCGCAATCTTGCCAAGAGTGTGACGGTGGAGTAAGGTATAGGTAAAATCTCTCCTTTGCGCTACACTGATACTATGAGTAAACAACCCAAAATTGCCATTGTCTGCGACTTCTTGACAACAATGGGTGGTGCTGAGAATGTCGTGTTGGCCATGCACGAAGCTTTTCCGGATGCACCGATCTATACCGCAATGTATAATGAGGACAAAATGCCAGCCTTTGCTGAGCTTGATGTTCGGCCGTCGTTTTTGCAAAAAATCCCGCGCAAGGTGCGCACGTATTATAAGCTGTTTCCAACACTGGCTGTTAAAGCGATGCGGCGACTTGATTTGCGTGAGTTTGATATCATCCTCACCAGCTCATACATGCATGGTCACCAAGTGAGAAAGACGCGGCCTGGCCAAGTCATCATCAACTACTGCCACACACCACCACGATACTACTGGAGTCACTACGATGAATATCGGCGCGATCCAGGCTATGGTAACCTTAATCCACTCATTCGCACACTCATGCCACTCATGGTGCCACACCAGCGCAAGCTAGACCTTCAAGCGGCTCGGCAAGTCGATGTTTTCTTGGCAAACTCTACCGAGACGCAACAGCGCATTAAAAAATATTACAATCGAAATAGTATCGTCATCCATCCACCGGTAGATATAAGCCGGTTTACGCCTGCTGCCAAGCGGGGTGATCATTATGTGACGATTGGCCGGCAGTTGCCATACAAGCGGTACGACTTGGCAGTCACGGCAGCGACGAAGCTTGGCAAGAAGCTGATCGTCTTTGGTAATGGCCCCGCACACAATAGGCTCGTTGATCTGGCTGGTCCAACAGTTGAGTTCCGCACCGATCGCTTCGGCGATGCGAGCGATGCCGAGTATGAGAAGGCCATTACAACAGCACGTGGCTTTATCTATCCAGCAGAGGAAGACTTTGGAATTGTCAGTGTTGAAGCGCTAGCGGCTGGTGCGCCAGTGATTGGCTTAGCGCGTGGCGGGACAACAGATATCGTGACGTCACCCGAAGTGGGTGTGCTATTTGACCGACAGACAAGTATCAGCGTTGCTAAAGCAATTGAGCAGGCCGAGAAACGAACCTTTGATCCGACGGTCTTGCGTCGCACCGCACAGCGTTTTGATAAGACGCTATTTCTAACCAAGCTACGCAAGGTAGTGCGTGACCAGATAATAAAATAACTGAGGGTTACGCGCTTTTTTGTGGGCAGTGCCCAAGTCCGACGGCTTATTATTGCGATTTTCTGTCCCACACTTCTACTATTTTCTTAGAGATGTTATAAAACATCGACACCTTCCACTATTAATCTTTTATATTAAAGATGACAGTTTGTTATGAAAACTAATAAACAAAAGTATTCCAGTAGATGGAGTAGAACAAATCTATCAAAAGATAGTGTGGTTTGGAATCTAAACAAGAAACAGCCTATTGAGGTTATTCTCTCTTACTTTAGCTCTATAACAATATGTCGTTTATTTTGCGCCTGTCTTGCGTAGCACCACGCCGATCGTCTTGAATAGGATCTTGATGTCCAGCCAGAAGCTCCAGTTTTGGGCATAAAATAGCTCAAGCTCAATTCGCTCATCGAAGCTCAGGTTTGAGCGCCCAGACACCTGCCATAAGCCCGTCACCCCAGACTTTACACTGTGCAGGAGTGCTGTGCGGGCTGAGCTGAACTTTACTTCTTGGGGTAGAATTGGCCGCGGCCCGACCAAGCTCAAATCGCCACGAAAGACGTTGAAAATCTGGGGTAATTCGTCAAGCGATGTTGCCCGCAAAAAATTGCCAAAGCGCGTGATGCGTGGGTCGTGCTCGACCTTGCGATTTTTTTCATACTCTTCAGCCAGGTCATCGCGACCCATTGCACGGAATTCATCAGCTGCGTCTTGCTTGCCATACTGTGCGCCCATACTACGGAACTTGATGAGCTGGATCGGCTCGGAGTAGCGGCTGAGGCGCTTTGAGATATAAAATGCTGGCCCGGGGTTAAAGATCTTTTGCATAATGATAAGGAGTACAAAAAGCGGGGCAAGGGCAATGAGCAGTATGCCAGAAATAATTGTGTCGAAAATCCGCTTTGCGATTTCTCCCCAGCCAATGAGTGGTGTTTGACTAACGGTAATCATTGGGTAGCCAAGAAAAACATCGATGGTGTTTTTGCCAGTATAAAATTCTGGCTCGCCAGGGATGAAGTTGTATTGGATATGGTTGACCTGTGCGGCACCAAGCACTTTTTGATTCTTTTCCTCGTTTTCGTAGAGGTTGGTTTGGATAATGGTGTCGATCTTGAGCTCTTTGATTTGCATAAGGGCAGGGTCGAGTGATGCAAAATGAACAACATCGAGTCCAGGTGGCACAAAGCGCTTGGGGCCAGCCATTGCCACAACACGAAAACCTGATTTGTAGGTGGTCGAGATCGACTCAGCGATGTCTCGTGTTGCCAGTGATGTCCCGATTACCATCACACGGTTCACACCATGGTTGTACTGGAAGAGCCAACTTCGTGTGAGGCGAAACAATTCGCGCACAGTGCCAATTGCTAAGAACGAACCAAGAAAGACATACATTGCTACCAAGCGGGCTGGAAAGATATACATTCGTGTGCCGTACTCCCAGCCGATTACCAGCAGAATACCCATGAATGTCCCAAGCAGCAGTCGCCCCCATTCGACGAGTCGCCGGCTATAGACGCTCGCGCTATAGAGCCCAAGCGAGGCATAGAGAATAATCCACACTGGCGCAATGACGACGAAGCCGAGCAAGTAGTCGCTGGCATAGACAGTATGGAGCAAATCACGGTGATCGATTTGCGTGCGGACATAGTATGCGATGAAAAACACCGCCATCAGCACAACAAAATCGAGGCCGATGAGAATGAGACTATAAAATTTCGTATTTTTTGACGGCATAACAACTGTTACTATAACACTTTTTACCGAAAGTTTGCTACACTAGAAAGAGATGAAGCGGTTATTGCGAGAAAAGATACCGGCTTGGTTTTTGTGTACGATATTTTTCGGACTGGCTATCCATGCGCCGCTGACCGTATGGGTGGGTACTCATTGGCCAGATTATGCGCTCTTTGTCAAGGCATGGAAGGAAGTTTTACTTCTCATTGTTTTGCTTCTTGTTGTTATCGACGTGACGCTACGTCGACAGTGGCAGCGTTGGCTGAGTGATCGCATTATTCAGCTTGCGCTCGCCTTTGCGCTGTGGCACGGCGTGGTGGCGCTGCTTGTGCCGACGTCTGGTTTGGCATTGCTATCAGGTTTGTTGATTGACCTGCGTTTTGTGGTGCTTGGTGCGACGGTCTATGTATTTGTGAGTAATTATCCGCAGTATCGGCGCTGGTTGCTGCGTATGCTTGGTGCGGGTGCAGTCATCGTGATTGGCTTTGCAGCAGCGCAGCTTGTCCTGCCGCGTGATGTGTTGGTGCCGCTTGGCTACGGGCCGACGACGATCGAGCCCTACCAAACAGTCGACTCCAACAGTGCCTATGTCCGCATTAATAGCACGCTGCGTGGGCCAAACCCACTTGGGGCGTATGCAAGTACTGTCCTGACGCTTATCGTGGCGTATAGCGCATTGCAATGGCGGCGTATCTCGCATATGCAGCGTTGGGTGCTTGGTGGTATGGTACTGCTAGCGGCACTTGCCGTGTGGCAGAGCTATTCGCGAAGTGCGCTGCTCGCGGTGACGGTTGGCGTTGGTATTGTTGCGATTGTCAGGGCATGGCGGTCGCAGGCATCTCGGCGTATCGTACTGTGGGGTGCTGGTGCAATACTTGGCTGTGGGGTGATTGTTGGTAGTATTGGCTACGCTAGGGATCCACACTTTATTGATAATGTTATCTTGCATAACGACCCAACGCATGGCCCGACCCAAACATCCGACAGCGACCGAATCACTTCGTTGCAAGCTGGCCTAGCGCGCGCCTTGCAGCAACCGCTTGGCACTGGCGTGGGGAGTACTGGCTCGGCATCGCTTCTTGGCAATGGGCAAAGCTTAATCATTGAAAACCACTATTTGTTCGTTGCTCACGAAATTGGCTGGATTGGATTACTATTATTAGTTGCATTAACCACTGGTGTACTGGTAAAATTATGGCATCGCCGGTCATATTGGCTGGCTTTCGGTAGTTTTGCTGGCGGAATCGGCTTAACTGTGATAGGATTGTTCTTACCAGTTTTTGTTGACGACACTGTGTCGATGCTCTGGTGGGGGCTGGCAGCACTAGCGATAACGGAGGATGGATTATGACAAGCCCAACGCGAAAACAACGTGAATTATTGACGTTTATAGACACATTTATCAAGAGTAATGGCTATGGTCCAAGCTACCGCGAGATTATGTGTGCCTTTGATTACAAGTCGGTTAGTACGGTGGCAGCGCATGTCAACGGCCTGATTGTTCGTGGATTTTTGGTCAAGAAGGATAACTCGGCGCGTAGCCTGCAAGTGGTACCACCCACTCAGAATGCTGCGGATGTGGTGGTAGCGCCAGTCGAGCAGGTGATTCGTGCAAAAATAAGCGCATTAGAGCAGCAGGACAATGCCGCTGATGATATTGCGGTTTTGCAGCGCGCACTAGAAATTTTGCAAAGCGACCAATCATCATAGATGATATAATATCTACATGATGTACACTCCTCCGCGCGCGCAGCGTCCGTCCCCCCGACGCCGCAAGGCAACTATTGCCGAGAAACTTCGTTTTGCCGATTGGCGTGTGCCAGTGCTGCGTATTCGCTGGACACGGCGCAAAACATATATCACCATTGGTATTATTCTTGGGCTCAATGTGCTGTTCCAGCTGGTGTATCCGAGTGATCGATTGCTACCAAATGCGCGGATCGATGGCGTGTCGCTTGGTTGGCAGACAATGTCAGAAGCCACAGAAACGCTTAACCAGGCGTACCAAGGGCACTCCGTAAAGCTAGTGGGTGATGGCACAACCATTGCCTCGCCGACGATTGAGCAGCTTGCTATTACAGTAGACAACACCGACCGGCTTGCGCAGGCGCAGTATCCCTTGCTGTGGCGAATTATGCCGTTGTCGTCGTTCTGGTGGCAGCCAGATGTGCCAAGCTCGCCAAAATTAACGACTACGACGCGTACCGAGCAATATATTACTCAGACGATCATGCCAGTCTGTAAGCGTGCACCAGTCGATGCGAGCCTCAAGGTCGAACATGGCAAGTTGGTGGTGAATCAAGCGCGGCGCGGTGGTGAGTGTCAGCGTGATGCGGTATCGCATAGCATTGGTGCAATTAGCCCACGTCTTGTACAGGGCACGACCGTTGAGATCCCAATGCGCGGCATCGCCCCGGCTATTACAACCGATGCAGCGAAGGCGCTCGAGCAAAAAATCATAAAGGTTATCGGCAAGGGTGTCACCCTTAAGGTAAACGAGGAGACAGTGACATTGCCAGCGAATGAAGTTATTCAGTGGGTTGTTGCTCAGCCAAAGGACAAGACATTAGTAGCAAGCATTAGTGCATCACAGGCCTCCGGCTATCTCACAAAGCATGTCACGCCAAAGGTAAATATTGACCCAGGTACCACGAAAGTTGCCACATACGATCTCACTGAAACGTCACGCACAGATGGTAAACCAGGGCGCACGCTCGATATTGACGCAACTGCACAGCAGCTCTCGGAGTTTATTAATCAAACCCTCCCACAGCCAACCGCAGTGACGAAGACGGTGCCAGCCAAGGTAGAATATGACCGCAATTATAGCTCGACCGAAGATGGGCTCAACGCTCTTCTCAAACACTATGCTGAGGATCACCCAGGGACGTATGGTGTCTCATTCTTAGAAATTGATGGTAAAAAGCGCAATGCGAGCTACAATGGCAATAAGCAATTTGTCACTGCCAGTACATACAAACTATTTGTTGGTTATAGCGTGCTTCGGCGAGAGGAAGCAGCAGGCTGGCGCTGGGAGGATAACCAGGTTTGCTTCAATAAGATGATTAGCCAGAGCGATAACCCATGTGCAGAGAACTACCTTAAGGTTATTGGTTATGACGTTGTGACGAAGGATGTCAATGACATTGGCTTCAAAGACACGACCTTTGCCAAGTCTGGCGGGCCATACACCACAGCAAATGATCTCGCACGCTTTATGGCAATGCTTGATGCAGGGCAGAACTTTAGTAGTGCCAACCGCGACCGATTCCTCTCTGCGCTCAAGGCTAATGTATATCGCAAGGGTATTCCTGCTGGCACGAATGGCACGGTGGCAAATAAGGTTGGGTTCTTGAATGGTCTCCTGCACGACGCAGCGATCGTCTATGGCTCGAACGGCAAATATGTGCTCGCCATCATGACAGATGGCAGTAGTTGGAACAATATCGCTGAGCTAACTAAGCGGATCGAACAATTCCGTAGCCAGCCATAGCATAAAATGCCTATTTTGCGGCGTGACTCTTGACGAACCACCCCTTCAACCGGTATACTTACAGAGTAATCCGGAGTAGCTCAGTGGTAGAGCGGGTCGCTGTTAACGATTAGGTCGCTGGTTCGAGCCCAGTCTCCGGAGCCACGATGTATAATAAAGACCGATGAAAATCGGTCTTATTTTATTAAAGCGTATATCGCCCTTGAGCCGCAAAATTCAAATACTGAGAGACTAACCCTAGTAGACAAGCGAGCTTACACTATAGTGTAAGATCAACAACGACTGGGTAGTGATCAGACGCTCGGTCTGATAGTGGTGTTTTGACAACATTGTATGAGGTTAATGCAGGCTGCAGATCCTTCGAGACAAAGATATAGTCAAGCCGGCTGGTTGGGTGATCGGGGTGTGGCGGCAGTGGTGTTGGAGCCGTCGGGGTTGCGTGTTGTTGCAAAGCAGCTGCTGTATCGACAAGGCCCGCCTGTGCCATAAAACGAGTGACATCATGAACAATTGTGCCATCACGAGTAAATTTGCGCGTCAAGTTTGCATCAAAAGAATCTACCATATCAGGCGGATATGTATCATAAAACGAGAGTGAATTACAGTCACCCATAACGACAGTATGAGTACTATTCTCACCAATATGGTTAATAAGCCGGTGCACCTCTTGCAGTCGGTCAGCTTCGCATCGCGGTGAAAGATGAAGGCTACCAATAGAGAAAATGTGGTTGTTTATTTGAACGCGGCTTACTAAGAGTGATCGGCTACATGGGTAGAGCAATGTTGCATCCAGGATAGGATACCTGGATAGCAATGCTGTATGATACCACGACCCATCACCGCAGAGTGCAAGGTGAGTATAGGGCATAGCGGTTTGTTCTGAGACGTATGCAAGGCGTTTTCTTGTGTCGTTCTCGAAGCCGTTTGCTTCGTTGAGCGTCAGGATATCTGGCTTTGCTTCGTTGATAACTGCAATAACGTCATTGATCGTTGTCTCGGCACCATTGTAGATGTTGTATGTCATGAAAGTTAATTTCATATGAAGAGCTCCTTTCATTACTGATTAATTTAATCAATGATTTACAGCTTGGTATAACCGCTCAGCCTGCATCATTACCACACTGGCGGTCGAAGGGCGGATATTCATAAAGGTGCGCCATGGGTTATTGACTGACGTTGCATTAGCGCGCGGGAGGGCAAGTGGCTGTAGGCCGTACTTGCCCGTCAGCGCGGCGATCCACGCCAGTGGTGTCTTGCCATAAAGCCCTTCTTCGCTCGCAGAGCCGTCCATGCGCCATGCAGCGTAGGTTTGAGTAATGGTGGTGGTATCGTCTGGCTGGAGAAGATAGCGCTGGGCATTGCTACGGGCAAGCATATCATTGGCGTATGGAGGGGTATCTACACCAGGTGCAACGATAGCCGTAAAGACATCAAGTGGTGTGCTATCCGCCTCTGCCGCGGCGTTAACCATATGGAGAGCAGCGAGTACAGCATAATCTTGATCCGGTGATGAGGTTGTGGGGTCGATAGCAGTATTGGCGCGGTAGAGTACATCACCACCAGTATCAATGCCACAAATCGCATCAGCTCCCGTCTCGCGGATGAGGAGCTGTAGGTCGTGGGCAATCTGCTCCGGCTCAATCGAATTAAGCAGATAAACTGGTGCGATTGTTTCATCCTTGGCAATAATATCCTCAAGGAAGCGCCAGTCACCAACTTTGGTCGTTTCCTCTGTGATTTCTACTGTTGCGTCACTAATCTGTCGGCCAGTATGAGCAAGCTGTTTGTTGCTATCGGCGGCGAAGTTGCGCACCGATACAATGGCTGTAGGCTGCACGGCATGGTGCTGCTGATGCAGCTTGCTGAGCATAGCAGCCTGAATACCATCCGAGCCACCACCCATCCCAAGGTAGATGATCCGCTTGCCATGTAGCTGCTCAGAGTCAAACACCGGAAGTGAATCGATAGCAAGCTCAGGTGTGTCCTGATATTCTGACACAAGCATCTCACCGCTGTGGTGGAAGCGCAGCTCAGCCTGGTGTGGATCGAGCGTGCCTTGGTTGGCAGCTTGGGCGATGGTGCTGAGGTCTGCCGTGACGATACCTGTCTCGCCGGCTTTGCGCGCTGCTTTGTCGGCAATGTGCGCCTCTTGCAAGACATGAGCAAAGTGGGTGAGTGCTGTGCTAAGGCTATGATGTTTTTCAAGCCCCTTCAGCAAGGCTGGGCCGTAGTAAGGCAGGGTCGCGCGCTGATGAATGCCATCATTGCTGAGCTCTTGAGCGAGAATAGCTTGTACAGGGCCAGGTAGCGTATCTAGCGCCTCGGTCAGTTGCTGATATTCCTCTGGTGTGTCATAGCGCAGCATACAGGCAAGGCGCACGGTGTGGGTGTGTGCTTGGCTGTTGATGAGCTGCTCAATAGCGTCATCACTTAGGCCAAAGCGCTGTGCTCGCCGAGCGAGGTAGTGAGCGTAGCGTGCGTCGTCGGTTGAGAGGGTGCTGTCGGTTAAGACGTCGCAGGCTGCTGCCATTTGGTTGTACAGAGGAGAAGTGAGGAGCAGAGAACTCTCAGCATTAACGTGGCCCAGCGCACCAGCAATATCAAACAGAGTATGCATGATATAGAGCGAGCGCACCAGCTCAGCACTGTCCGCAAAGCCTGCCAGCGCTGCCGCTGGTGCTTCGGCTTGGATAAACTGGCCAAGATTGAGTTCTGTGTTGATGACATCACGTATGATCATTTGATCTGCTTCGCTTAATTGGCTGAATGTCGGTAATAACTCTGTGCGCTTTGCAGCGTAATCTGACCTGAGCAAGCGGCGCAACACTTCGTCATGATCGACCGAATCAGCGGCATCCTCTCCCATAACGGTGCTCGCAAGCGTTTGGTTCTTGCCTAAATCATGAATAAGCATAATATAGCGCATCACATTAGCACTATGCTCGCCAGGCAAGTTGCTTGCAACCCACTGATGAAATTCTTCAAATTCTTCGCGCGTGAGGCGATTGGCGTCGCTCTGCGCGGCGGTCAGTTTGTGATAATTTTCATCGCCGCCATAATATAGATAGTCCATAACATTGAGCGAGCAGACAGTTCGTTGATATTCTGCGCGCTGATTGGTTGCCTCATTTGCCACTTGTGACTCTGGTGAGGCTTTGATATGTTCGCCGATCAGCAGCTTCGCCTCAGGAAGCTGCAGGACGTCAAGCCGCTGCTCCAGATCGAGTGGACTTGAAGAGAAGAGAGAGGTGTTGTTAGGAAGAAATGGTTGTTGCATAGCATTAGTGTAGAGGATTACACAGCGGAATGGTAGCATGAGCAGTTTATAAAAGACCCACTACTGCTTATATTGAGAATATGACTCGCCAGCGCTGAGCGGATGACCAAATAGGTTCTTGACCGTGACAAATCTATACCCTTGCTTTTGCAATGCATCGAGGATACACGGCACAGCATCGACGCTGGTTTTGTGGATGTCGTGCATGAGGATAATCGCACCAGGTGCGGCATTGGCAACGGCACGGCTACAGACAATTGCTGCATCGTGGTTGGCCCAATCGCGTGTATCTATTGACCACATAATGGCTGGCATAGTAAGCTGCTGGAGTTGCGCACGCACCTTGTCATTCATGCCACCATATGGTGGACGGACCATTGTTGGTGTCACGCCAGTAGCTGCAGCAACGGCACTGTTTGTACTCTCAATCTCTTGGCGGATGACAGCTTCGTCGCGCTTAGGAAGGAGTGGATGACTCCACGTGTGGTTGCCTACTTGGTGTTTGCGTTGAACTGCTTGCTGGAGCGCGATATTATATGGTGCAACATTTCGCCCCACCACAAAGAAGGTTGCCTTAGCATGATAGCGACCAAGGTGCTCGAGCAGTGTCTGAGTATATGGCCCAGGCCCGTCGTCAAAGGTGAGTGCAATACAACGATGGCGCACACAGTCGGTTGTTGATGATAATGCTGACGGTGGAATATCAAAAAGCTTCTTGGTGGTTGGGTTTTGGACAAAATGGCTGAGCTGCTTGATTGGCAATTTCAGGCTGATGGTTCCATCTACGCCAATACCAAGCGAGCGTTTATCAAAGAGAAAGCCAATTGTTTTTCGGTCGTGTACTAAAAAGTTCGTGATAGATTCTGGAGTAATGACTCCCGCTACTTTTACTGGCTCTGCATGCGGGTAGCGCTGCTGCACCTGTTTACGTAGAGCAATAACAATCTCATTTATCCCTGCGATTGATGTATCAACGAGGGCAGACGATGTAATTGGCTGGCCGCTCATTTTATCGAATGTCCAGTAGTGAACCGTGTTGGTTGGCAGAGCATGAGGTACAGTAGTACGGATAAACACAGCGAGAGAAATCGTCGTGTCATCTTGGTGAATAATGCGATAGGTAATGGTGTTGCTTCGAGCTGCTATAGTAGCTGAAGCTGTTTGTTGAGATGGAATAGTATTGTCGATGATTGTGGCAACTGTTTTGTCTATGTTGGCAATACCTGTTTGTGGATAGGTGACGATTGTTTGGTGTGATACCGATTGATGCTTGATGATGCGTGAGCGAACAGCACCACGAGAGGATGATAGTGTGTAAGTGTGCGTTGTTGATGGTGGTATATGTGTGATGTGTGATGATTTTTGTGATTGTTGGCCATACCAAAGTGAGCAGATTAGTAGACTAGTAATAATAAGGCAGAGCCATGTATAAAAAAAGCCGCAAAGTTTTATAGGTGTTGTATTACTTTCAACACCTGAATAAACCTGAGCATCTGTCTCTTCCACCTTATAGAACATAGCTATATTGTAGCGCGAACCGAGGTAAGAACAAAATGGGATAAGCGGAGTCTGATACGAAAGACATTATAAAATAGAATATGTACACTTCATGTTCATTGCAAAATACCCCAATGGGGTATTTTGCAATGAACTATTAATAAATATCATTCATAAAATAAGATAAAAATGCTACATACCCCTAATGAGGTAGAAGCCTTTTCTAACAGATGATGATATAATATAAAAACAAGAGTAAATTACTTGAGTTAGATATAGTTAAGCGAAATCTTGAAACAACGCTACAGAAAGGAGAAAATATGCGACATCTTTTTATTACACGTGGAATTCCTGGATCTGGTAAAAGCACCTTTTTGCAATCTGCTGGACTTGGCCCATATACACTATCTCCTGATACTCTGCGCCTAGCGTATAGCAGCCCAGTGATGAATGATACAGGACGCATCGTTATGCCATATCAGGATGATCGACGGGTGTGGCAGCAGCTTCACGAGTTGCTTGATATGCGTATGGCTCGTGGTGAGCTCATTGTGGTTGATGCAACACATACAACGAGCTCGTACTTTCAGCAGTATGCACAGCTTGCACAAAAGTATCGCTATAAGCTGTACGTTATAGATTTTGCGGATGTACCGCTTGCGGTCTGTCTAGAGCGCAACCGTCAGCGTGCACCACATAAGATAGTCGATGATGTAGTTCTCGAGAAAATGCACGCTCGTCTCTCCACATGTGCTATACCAAAACAATACACTGTCATACAGCCAGCGGCAGTAAAAGAGCTTATCGCATCGTACCAGAAACCGATTAATTTGAGCCAGTATGAGCATATTCATCATATTGGTGATATCCAAGGATGCTATACGCCACTGCGTGAATATTTTGAACAGCATCCCTATACCGAGCATGATTATTATGTCTTTACGGGAGACCTACTTGATCGCGGCACAGAGAATGCAGAAGTGTTGCAGTATGTGTGTGATAATTTTGTCGACAGGCCAAATGTGACGTTTATTGAGGGTAACCATGATGGTTATATTTGGCAGTGGCTTACTCACCAGCCGATAAGAGCACGAGAGTTTAATGGTCGAACTCGAGCACAGCTAGAGCGTGCCAATATAGACAAGCGTGCCGTCAGTCGCTTGATGAACTCTATGCAAGATTGCCTCTACTACACACGGCATGATAAGCGGGTATTTGTGAGTCATGCGGGAGTGAGTAATTTACCAGAGAATCCTCTGCTGCTAGCCAGCCAGCAGTATATTCGTGGTGTGGGGCGATATGATCAGGTTGGTGCTATTGACGATGCTTTTGTCGCCCATACCCCTGATAGTGTCTATCAAGTGCATGGTCATCGCAACGCTCAGAATTATCCAGCGCAGTATAATCAGCGGTGCTTTAATCTCGAGGGCAAAGTGGAGTTTGGTGGCACACTACGGGTTGCGCAGCTTGCCGAGAAGGGCTGGTCGGTTGTTGAGATAAGCAACCAATCGGCCGAAGGTCTCCTCCATCCAGAAAATGCACCGCTCATCCATAGTCTACGCACCAATAAACTGATTAGCGAGCGGTCACTGCCGGGCAATATTAGCTCATTCCACTTTAAACCAAAGGTGTTTTATGATAAAAAATGGACAGCGCAAACAGTGCGAGCCCGTGGACTATTTATGAATACACTCACAAATGAGATTGTGATTCGTGCCTATGATAAATTCTTCAATATTGGTGAGCGACGAGAAACTGAATTTGCTGCGCTCAAAGATCAACTTGTTTTTCCAGTGCGTGCCTGGGTGAAGGAGAATGGCTATCTTGGTTTGGTAGGCTATGATGCGACACTAGGTGACCTCGTTTTTGCGTCGAAAACAACAACGGAGAGTGATTTTGCCGGATGGTTTCGTCGCTTATTTTTGCAGCGCTATGGTAAGCATGTCGATGCGATCCGTCAGTATCTTGCCGAGCACAATGTATGTTTGGTCTGCGAGGTGATACTCCCGACAGAGGATCCACATATTATTGAGTATGCACAAGACCGGATTGTTTTGCTCGATATAGTGCATCGCCAGGCGAAATTTGCCGCAGTTGATCAAGTTGAGCGTGAGCGATTTGCGGCTATGTTTGGCATGGAAACCAAGCGGCTTGCGGTGACGCTCCAGACGTGGGAGGAGTTTGTGACGTGGTATGAGCAGGTGCAGGGGCTTGACTATTTGTATGACGGTGTACCGATCGAGGGCTTTGTCATAGAGGATGCTCAGCATTGGCAGGTTAAAGCAAAACTCGATTATTATTCATTTTGGAAGCGGATGCGTGGTGTGCTTGATGGACTTAAGGCGGGGCGTAGTCCAAAGCGTGCCGCTGCCTACCCACACCCCGAGTACGCAGCGCGCGTCATTGCCTATATGCAGGGCATCCCTATTGACGCATTGGCCCAGATGTCTATTATCGATGTTCGTCGCCGCTGGCAGCGAGAGCAAGAAAAAGCCGTATAGCCGTATTACCAACCTTACCCTTCACGGTATAATAGAAGCATGAAAATGATTCGTTGGTTGGCGAAGCGGTGGCACCGCGTCGCGGTAGTGGCTGGAGTGCTCGTTGGGATGGCTGCACTTCGCCTTATGTCGGCACAAACAGGGCAGTGGTCGCTACCTGATCGATTGCAAGACTGGATAACGCTGAGTTTGAGCGTGATGATCGAGGCGCTGCCATTCGTCATGCTGGGGATCTGCATTGCAATTATAGTGCAGGTGTGGCTGCCGGCCGAGCGCTTGCTTACCTATCTGCCGCAGCAGCCATTATTGCGTCGAGCTAGTTTGTCGCTCCTTGGTATTGCGCTGCCAGTCTGTGAGTGTGGTAATGTCCCCTTAGCTCGTGGCCTGTTAGCAAAAGGGCTCACGCCTAGTGAATCTCTCGTGTTTTTGCTTGCTGCACCAATCCTCAACCCAGTGACAATCATCACAACGCAGCAAGCATTCGCTGGCGATATGACCATTCTCTGGGCGCGAGTGTTTGGTGGCTTCGCTATTGCTAATCTTGTTGGCTGGGTCTATGCGCATCGCCCGGCGGAGGAGTTATTGACCAATACGTTTGTTGCTTCGTGCCAGGCAGATCATGTGCAGCAGAGCAAGCGAGTAGCAAGCCTTGCGATATTTCGACGTGAGGTGCAGGCGATGCTGCCAGCCTTGGTAGTTGGTGCAGGGTTAGCGGGTCTTGTGCAAGTGCTAGTGTCGCGCGAGGTATTGGTATCGCTGGGGAGCCAGCCAGTATGGTCGGTAATTGCAATGGTGGCACTGGCATTTATCGTCTCAATTTGCTCTAATGTTGATGCGTTCTTTGCTTTGGCATTTCGCCAGACCTTTATGACTGGGGCGCTTGTAAGTTTCTTGACCTTTGGTCCAATGATCGATATCAAGATGCTGAGCTTGCTGCGCACGACATATCGGCCGAGTGTGCTGTTTCAGGTAAGTGCACTTGTTGGACTGACATCGATAGCATTGGGATTGGCGGTGAATTATGCGTTTTAGGCTATTCTTGTCCCGAGTTGCACAGCAACAAGGTATAATACTCCTTTTTGTCATTGCCGTGGCGACGCTGTGGCTAGCTGCGACTGGTCGTTTGACACTCTATATTCATCAGCGGTATGTCGTCTTTACGACTGGTATGGCAGTGGTAGCTCTTGTGATGGCGAGTGCGAGTGTTATTACGCAATCACGTACCCACCAGCAGACACACTTCATTTGGTGGCGTCGCCTTGCTGCATGTGTGATGGTGTGTATGGTCGCAGGCATGGCGCTACTTGTCCCACCGACAGCACTAACGACAACAACTGCCACGCAGCGTGGTATCAACAAAGGGGCGGTAACTCGGCTATCTACAGACAAGCTATCGCAAGCATCTATCTTTGCTCAGCGAGATTATTCGCACCTCACGATCAAAGAATGGGCAGGGTTACTCGCGCAAACGCATGACAGCGCATTTTATCGTGGCAAGACAGTCAACTTGACAGGGTTCGTTACGCCAGATACAGCGGATGCGCAGATTTTTTATGTATCGCGATTTGTCGTGACGTGTTGTGCGGTTGATGCGCAGGCGGTTGGCGTACCAGTCTATGCACCTGGGTGGCGTGAGCGCTACCAGCCCAATAGTTGGGTAACAGTGACAGGCGATTTTGCCGCGCATCCACAGCAACGTCCTCAGCAGCCGATTGTCATCATGCCGCGTTCGGTTACGTCAACCACCCAGCCAAAGGAGCCCTATGAATACTAAAAGCTGGCGGTGGGTGCGTCAGCGATGGCGATTTTTGCTTGTTGCGATTGGATTATTAATTACACTGAGTGTGCTCACGGTCCTGAGCTATCAACAAGGCCCGCGCTTGCGTCATGCAGTGCTGGCAGACGACCCGAATACAGGCTACCAGACAGTGCAATTGCAGTTTAATCAGCCAGTCAAGCCGGTTGAAGATCGCGCAATACGAATATCGCCGCGCGCAGACTTTACTGTTACAACAAATAACGCAACTGTGACGATTCAGTTCCGACATCGTTTGCGAAGTAACTCGCAGTATCACGTGGCGATCGATCAGGTAGCTAGCGCCTATACACAGCAGCTCGCAGCAGCCAGTTATCACTTTAATACGCCACCAGCACAGCTCTATTATCTCAAGCACCGCGATCTCACAGAGACAAAAACAGAGTTCTACGCTGCACAAGCGACAGATGCTATCGTGCAGATGAATCTGGCAACAAAGCATGAGAAGGTACTTTACCAAGCGACGCGAATTATCGACTATGCAGTAGTAGGCTCTCGTATCGTTGTCCATACAATAAATGATGCGAAAACCAGTGAATTGCATCAGGTTGATAGAGAGACTGGTACGGTATCGCCATTACCGTTGCCCGGTAAGGGTACAGTGTCTCGCCTGCGAGCGATAGATAATGGGACGGTGGGGTATCTCTTTGCAAAGGTAGGCAGCAAAGAAAAGATCACCAATCTCATCGTGCATGATATTGTGGCGCAGCGCCACCACACTATACGTGGCCTTAACGCGCAGCCATTACCAGTGTATGATTGGCGTCCAGTATCACGTGGTGCAGCAGTTGTGGTGCGAACTCGCGGTGATGACGTACTGCTTGTCGATCCGACTGGCAAGCATGCCATGCAGCCGCTTGGCCAGGCAGCAACGCTTGGCGACGTATCATATGATGGCAAGAATATTATCATGATGAAAGTAGGAGAGGGGTATTTTGCACTCAACTTAGAAAATAGCAAAAAATCGCCCATTACTCACCAACAAGGAAACGACGTCATATCATTAGCTGCATTCTTACATACCCGCAGTGGCTATAGTATGGAGATAACGAGTGTTAATCAACAGCACATATTGCAGCGCCAAACAATACTCACTTACCCAGCCAAACAAGTGATTCATCGGACAACACCACCGGCGTATACAACAAATATCACTGTATCACCAAACGATCAGTACACCGCCATTGAGCAAAAAAGCACCGCTGATAGCTCCACTAAAACGCACATTATCGATAATAAAACTGGCCATATGGTGCACACACTTGATGGCAAGGCAGTGGTTTGGTTATAAAACAGATATTGTAAAATCAAGCCTGAAGCTGCAGTGAACCTATATTGTGAGAGTAGAGGGTTACATTTACGTCACGAACCAAAATACCTAATTGGTGTTTGCACAATGTTCTGGTATACTATAAAAGGTATAGCATGAAGGGAGAGATGCCAATGCGAATGCGTGACAGACGACCAAGTGATCGCCCGCGGGAGAAACTTGCGCGAGATGGAGCAGCTCGCTTGAGTGACCTCGAGCTTCTCATGGCGATTATCGGCAGTGGTAATGCGCGAGCTGACGTTGGCAAAATTGCGCGCTGTGTGCTTAAAGCTTTGCGCACGCGTGGAGGTGACCTAACTCATGAGGAACTCTCTAAGATAACTGGCCTTGGTGCGGCTAAGGTGACGGTGATTCTTGCGAACTTTGAGCTTGCACGGCGCTATCTACTCAAAAGTGACCAGCCCATCGTTGATGAGCCGAGTAAAGCAGCAGAGCAACTTACCGATATTTGCGACAAACGGCAGGAGCATTTTGTCTGCCTAACGCTTGATGGAGCACATCGCTTAATCGCTAAACGTACAGTTACTATTGGCACGCTAACTGCGAGCTTGGTGCACCCACGAGAAGTCTTTACGGATGCAATTGCCGACCGAGCAGCGGGGGTCATTGTAGCACATAATCACCCTAGCGGACAGCTTATCGCAAGTCAGGCTGACCGAGAGACAACGCAGCGTTTGGCCGAGGCGGGTGAGCTGCTTGGCATCCAGTTGCTCGACCACCTTATCGTTACGAAACACGACTATATATCGATCATCGCCGAAACATAAGGAATGATCTGTTAGCACTCTTGCAATTAGAGTGCCAATTGGCTATACTAGGACAGATATGGCGAAGCGAGATTATTATGAGGTGCTTGGTGTTGCCAAAAGCGCCAGCGATGATGACATCAAGCGGGCATTCCGCAAATTGGCAGTGAAGTACCACCCAGATAAAGCGGGTGGGAGTGAAGAGAAGTTCAAAGAAATTAATGAAGCGTATGAGGTCCTGAAGGATAAGCAAAAGCGCCAGCGGTATGACCAATTTGGCCATGCGGGCGTTGGGGGTGCTGCCAGCGGTAGTGGTGGCGGTAATCCATTCGCTGGCTTTGGCGATTTTGGCCAAGGGCAGAATATCCACTTTGATTTTGGTGATGGTGGCCTGGGAGATATCTTTGGCCAGTTCTTTGGTGGCGCTGCTGGCGGCAGTGCAAGCCAAGGCCCGTCACGCGGTCGTGATGTTGAGACGAGCGTGACGCTCGAATTTGAAGAAGCGATCTTTGGTAAAGAAGTTGCTCTTGCATTAACACTTGACGACGAATGCGAGCATTGTCACGGTAGTACCGTCGAACCCGGCTCAAGCCTTAAGAGTTGTCCAGATTGTAAAGGTACTGGCCAGCGCGTACGGACAATGAATACAATGTTTGGCCCCATTCAGCAGGCGGTAACGTGTGAGACGTGCCAAGGCCGGGGGCAGATTCCTGAGAAGGCCTGTACAGTCTGCCAGGGTAGCGGTGTGCAGCGTCGTGAGCAAACGATTACAGTCAAGATTCCCGCTGGTATCGATAACGGCTCAACGATTCGTCTCCGTGGTCGTGGCGAAGCTGTAGGTGGTGGTAGCAAGGGTGATCTTTATGTGCAGGTGCGGGTCAATCCACACAAGACGTTTAGCCGCGAAGGTGATGTAATCCTGAGTGAGGAGCATATCGGTATGGCAGACGCAGCGCTTGGTGCTGAACTCGACGTCAAGACAGTCGACGGGACAATTACAATGAAGGTGCCAGCTGGTACGCAATCGGGCACAGACTTCAAGCTATCTGGCCATGGCGTGCCACACATGCGAAGCGATAAGCGTGGGCCTCATATCGTGACAGTAGTGGTCGACACCCCAACCAAACTAAACCGCCGCCAGAAGGAAATCCTCCGCGAGTTTAATGATACATTAGGGCGGAAGGGGATATTTGGGCTATAGTACAGAAACTGCTAGCAGAAGTTAGCCTCTAAGATACTTGTATAGCACCAATGGTTTGACGTGCTGTGATGGATTGAAAAGCATATTAATTCTATTGACTCTTTTCAGAAAGAATGTATAAATAGAGTGTGAAACGCTGCTAAATTAGTGATATCTAAAATGATACAAGAAAAAAGAGATATTTTAGTTATGTTTAGCTATCGTAACCACAAGCGTGGTTATATTGAGATGCTTTTTGATCGTCTTTCAGCTCGATCACAGCAGTATCCGCTACAGCTTTACAGAGGGTCGCTATCTGATATACATATTTACATTAAAAACAACCATCTCTCAATAATTGATACACTAACAAATCGTGATATAGCTAGTTTCGATGGCATCTATTTTGAATTGTGGTATAAGGCGCAACAGCAAGCTCTAGCTGTTGCACAGTATGCGAAAACACATAAAGTACCTTTTTTTAGTGAAGAGCTGCTTAAAATAATGCCAATGACAAAGGTGGGTGAAGTTGCTTGTCTTGCAGATAAGAAAATTCCTTTGCCAGATACCTTCATTAGTAGCTGCCGTCAGATAAAAAAAGTCTTTCGAAAGAACCCCCCTTTTTTATATCCACTTATTGTTAAGGCAGCAGATGGCTATGGTGGAAAAAATAATTTTTTGGTTGACACTTACCAAGATTTACTAAAAATACTAGATAGCCACAAAAAAACCCAATTTCTTATTCAAGAATATATACCAAATGATCATGACTATCGATGCTTGGTTTTTGGTGGGGAGATTAAATTTGTTCTAAAACGATCACGGGATACAACAAATGATTCTCACCTCAATAATACATCGGCCGGCGGCAAAGGTGAGATGGTTACATTAGATACTTTATCGATTTCTGCACAAGAAGCTGTGTTGGCGGCAGCTAAAGCGCTTAACCGTGATAGCTTCGCTGGAGTTGATCTGATGATCCACAAAGAAACTGGCCAGCCTTATATTCTCGAAGTTAACCAAACGCCTCAAATAGAAATTGGCGCAGAGATAGAACATAAGATGGATGCTCTATTGAATTATATGGAGAAAATGACACAATGAGCCGTCCGACAATTGTATTTGTTTTTTCGAGAGAAGGTACTGATACAAGTACACGCTATGGTGGCTTTGCTCGGCGGTTAGTAAAGTCTGGTAACTTTCCAGAGGCAGATGTAAAGACTGTGGCGCTCGAAAATTTGATATATCATGTTAGTTACGACAAGACGAGTGTTATCGATGCTCGAACGGGGTTTGATCTTGGTGATGCGCAGTTTGTTTATCTAAAGTCTTGGAGCGGCTTAGCTGATGAGGCAGTTGCGTTAGCTCATTATCTCTTTGCAAAGGGCGTTCCTTTTGCTGATATGCTTGCACATGGAAGGGGTTCTTCGAAGCTAGTCACACTTTTTAAGCAGTGGGCAGCAGGGAATCGTATCCCCCAGACGCTGTATTGTCATAACCAAGAAATTATTTTCGAGACACGCGCTATAGATCTCCTGGGTGAGCGTTTTATTATGAAAGATGTGTATGGCACAAAGGGTCAGAATAACTATCTCGTGACTTTTGATGAAGCGAAACAGATTTTAGAGGAAGAAAAAAATAAAGATGTGAATTATTTGTTTCAAACCTATATACCGAACGATGGAGATTACCGAGTTGGGGTTTATGGAGGAGTGCCGAAATTTATTCTAAAACGAATCAGCGATCAATCATCCCATCTCAACAATATATCTATGGGTGGCAGAGGCGAGCTACTTGCTGCTGAAGCTGCGCCGAAGAGGCTGTTGAGCTTAGCAAAACGTGCGGCTTCTGCGTCTGAGCTTCAATTCGCTGGTGTTGATATTATACAAAATAAGCATACAAAAAAATGGTATATTCTTGAGGTAAACCAAGGATCACAAATAGTAACAGGAGCTTATGCATCTGTAAATAGCACCCTATTTAATGATGGTTTGCGACTATTGCTGCGTCAAAATATGAAACGTCGGCGTAGCAAACCTCGAAAAATTATAGGAAGAAGGGCGATCGCCATCCTACCTGAGCTCAACATAGAGTCTGTTGTAGCGAAGATCGACACAGGAGCTTATTCATCTACACTTCATGCAGTGAATATCCATGTTGAAAAAAAGGGTGCAGCCGAAGAGCTTGTTTTTGATATTATTCCTGGAGAGTTTATTCAAACAAAATCTAGTAAAACAGAAACCCATCGAGTTCGTGATTTTTATACCCAAAAAGTTCGCAGCTCAAATGGCCATATACAAGTCCGTTATACTATCAAAACAAAAATAAGCCTTGATAATATACGTTTCATGGCAAGTATTACCTTGAGTGATCGCTCGGCTATGGGCTACCCACTTTTGATAGGACGTAAGTTACTCCGGTCGCGCTTTATCGTTAATGTTGAGTTAAATGAACAAAACGAGATAGATTGGAAATATTAATAAAGATAATAACCCAAAAAGGTAACAGCAATAAAATCATCATGAAGATAGCAATACTAAGCAACGGTAATGTTAATTATTCAACCCTTCGGCTGAAAGAAGAGGCGGAAAAGCGTGATCATATTGTAAAAATCATAAAATACCGCAAATGCTATGTAACGATCGACGAAAAACATCCAACAGTGATGTATGACGGGCAGGCACTTGATCAGTATGATGCAATAATTCCGCGCATTGCAAGCTATATGACTCGCTACGGTACAGCAGTGGCGCGCCAATTAGAAATGGCGTACCCACGCACACTTTTTGTTAATCGCTCGATTGCGATTACCCGGGCGCGCGATAAACTGCGTTCGACACAGCTACTAGCCCGAGGTGGAGTAGCTATTCCTAAGACAGTGTTTAGCCGCAACTCAGCCGATATAGACGATCTCCTTAACGAACTTGGTGGTACGCCAGTTATCATCAAACTCGCTCGTGGTACTCATGGCAATGGTGTGGTGCTAGCGGAGACGAAGAAGGCGGCAAAGTCAGTGCTTCAGGCGTTGTATCTCACCAACGAGGATGGGACAAACATCCTGTTGCAAGAATTTATTCGTGAGTCAGCTGGAGTAGACATCCGCGCCTTCGTGGTGGGGAGTCGTGTAGTGGCGAGTATGAAGCGCCAGAGCCTAGATGACGACTTTCGATCTAACCTCCATAAGGGAGGCGAAGGAACGCCGATCCGCTTGACGGATACCGAGCGTCGTATGTGTTTGCGGGCAGCTAAGGCAATGGGTCTGACGGTAGCGGGTGTTGACTTTATGCGCTCGAGCCGTGGGCCGCTAGTGCTTGAGGTCAATGCGAGCCCAGGCTTTGGGATAGAGAAAATTACGCGGCGCAATGTAGCCAAACCGATCATTGAATATATTGAGCGCAATGCGAAGCGGCAGCACAAGAAGGATCGCGTTGGAGCATAGCTATCCAAACGTATTGGCGTTTCTCATAACGCTTATGTTGAATCGATGTCATGGTATAATAGTGGTATGATGTTGCTTGGATTGCTTGTTGGCATGGCTGTAGTTTTGGCTGGTTTGGTATATGTAGCGAAGCGGCATTTTGGGCTACCAGTAATAGGCCTGGCGGTTGGTATGGTAATGACACAGCTGTGGGCGGCAGATGTCGTGCCGTATGCTGCTGGGGTTGGCATAGGCATTGACCGATCTGCTTTGCTTGCAGTGGTGACGATTGTGCTGACGGTGCTACCAGCTGTGGTGCTGGTGTGTTGCGGCTCGGTGGTGAGTCAGCGCTGGTGGCGCATTGGTGGCTCACTGATCTTTGGTGTTGTGGCAGTGTATGTACTGTTTGGTGCGCTGAGTAGTCTCGTACCACCAGTTGATGAGACAAGCAAGACGATTATGGCAGTGCTGGATGGGTCTCATGCAGTGGTTGTAACGATGGGGTTTGCATGTGCTCTTGTTGACACGCTCGTGGCTCGCACAAAGGGCGCAAAACCACATAAGAAAAAGTGACAGATATAGATATCCCTCTTGCGCGTGTCACTTGATAAGTGTGGTTTTACAAGAATATATATGTTGATATGCTTAGCAAAATGACCCTCATAATAGAGGGTCGTTTTAGTATTGTGATTCGCGTGTAGCTCTAGTGGGTATTACGCCGCGTTCGTTGCAACGTTTGTCACATCATCGAGTGCTTCAAGTGCGTCGATAATTTTGGTAAGCTTGCGGGCGGTTTCGTCGTCCTCAATAGCAACAGTGTTGTTGGGCACATACTGAAGCTCTGCATCTTCAACAGTCATGCCAGCTGCGAGCAAAGCTTCGCGAACTTTGGCAAGCTCTTTTTTGTCGGTGTAGACAGTGAGGCCGCCATCTTCTTCTGTTGCATCCTCAGCTCCAGCATCAAGCACAGTAAGGAGCGCTTCTTCACCACTGGCTGCTACGCGGATCACGCCCTTGCGCGCAAACTGAAACATCACACTACCGCTATCTGCCATGGTGCCACCATTCTTGGTGAGAGCAGTGCGGACCTCTGGGTAGGTACGATTCTTGTTGTCGGTTGCTGTCTCGATAATGATGCCAACACCACCTGGGCCGTAGCCCTCATAGACCGCCTCTTCGAGTGCGGCAGCATTTTTATCATTGATGCGATCAATTGCTCGCTGGATGTTAGCGTTGGGCATATTGGCTGCCCGAGCCTTCTCGATGGCCAATGCGAGACTTGAGTTAGTTGTTGGATCGGTGCCGCCACGGGCTGCAATGGCAATCATATTGCCAAGCTTGGTAAAGGCTGCGCCGCGCTTTGCATCAACCACGGCCTTTTGGCGATGGGTCGTGGCCCATTTACTGTGTCCAGACATAGGTTCTCCTTGATTGTTCTATCTTTCACTCAATTGTAGCATATTGGGTAGTTGTTATTCTACGAGCGAGGCATTGCGTCATCCGGATCGCAGCCTATCTAGTAAACTCCATACTGCTTACTCTGTTTCCATAGAGCCTAGTAAGGGAGCTAGAGTCTTTTGTGTGTTTGCTTTTCTTATGGTGGAATTCTCGAATCCATTGGATATTTTATACCCACTGAAGTTAGCTAGGTATAATCGCTAACGCAAGAGAAACGAACTTTCATGGGCAGATAGTATAGGTTTGAAAGAGTGATAATTGAAGTCTGCGCTTACTCCGCTTGACAGTCTACCACAACCAGTGCTATACTCGCAGAGTCTACGGGCCCATAGCTCAGCAGGTTAGAGCACCTGCCTTTTAAGCAGGGTGTCGTGAGTTCGAGCCTCACTGGGCCCTCCATTGATCAATAAGCAGGCGAGATAGCCTGTTTTTTGTTATGTTGATTGATTAGACTACTGTACAAATAAAATGTGCGCAATTAATAAAATGATGAGCGTGTGCTTAACTATAGCGAGTTGCTTTGCGCATAATCGTGGCGAGGCGAAAAAACAAAATGTAAACTATGCGGAACTATAGCCTAGCGAGTTACTGTGTGGGTTTGCTGTAACTTATTTTGGCACTATTGGCGATTTTTTATTTGGGCGTGCAGTAGCGTATGGTAATGTGGCTAGCAGTAAGATTGACCAATGGCTGCGCCCAATGGTGTGCAAATGCTAGAGTGAGTGTATATATGAGTATGAGCGTATTTGTGCGTTTGAACCATAAAACCGCGTTTTCTTACCGTCTAGCTAAGTATAAAGATAGAGCACGAACCAATGATTTCTATCTCAAATTCACCTAGCTTCATAGCTATACTGTGGCAGTATATAGCAGAAGCTCTCAGATTCAGCTATACTAGCATCATGCGAATCATTGGTATAGACCCGGGCACTGGCATCCTTGGCTTTGGCGTCATTGACGCTCATGGTGGCGCAACGCGACTCGTCACGGCTGGTGTCATTACAACGCCAGCACATACTCCAATACCAGAGCGCCTTGGTGAGATATTCGATGGTCTCACGAGTATTATTGCAGAGACACGACCCACAATGATGGCGATCGAGAAGCTCTTTTTTACTCGTAATATAACTACCGCTATGAGCGTAGCCGAAGCACGTGGCGTAGCGCTGCTGACTGGCCAGCGGGCAGGACTGCGGATTGAGGAATATACACCACTCCAGATCAAGCAGACAATCACTGGCTATGGCAAAGCCGATAAAAAGCAAGTGCAAGAAATGGTGCGGCTCCAACTAGGCCTTCAGACGGTACCCAAGCCAGACGACTGTGCAGATGCTCTCGCGGCAGCGATTATGGCAGCATTTATGACGCGGCAGAGCTAACTGGTTGGGAAGTAAACTTCTGTATCTGTGTCAGGTGAGAAATAAGCTATAAGAGCGGCTCTCTAACTGTAACAAGAGTGCGTACTATATCAGAGATGAGGAAGAGAAAAGCGCTAAGATTGGTGTTTTCGGTACATTGCGCCAGAACGATGGTATAATTAAACTATGCAACTACCTCGAGGAAGACAACAACCAGCCCGGATGGGCAGATATGCCAACTTTGGAGAGGTTCGCCAGTCGAAACCACCGCGCCGAAGACGCGAGCATAAGCATTTCTTGTGGTTTTGGAATATGAGCAAAAAGAAAAAGGCGATGGTGATTCTGACGCCGATTTTGCTGTTTTTGCTGATTGTGCCGATTTTGACATACCTATATTATGCACGTGATATTTCTGACCAAGAGCGGCTGATGAACCGTAACAATACTGGTATCGTGCTCAATGATGTCAATAACAAGCCACTCTATAGTGTGGGGCGAGCCCAGCACCGCAATATGGTGAAGCTGGCTGACATCTCTGACAGTATGAAGAATGCACTCCTGGCTAGTGAGGACAAAGACTTCTATAAACACCCTGGGTTCAGTCTAATCGGTATCTTCCGGGCAGCCTTCCAGCGCCATGGCGGCGGCTCGACCATTACGCAGCAGCTCGCCAAGAATACTGTTCTCACAAGCGAGCAGACTTTTATGCGTAAGTACCAAGAGCTGTTTGTGGCACTAGCGATCGAGCAGAATTATACGAAGGACCAAATCCTCGAGATGTATCTCAACTCTGTGTACTATGGTGAAGACTCATTTGGTATCGAGGAGGCAGCCAAGATTTACTTTGGTAAAGCACCAAAGGACCTCACGTTGGCTGAGAGCGCTATGCTTGTTGGTGTGCTGCCAGCCCCAACCGCTTACTCGCCAATCAGTGGTAGTCCAGAATTGGCTAAGCAGCGCCAAAAGACAGTGCTCGGCCGCATGGTTGACGTGGGTGCTATCACTAATGAGCAAAAAGACGCAGCGTATGCGCAGCAGCTCTCGTATGCATCGACGGCAAATACCGTTAAGTCGATTGCGCCACACTTTGCCCAGATGGTTATAAACCAACTCAAACAGAAACTATACAGTGCGGAAGATAAAAATGCGTATGATAAGTTAATGCGCTCGGGCTACCAGGTGAAAACAACACTTAATATGGATACTCAGCAGATGCTGATCAATAACGTCTCCAAGCAGATTCCATACCTCAATAACCGTGGTGGGACGAATGCAAGCGGTGTTGTAATAGACGTTAAGACAGGTCGGGTGCGCGCACTGGTGGGTAGTGCTGACTACAACAACCCGCAGTGGGGTAATGTCAATATGGCCACAACACCGCGCCAGCCAGGCAGTAGCTTCAAGCCGATTTACTATGCCGGGGCACTAGCCGAGGGGGTTATTACACCAGCGACAATTTTCCAAGATAAGCCAACTGACTTTGGCGGTGGCTACCAACCGCTCAACGCTGACAAACGTTGGCACGGGAGTGTGACGACGCGTCGAGCAATTAGCTGGTCGCTCAATATCCCGAGCGTGGAGATCATGAAGAAGTTTGGTATTAGTAAGTCGGTTCAAACGGCTAACAATCTTGGTATCTCGTCGATTACTCAAGCAACAGGTGAGAAGAATGGTTTGTCTCTCGCACTTGGCTCGGGTGAGGCGTCACTAACGCAAATGACTAATGCCTATGCAGCATTTGGCAACCAAGGGCAGCAGTTTGAGCTGGGGCTCATCGAGCAGGTCAACGACAAATACAACAAAAAAGTTAGCTGGCCCAACGCAACGAGCAAGCGGGCAATTAGCGAAGGTGGTGCCTACTTGATCTCAAACATCCTATCGGACAACTCGGCACGAGCGAGTGTGTTTGGCTCGAGCCTCACGGTGCCTGGCCACACTGCGGCTGTCAAGACAGGAACGACGAATGATAACAAAGATGCGTGGACGATTGGCTATAACCCAGAGTATGCCGTTGGCGTTTGGGTTGGTAATAATAACAATACACCAATGGACTACGGTGGCTCAGACATGGCAGGGCCAATCTGGCGCAACACAATGACGAAACTCTTAGCAGGCCAGTCGAATACCCAATTCCCTGTACCAAGTGGTGTTGTGCAGCGCTCGGTCTGTACGAGCGACGGTGGCTTGGCTACTACTGAGAATGCCAAGGGGACATACAAAGAATACTTCCTAACTGGCGCATTGCCAACCAAGCAATGTAATGTTGTGCGTACCAAGATCCAAGTTTGTAATCTCAGTGATAAAAAGATGGAGTCTATCTACGAAGATGACTTCGACAGCACGAAGTACTCGAAGAACAGTTCGGACTGCTCCACGACGAAACAGCAAATCCGTGTCTGTGACGTTGAGCAAAAACGCATCATTACTATCGACGAAAAAGACTTTGACAGTAGCCGCTACTCGAAGAATATCGCGAGCTGTCGGTCAAGCAGCAGTGGTAGTTCTGGTAGTACGGACGATGATGATAGTGACAACAACTCGGGTAATATAACTGGTGGTACACGCCGTCGCAATAATACAGGTAACAACAATGGAAATACTGGAGGGACCAGCGGGGGTAACTCTGGTACGGGTGGTACCAGTGGTGATGGCAATTCTGGACAGAGTGGTCGGAACAATACCGGTGGTGGCAATAATAATAACTACAACTATTTCTAGATGAGATTGTGAGGATAGACAACGCGTGATTGCTCATATTGCTGGCCAAGTTGATGAGAAGTTTGCGGGTAGTGTAATCATTGACGTGCAGGGGGTTGGCTACGAAATAGCGGTCGCAGCACATGATTATGATGCGATGCAGCTTGGTGAGACAGTTAAACTCTATACATACCACCATATCCGAGAGCAAGCTCAGGAGCTGTTTGGCTTTTCGTCACGGGCAGCCAAGAAACTGTTTGAGTTGCTCATCACAGTGCAGGGTGTGGGCCCCAAGGCGGCGCTGGCTATCCTCAGCCTTGCTGAGGCTGAGCAGGTGCGTAATGCCTTAGCCAATGCCGATGCGGCCTTTATCCAAAAAGCCAGTGGGGTGGGCAAAAAGACTGCTGAGCGTGTGGTGGTAGACCTGCGAGATAAGGTGGGTGTGCCGACGTACTATGCTACTCACGACGCGCCTATGCAGGTGGAGCTTGATACAAACGACGAAGCGCTCGAAGCGTTGGTTGCGCTGGGCTATACGTTGGCAGATGCCACCAAAGCACTTGCTCATGTCGATACGAGTTTACCGACGGCGCAGCGAGTGACAATGGCTTTGAAGCAGTAACAATATAAAGAGAGGAGACGGGATGGCAAAGGTATTTGTGTCAGGACAGATTGGTGATATTCCTGTAGTGCAGCGAGTGCAGGCAGCGCTGGTGGCGGCTGGGCATGAGATTACTCATGATTGGACACGCAACGAAGGCGGAAGCAAAATGTTGGTTGGCCAGCAGACGAAGTTCGATCAAGCAGCAGAGTCAGCACGCCGTGCCACGAATGACATGAATGGTGTGACTGAGAGTGATGTCTACGTTATCTGCACCGATAATGAAAAAGCAGGTAAGGGCATGTATGTCGAGCTGGGTGGAGCGCTTGCACTCAATACTACTACTGGCTCACCACGAATTTATCTGTTAGGTCAACGCAAACATGCAACAATCTTTTATTTCCATCCCTCGATTCGCTTGTGTGACTCGGTAGATGAAATTATTGCTGACCTTGATCATTGATTAGGAATAATGCAAAAAGTATGAGATACGAGCACATAGTGTGAAAAATCCTGAGCAGAAAAATTCGGAGAGACCGGATGTGCATCACATATCTCGCCTAAGAGAAGTGGCGAGTGTGGGGCTGACAGCCCTGCGCTATGGCGGTGCAGAGTATATTGCACGGCGAGTCCGTGATAGCAGGCCAATTGGCCGTGCACTTGGGGCTTTTATGGTGGCTGATGTTGCTGATGGGTAAGTTCTTGACGATACGCCGCTGCGCCGTGTAACTGACGGTGTGGTAGATACAGCTGCCGTCGTGCGGGTGGTGTATGAGCTGGGTAAGCGCTACCCTGAGGCACGAGCAGGGATTGCCGCTGTTGCACTTGGGCAGGTAGCAACTGGTGCTGCCAATGCCTACCACCTGACAAAGACTGGTGAGGTAACCAAGGGTGGGCGCTACAAACGAGCTGCTAATATTAGCACTGCTATATTTGCGGTTGTGGCAGCGCATGGCGATGCACGACAGACGCGCCTTGCGGGTGGTATAGCAGCTGGCGTTGTTGCAGCAACAACAGCGCCGCATGTGCGTGGGGCGGGCAAGCCGACTGGCAAGCAAGTTCGTCGGTTATAATCGCACAGCTGAGGTGTGTAGGCACCTCTGTTGACAACTGATAGATTTATCCATATAGATAGGACATCTATGTTTGATAAATTCCCTAACTCTCAGGTTGATAGTGCACCTGAATCAATTAGCCAGTCGAAGGAGCATTATGCAAGAGCCTTTGAGGAGTCGATAGATCGAGCTGGTGGGCGTTATCCAGATTTGCCCTACCACAACGTGCAGCACATGAAAGATGTGATGCAATCAGTTGGCGAGCTTGTGGAACTTTTGCCTAGTGATGGCTATCCGCGTGTGATCACTCCATGGCAAAAAGACCTCCTTGCCTTAGCGGCGGCCTGGCATGATGCTGGTTTTGACGATGATGAGGCTCGGGCATATCCGACGAAGGAAGAGTATGCAATAGCACTCATGAAGGAAGATATCAAAAGCAATAAGATTGATCTGACTGATCGTGAGATTGCTTTTCTCGATTGGGCTATTAGGGGTACAATTATGGCACCCGCACTCAAGCAACGTGATACACCCGAGGCGAAGTTGCTCCATCACGCTGATATGGCCTATATGACAGCTGATTGGGAGACATTCTGGCGCGGTGCCGAGGCGTTCCATCATGAGGAGCATCCGGATATGTCGTGGGAGGACTTCCAGCGGCTTGAGGCAGATTTCTTGCAAATATATATGAAATCATTGAGAAATGACTTTCAATCACTTGGTATTGCTGAGGATGAAATCCAAAAACGATTGGATACTCTTGAATCCCATCTCGAGCAACTTGCGGCAATGGACAACCCGTGGCCTGAGATGCAGAATAATCGGTAAAGACAAGTATCATCTTCTCCTCTATAATTAAAATAAGAGAAGGAGGTGATAAAAATGAAAAACTGTGCCATCTGCCCATTCGTGGCAGAGCAAACAATTAATGACCCGGCGGTGGTCTTACAAACCAGCCGATGGAATGCGGTGCTCGATCGCAATCAACTATATCTTGGCAAAGGGTTTGTGACGCTGCGTGAACATAAATCATCGCTTGGCGAACTCGACGAGACCGATTGGCGCGAACTCCACGAGGTGATCCGCAGCATGGAGCACGCAATTACTCAGGCCTTTGGTGCAGACGTGTGCAACTGGGAATGCTTGATGAACAATGCCGTCAAGGCTAGGCAGTCGACTCATGTGCACTGGCACTTCTACCCACGCTATGCTAACGGTACACACTTTGCGGGGGAGGAATTCCCCGACCCAAAGTGGCCACGGCATCTAGAGAGTGGTGAGCACCGTGTGAGTGAGGAGCTGTTTGGCAAGATTGTCCTGGCAGTGCAAGAGAACTTATCCTAAGCAAGGAACCACGCTGCTGCAAGGTATATGGTAGCTAATATAGCCGGTGCAATTACCATGCCCCACTCTTGTTTTTTGAGCCCAATAACAACATCACCAATTTGTGCTAAGCTTGCTGCGGCAAAAATAAGCTGCAGCGCAGAACCATTAAACGTAAATGGAGCAACTACCGTAAGTAACCCCAGTGGCAGTGCTCGAGAAGCGTACATTGCCGCGTAGAATCGCTCGCCATGAGTGATGGTCACTGAGCGGCTCATCATACCAGGCTTGATGAGTGCAATAATTGCAGCGATGATTGTTGCTATGGATGATAGGGTCGTGATGACAAGTGTGACAGTATGCATGAATATAGTAAACCATATGATGAGGTTGCTATGCAATCTCTCCCCATCACCAATGCTATAATAAACCTATGGCGATAGAACGAATTGTTGATACCAGTAGCCACGCGGATGATAGCGAAGAACAGCGCATTGAGGTGACGCTGCGGCCACAGCGCTTTGCGGAGTATGTGGGGCAGGAACGACTGAAGAAGAATTTGCAGTTGGCAATTGCGGCGGCCAAGAAGCGTGGTGAGCCAATCGACCATGTTTTGCTCTATGGCCCACCTGGCCTTGGCAAGACAACGATGGCGGCGGTGATTGCCAACGAGATGGGAGCTGGCTTGCGAGTCACCAGCGGCCCGGCAATCGAGAAAGCGGGCGACTTAGCATCGATCTTGACCAACCTTAACGATGGCGATGTGTTGTTTATCGATGAGATCCACCGCTTGGGGCGGGCTGTGGAAGAGATCTTATACTCGGCGATGGAGGATTTTAAGCTCGATATTGTTATTGGCAAAGGGCCCGCGGCCCGCAGTGTGCGGCTTGACCTACCGCGCTTTACAGTGATTGGTGCCACAACGCGGACGGGGAGCCTTGCAGCACCATTGCGCGACCGATTTGGGCATATCTATCGTTTGGAATTTTACACTCCAGAGGAGATTGCGCAGATTATCACGCGGGCAGCGACTATCCTCGAGACGCACATCAAGCCAGAGGCGTCGCGATTACTCTCCACGAGGGCGCGCCTCACGCCACGGATTGCTAATCGCTTGCTTAAGCGGGTGCGTGACTATACAGATGTAAACGGTGATGGCATTATTGATGTAGCAACGACAACACAGGCGCTAACCCTGCTGGAAGTCGACGAGCTTGGCCTCGACCCAGCCGATCGTAACCTGCTACTCTCGATGCTCGATACCTATGGTGATAACCCGGTTGGTCTGACGACAATTGCTGCTCTGACAGGTGATGAGACAACGACGATCGAGGACTTCTATGAGCCATATCTCTTGCAAATTGGCTTTATTGAGCGGACGCCACGAGGCCGACGGGTGACACCTCGAGCGCAGCAGCATCTTGGCCGCGCAATGGAGTAAGAGGCATGCGGTGATGAGCCCAAGATATGCTACAATATACCCATGAATTCACAACGATTGCAACGCAATGATCCACCACGGCCCGTCGCCTATGATGTCGATGGCAACCCACTCTACGCCGAGCCGCCCACGGCACCACGGGCGAGCAGCACACTCTACGATGTGAGCGGCAAAGAAGGCGCTCCCCACTACCATGCGCCGCGCCCAGAAGCGAACCTGCCACGGATGTCATCAGAGGTGCGCCGCCGCCATGATGAATCAGTCATGGCTTTCCCGAATCTCAATCTGAGTGAGCAAGAATACATCATTAGTGTGGTGCGTCGCCACCCAATCGGTATGCTGCCAGCGATTGTTATGTCTACCTTGATGACGAGCATCGTCTTAGCACTGATGTTTAATTACGACTATATTTTTGACCTCCTCCACCTACCAACTTCTGCTTCTGGGTCATTTATGTTGCTGTGTATGGCGCTCATCTTGGCCTTTATTCTTGGTGGCTATGTGTCGGTCTGGGTTTATACGCGCAATATGTTTTATCTAACAAATGAGAGTGTTATCCAAGAGATCCAAACGAGTATTTTTTCACACACCGAGCAAACGGTCAGCCTGATGAATATCGAAGATGCCAGCTACAACCAGCGTGGTGTCCTCCAAGCGATGTTTAATTATGGCTCTATTCGCCTCAGTACGGAGGGCGACGAGACGACTTATCGCTTCTCATTCGTAGCCAACCCCAAGCAAGAAATTGCGACGCTTAATAACGCAGTAGAGGACTTCAAGAACGGCCGGCCAGTGGCAAATGACTAATACTAGCAGCGTTGATGATAAAAACACCGAGCAGACAAAGCTTAGTGTTTTTGTATATCTATATAATAGAGACTTAGGTATTATTGCGATTGGTCTTGGTGTAGTCTGCTTCGCGCTCTAAATTAGCAGTGAGTTTGTAGCCTTTGCACTGGTTGTCGGTGGTGCAGTCGGTTCCACTGTAGTGGTAGCTAGACTGGGCGCTGCCAAGCTTGTGGCCATTTGGATCGGTAAAGAGCGATGGGTCAACCGAGCGCAGTGTCTTGCTATCAATCGTGTTGGGGTAGTGGTTATTCTTCTCAAAATACACTTCTTCCAGGCTATAGTACATCGCGTTGATGGCGGTCTTGCGTTGGTTATCGCGCTGCGTCGCTTCGGTTGCGATTTTCTCGCTGAAAAAGAGCCAGCTGCCCGTTGCAAGCAGAGCGATCACGACGATGAGCTCAATAACGGTAAATCCTTTACGTGCCTTCATGGTGTTATTATAGCATGTCTACCACGAAAAAATCTCCCTAGATAGGTCTGTTGCTGCTCAGTACTCTATATTGATCGGTCAGTGAGAAGTTGGAGATTATAAAAATAAATCGGTGATAGTCGAGGTATTGTTACTGTAAATCAATCTCCACGCGGACAACGGCAAGAGATTCTGGTATAATAAATTCTTGAAGGAGAGGGGACGTATGACCAAACAATCGAATACGACACAAACCACAGATGACGGCAAGCTCAAAGCGCTTGGCCTCGCGATGGATCAGATTACAAAACAATTTGGCGATGGTGCCATTATGAAGCTTGGCGAATTCCACCAGGCAGATGTAGCGGTGATTCCGTCTGGCTCGCTGAGCCTCGATCTTGCGCTGGGCGGCGGCTACCCCAAGGGGCGCATTATTGAGATCTATGGGCCAGAGAGTAGCGGTAAGACGACACTCACGTTGCATGCTATTGCGGAGATTCAGAAACAGGGTGGCACGGCGGCCTTTGTTGATGCCGAGCATGCGCTCGACCCGAGCTATGCCAAGAAGCTTGGCGTCGATACAGACAACCTTTTGGTGTCGCAGCCAGATAATGGTGAGCAAGCGTTGGAGATTACGGAGACGCTGGTGCGGTCGAACGCCGTTGATCTCATCGTGGTGGACTCGGTGGCAGCGTTGACGCCGCAAGCAGAAATTGACGGCGACATGGGTGATTCACACATGGGTCTCCAGGCTCGCTTGATGAGCCAAGCACTGCGTAAGCTAACGGGGATTATCAACAAGAGCAAAGCAACTGTCATTTTCATCAACCAGATCCGCATGAAAATCGGCGTAATGTTTGGCAACCCCGAGACGACAACTGGTGGTAATGCGCTGAAGTTCTATGCCTCGCAGCGGGTGGATATCCGCCGGATTGGGCAAATCAAAGTGGGTGATGACATTCGCGGTAACCGCACAAAGGTAAAGGTGGTAAAGAACAAGATAGCGCCGCCTTTCCGCGTTGCTGAGTTCGACATCATGTACAACGAAGGCATCTCCAAGACGGGGGATATTCTCGACCTCGCAGTGCAGCATGGTATTGTTGATAAGTCTGGGGCGTTCTTCAAATACGGTGGCGAGACAATTGGCCAAGGCCGCGACAAGACCAAAGAATACCTCAAAGAACACGCCGATACCCTGGCTGAAATTGATGGTAAAGTCCGCGAGGCAGTGAAGGCGGCGGAAGAAGCGTAGCATTGAAAACTTCAGTTTTTACAACTGTTGTGCGAGATGAGGGTCGGGTTTTTGCAGAGACAGCACATTCATTTGCGTTCTTGACCAACATACCAATTACACCCGGGCATAGCTTGGTTGCGCCACAGCGTGTCGTTGCAACGATTGATGAGTTGACACTAAAAGAACTTACTGATTTGTTTGCTTTGGTGAAGTATGTGAAGGATGTGCTGCGCCAAGCGGTTAGCGCTCAAGGGTTTAATTGTGCTTGGAATGAGGGTCGCGCCTACGGTCAGTCGGTGCCGCACCTCCACATTCACATTGTGCCACGAACACAAGGTGATGCTGGTATTACTCAATATGAACCACGCCAGTTCTTGTATCGCCCAGGGAGCCGTGCCGAGTCGCCAACGGCTGAGCTGGCTGATCTAGCGCAGCACATGAGAGAAGCAGCATCTGATATGATCAATACACAGGAGTAAGCAATGCATAATGATCTATGGCAAAGTTATAGCCCAGATGGAGTGCCAAAACAGGGCGAAGGCCTTGCTCGCAAAGACCTGACCAAGGATGCTATTGTCGCGGCAGCGCATGTTTGGTTGTGGCGGCGTAGCAGTAATGGAGGGTGTGACATATTGCTCCAGCGCCGGGCTGATCAGGTCAAAAACTGGCCAGGCTATTGGGATATTTCGGCAGCAGGGCACGTGAGCCTTGGCGAAACACCGCTCGATGCGGCGCTGCGTGAGGCTCAAGAAGAGATTGGTATGACGCTTGATACTTCTCGAGTGAAGTTCATTGGAAGTTTGCCAAAGCGCAAATCAGCGTATAGAGAGTTTCACTTTATTTACACTTATGAATATCACGATGAGCCGCTCGATATGGTTGATGGTGAAGCAGCGGCACTGCGCTGGGTGCCGTATGACACGTTCCGTCAGATGATCGAGCAGCCAGAAGATGTGATGCTTGTGCCGCATCGGCCACTCTATTTTGCGCTGTTGATGGAAGAACTAGGACGAATATTGCGCGAGTCATAAAATAGGGGTAGAGACCAAAGACCAAGGCAACGAGTCTAGAGTCTACACCAGAGGAGCAAAAATAAAGCATGGATATCGAAAACCACTACAGAAATAACACCCGATTCACTCGTGCAATCATCCTCCATGGACGACCAGACTATGACGAGTACTACAATATCCAGGGTGACAGCCCAAGCAACTCACATTGGCTGCCTTGGCTCCAGCAACAACTCTTGATGCGCGGGATACTAACGCAAACACCCGAGATGCCTCGCCCATACGAGCCACGTTACGAAGCGTGGCGTCAAGAGTTTGCCCATCTGCCGGTGGATGAGCAAACGCTACTAGTGGGTCATAGTTGTGGTGGAGGTTTTTTGCTTCGTTGGCTGAGTGAGGGAAATTGCCGTGTTGGCCGGGTCGTACTGGTGGCACCGTGGCTGGATGTTGAGGGAGAGGCAGGAGATCTCTTTCGCTTTACACTCGACCGCCAGATAGACCGCAAAGCAGTGCACGGCATTGATGTGCTCTACTCTACTAATGACTACCCACACCTACAAAGCTCCACGGCAAAGCTCCGCCGTGAGCTACCCCAGCTACGCTACCATCGATTTGTCGACCATGGCCACTTCACCTTCAGTGCAATGCAGACACGAGTATTCCCGGAGCTGATAGAAATTTGTTTAAGAGAGGAGAAGAAATGACTGAGAATGATGACTTGAAAGACGAGAGTAGGGTGCTAGATGCACTTCCCACTACGCAGATTGATATAACGCGCGTAGCGAATCTGCGCGAGATACTCAAAGAGTACGGGCACAAGACGACAGAAATATGTAGTATGCAGCTTGGCTATGATAATCATCTCTATGTTTTGCTCTCGAGTAATATCCCAAGGAGAGGCGGAATAGCTTGTTTTACAAAAATCAAGGTAGATAGTGTCTTTTCGGTGCTTGAATTTGTCATTGATTGGGAGAAAGAGGCAGTTAAACAGGTAGCACACCTTGACCTTGGCCAGCATTTTATTAATTTTTGCTACATTCAACCAATTGGTGATAAGCTGCTGCTGGTCTGCCCGCGGATGGACTATGAGGAGCCGTCTATGGGTAATAATGCAGAGATTGTTGATAGAACTGGCAAGGGAATCATGCTGGGGTGCTTGGGTGATGCGGTTGGCGGGGTGATTGTCACAGAGAATAGCGACATCATCACCAGTTATTTTGATGAAGGTGTGTATGCGTGTGATGAGCTAATCAGTGGCCTTGGAGTGAGAGCGTGGGATGATAAACTTCGAGAGAACTCTGATAAGATCCCAGCATTCTCACAGGATGAAGTCATCTATATGTTCTTTGATGAATGTAAGAACTTTTGGTACAAAGATATATATGATTTTAAACTAAGAAAGGTTAGTCCAGCAGACATAAACACAATATATGAACCATGTATTAATGGTATGAGAGCTTTTCTTGCCTATGATAATGCTAGTAAACTGCTTGCTGATGGGGGGTATGACCAAGAGAATACGTTCTATGTTGTTGACGTATCTCCCGCTCGAGATGAGCAGACACGCCGACCAGCTGTCCTGATTGGACATATGGTGCCAATAGCAAAGATTGAGTTTATTTCTAATGGTGAGAACGTTGAGGACATAAATAGCGATCAATCAGCTTTTCGTACCAATAAAGCCGTCTTCATTGATGAAGCATATAATATCTATCTCAAAGCATTTCAGTAGTAGGGTTGGCACAGCTCACTTCTAGAGAGGAGAGCTGGGTGACATGACTAAATAAATTTGCGTATAATACATATATGCCGACAGAAAAAACCTACACCATTACTGCGCTTACTGCACAGGTGCGGAATGCCGATCGAGTGAATGTATTCATCGATGGCACGTATGATTTTAGCCTTGATGTGGCGCAGGTGGTGGATTGTGGTGTGAAGGTGGGGAGGGTGCTGACTGAGGCCGAGCTGGCTGGACTGCGCCGCGAGGGGGAGTTTGGTAAGCTCTATGCACGGGCGCTCGAGTACACCCTTATGCGGCCGCACAGTGCACGCGAAATCCGCGACTATCTCCAGCGCAAAACACTGCCACGCAAGTATAAACAACGCAAAACTGGCACGCTGGTTGAGAAGCCTGGTGCTTCACTAATGGTTGTGCAACGGGTGTTTGCGCGCCTTGAGCAGCGTGGGTATATCGATGATGAGGCATTTGCCCAGTGGTGGGTGGAGAATCGCCACCAGAGTAAGGGGGTGTCGCGCCGCAAGCTGGAGGCAGAGCTACGTGCTAAGGGCGTTGCATCGGAGGTGATAAACCAAGCATTAGCGCAGTCGAGGCGGACTGATGAAGACGAGCTAGCTAAGGTGATTGCTAAAAAACGCCCCCGCTACCCAGACGAGCAAAAGCTTATCGCGTATCTTTTGCGCCAAGGCTTTGCCTATGATGACATCCGAGCAGCGTTGGCGGGTGATGAATACTGATGTGTGTTAGCGACGTTCGTCGCTCTTAATTGATTCTCGGGCTTGCGATGGCTTACGGAAGGGGTTGACGTATTCGCCACTACTCATGGCCGGTTGGGTGGCCTTTTGCTCGGACTTTTTGGTCTCAGCCTGCGACTGGACGATGATAGCATCATTATTAATCTCGATAATTTGTGACCGATGAATAACCAGCTCAGCATCATTGAGGCGGTGAAGCCACGAGCGCCGGACGATGAGTTGCTGGATGACAAAATTACCCGTCTCGATCGTATAGTCGCTAATCTTGCCCAGGCGTCGCCCGCGCTTGTCTTGGACGGGCATGCCCAAAAGGTGAAACTTGAGCTCGTAGAGGCGCTGGATCTTGATGACGTCGGTGGGGGTGATGAGCTCGTCGACGGAGTCGATGATCATGCCGAGTTCACTCATCTCACGCACATCAGCGAGGCGGAGTAGCATGGTTGTGTCGTTAGCGAATGAGCCATCCACGGTGTAGGCAACGATGGTTAAGGTTGCTGGATCGACAAGCGGCTGGGCTAGGCTGCCAACTTTGCCGCCCATTTGTAAGCTCATCACGGGATAGTTGGCGAGTGCAGATCCGAGCAGTATCATATGTGTAGTATAGCATTGCGCCGCAAAAAGCTCCACTACGGCTGCGCAAAATGTTACTCAACAAATGGGTTACGCGAGCTAATCGGTAGTTGGCTGGCGCTTTGGTCGGATTCGCTGGCGGTTTTGAGTTGCTCGATTTTTTTGATGGTCGCTTGGTCGATACCATTAGTGGGCTGGGGTGGAGCAGCCTCTGACGCCTTAGAGATCGTGGCATTAAGCAAGAAGGTAATAACGGCTAAGCCACCGAAGGCAATAACCACAAAGAGAATAATGTGGTAACGGTGGAGAAATTTGCTACTGGCACGCCCAAGCGCGGCGAGTGAGAGATCGCTGTTCATGATCGGAGATATACCTCGATGGTTAATGTGTTGCTAGTAATACTATCGGGTGGCTGGCCCTGAGCGGTGCTGCGCGAGAGGTCAACATTGGCTATGCGCATCTTCGTCAGGCTTTGCTCGACGAGATACATGAAGGTAAGAAGCTTGCGATACTCGACGGGGTTCTTGACGGTGACAGATGCAGTAGTCGCTTTGAGTCCGGCAATAGCAGGCAGGGATGTGCCTGTCTTGTTACTACTGCTTGATGAACTACTTGACGAACTGCCCTTAGCATTGTTATCGGCAAAGGTGATGTCTGCAATAGTAATGCCAGCTTTGCGGGCAAAGTCGTTAAGGTCGTTGATGATCTGATCCTGATATTGGTAGCTTTTACTTTCGGCAGCGATCTTGGAGGCGCGCTCGACGGCATGATGCTGCGTTTTGAGCATCTTTTCGGTCTGGGAGAGCTCTTGCAGCTCAGACTCACTGGCGGCAGCGTGCGAGGCAACAGTGCTGGCATCGGCCGCAAAGCCATCAAGCCAGTTGTAGGCAAGGGTAAAACCACCGGCTCCAATTGCAGTAATGGCTACCAGCGACACGGCGAGGATAATGCGGAGGTTTGTCGCCGTTAGCGTGAATTTTTTGCTCATTGTTGGCCGATTCCTTTCTTGAATGTGACACTGTAGGTTGAGGTGTAGGGATAACTACCAGCGTCTTTATCTTGTAGTGTGATGGATTGGAAGCTGACGCTGGAGAAGATGGCGGAGTCATTGAGGCGGTTGCGCAGAGCAATAGCATCGTTGTAGTCTTTGGCGCGGATACTCAGCGTGGTGGGGGTACCAAAGGTGGTTGGGTCGATATTAAGCTGCTCGATGATAACGTTGGGCGGAAGGCGATCGGCAATGAGCTTGATGAGGCGGGTGTACGAGACCTGTTGGTCGAGGATGGCTTTGGCAGTGGTAAGGTTAGCTTTGAACTCAGTAGCCTCACGCTTGACGGTGGCGTATTCGGCAGTTTTGTTGTGGTTGCGCTCTACGGCGGCTTGATTGCGGCTACGCTCGGTTGCAATGAAAAAGTATACGCCGCCGATTTCAGCCAAAACGATAAAGACTAAGACAAACAGGAGCACGACATAGCGGCGCAGTAAGGTGTTGGTGCGGCTCGCAGCGAGCTGCTTTTTATACGCTGGTGGCAATAGATTAATCATTTCCAAATCTCCCCACTACTAAGGCTAGCCAGGCCTGCAACACTGATATACCGAGGCCGAAACTGCTTTTGTGGCTGCTGGAGCTTGCCAAAGTCGAGCTTTTGCCATGGATTAACGACGCGCACTGGCATGACGAGATCGTTAGTGAAGAAGTCACCCATGCCTGGTACATTGCTACCACCACCGACGATGACGATCTGCTCGATCTTACGCTCATCACCAATCCGGTCGTTATAATAGCGGATCACCTTGCGAATCTCGGTGCTGATGCGCTTGAGGCTTGGTTTGAGTGCCTCGGTGATACCAGCTTGGCGTGGCCCAGGCGAGAGGCCATTGAGCACCTTGAGCTGGTGGGCATTCTCAAGTGTGATGTTGAGATGCTTCGAGATGTCGATGGTGAAAGTATTGCCGCCAATTGCCACCCCACCAGTAAGGCGGACGGCACTTTTATCTAGCACAGCGATATCGGTGCTCGCTGGGCCAATATCGACGACGAGCGTGAGAAGGTTGCCAGCATCAGCGCTGTCGAGCACGCGCGCAATAGCGTTGATATTGGGCTCAACAACCACCGGCACGAGTCCCACTGCTTCGGCTGCTTGCAAACAGGCGTCGACTAGCTGCTTTGGCACGGCTGACATCACAACGTTGAGCTGCTCTTTGGTGTGCTCGATCACTTCATAATCAACGTAAAGTGAATCGAGCGGCAAGGGGATATACTGATCGACCTCTACCTGGATAGCGCCATCGAGATGTGCTGCTTCTTTAGCTGGAATCATGAAGGTGCGCGAGTAGGTGCGGCTGGTTGGCACACCAATCACTACGTGATCGCTACCAAGGTTGCCAATGAGATGTTCGTTGATGAGCGAGCTGAGGCGCTCGGCCAGGTAGGAGTCATCAGGGTTGTCGAGGGACGTTTGGACTTCCTTTGGGTCGAGGTCGAGCGAACCATAGCCCAGCACGAGCCAGCGCTTGGAGTCGATCGACATAATTTTGATGCCTGTCTGACTAATGTCGAGACCAATGATTGGTTTGTCGCGATAAAATAACTTTGCCATGATACGTTCGTTTCCGTCATTATAGCATAAGCGATATGATAAACGCTAGCGTTTTGAGGAGGATTGTCATGGATTGGTAGACTGTTGTTCGTGGTGTGATAATGGCAGAAAAGACAGGCCGCTGGCCAGTGGCAGATCACGCTATCGGATAAAGAACTGATGCGTGGCATGAAACGCTGACGGAGAATAGGGAGTCCAGTCTTACTTAATCTGATTTGCCATATTCGAGATTGGCAACATCACCGAGGCGGCAATGAGCCCGACCATGCCGCCCATGATGACGATCATGACGGGCTCGATGATGGAGCTGATGCCATCAATCGCGACGTCCACTTCCTCTTCATAATAATCTGCCACCTTTACAAGCACGGTATCGGTCTGGCCAGTCTCTTCGCCAACGGAAAGCATTTGCGCCACGATGGGCGGGAAGAGTGGATTTTTTTCGATGATGCTCGAGAGGTTGCGCCCATTTTTGACTTGCTCGGCAGCATCATTGAGGGCATTTTCGTAGACTTTGTTACCCACTGCCCGGGCAGTCACGCGGAGGGATTCGAGTACTGCTACTCCCGACCCCATCAACGCCGAGAACGTGCGAGCAAAGCGAGCAACAGCGATTTTGGTGATGATATCGTTGATTTTTGGTATCTTGAGAATGATGGTGTGGAGCCAGAGTTTGCCTGCTGGTGTCTTGATATAGCGGCGGAAGAAGTATATCCCCGCACCGAGCGCAGCAATGATAAAGATCCCATACTGGATGATAAACGCGCTCAGCCCGAGCATAAACTCCGTGATGGCGGGCAACTTGGCGTCCGGCCCGCCGAGGCCGCGCACAATGCTGCCGATTTGCGGAATAACAAAGACCATCAAGCCAAAAAAGGCGGCAATGGTGATAACGATGAGCACGGTGGGGTATGTCATGGCGCTTTTGATCTTCTTGCGCATACTGGCGTTTTTTTCTTGTTGCATGGCCAGGCGCTTGAGGATATCATCGAGAATACCAGCTGCCTCGCCCGCGCGCACCATGTTAATAAAAACGGTGTTGAAGGTCTCTGGGTGCTTTTCGAGTGCGTCGGCGAGTGCCATACCGCCCTCGACATCGCGTAGCAGGTCGCCCGTCACTATTTGGAGGGCTTTGCTGCTGGTGTGGTCGTGTAGCGAACCCATGGCGCGCAGCAGCGGCACACCAGCCGACACCATGGCACTGAGCTGACGGGTAAACATCACCAAGTCTTCACTCTTGACCTTGTTGCCACCAAAGAGAGCAAAGCTGGCGCGCTTTGGCTTAACCTCTTCAGCGCTAATTGGTCGCAGGCCTTGACGGCTCAGGCTGGCTAGGGCACTAGCACGATCGGGAGCGTCGATCGTTCCATTGATGGAGTCGTTTTTGTTCGTGATGGCGATGTAGCGAAATTGTGGCATGTTATTCCTTTGTGACGCGGAGCACTTCTTCTACAGTGGTGTTGCCGCGGATTGCTTTTATTAATCCATCGGTGAGCATAGTGGTCATCCCCTCGGCGACGGCTTGGTCTTGGATTTCGTTGCTGGTATTGCCGCCGATAATCATCTTTTGGATTTCGCGCGAAGTGCCGAGGACTTCGTAGATACCCACCCGGCCCTTGAAGCCGGTGTGATTACACTCATCGCAGCCATTTGGGTTTGGCTGCCAGAGGGTGGCGATGGTTGTGTCCGTCGTGCCCCAGGGTGTCTCACCACCGACCTTTTGGACGATAGCCTGGGCCTCAAGCTGGTGGATGTAATAGAAATTTTGGCCCGGCGCAAGGTGAAAGAGGCGAGTGATCTCTGCAACCTCTGTTTGGTTGGGCACGTAACTCTGGCGGCAGTTCATACAGAGGCGGCGCACCAGGCGCTGGCCTACCACGGCCTTAACGGTACTGGCGATCAGGAAGGGCTCGATCCCCATATCGAGTAGGCGCGGCAAACAAGTAGCGGCGTTATTGGTGTGGAGTGTACTAAATACTAAGTGACCTGTTAGGGCAGCCTGGACGCCAAGGTTAGCTGTCTCGCCGTCGCGGATCTCGCCCACCATGATAATGTTTGGGTCTTGGCGCAGCAGGGCACGCAAGCCACTAGCGAAAGTCATACCAGCTTTGCTATTGGTTTGGGTTTGGTTGACGCCGGGGATCTTATACTCCACGGGGTCCTCAATGGTTGAGATATTGACCTCTGGTGTATTAAGCATCGAAAGGACGGAGAAAAGTGAGGTAGACTTGCCGCTCCCGGTTGGACCTGTCACGAGGATCATCCCATTGGGCTCGGTCAGTGCTTGATTGATAACAGCCAGCGAATGACCCCAGTAGCCGAGCTGCTCGAGTGTCACTGCTTGGTTTGATTCGTCGAGGATACGCATCACCACCTTCTCACCATCAGCGATGGGTAACGTGCTGACACGCAGGGCATACTGCTTGCCTGCGACTTTGATCTTGAAGCGGCCGTCTTGCGGTACGCGGCGTTCGTCTATCTTGAGGTTGGAGAGGATCTTAATGCGGCTTACGAGCGCACCGAGCACATTCTTGGGTAGGCGGTTTACTTCTTTAAGGACACCATCAATCCGGTAACGTACTTGCACGAATTGCTCGCGAGGCTCGATGTGGATATCGCTGGCGTTGCTGCGGATGGCATATTCCAGTAACAGGTTAACCGTCTGGGCGATTGGTGAGTCTTCCGCTACCTCTGCTTCGGTCACTTTTTGGTTCGAGCCATCATCCTCGCGCTGGATGTCGATCACTTCCTTGAGCTCCTGCGTCACATCGCCGCGGTATCCCTCAAGACACTCTAAGATGTTACTGCGCGGCGCAATGTAGACACGAGTGTTGGTGCCAATTTCCTTTTCGATAAAGTTGACGGCTTGCACATCGTCTGGGTCGTCCATCGCAAGGTGGATGAGCCCATTAGGGTCGATCTTGAAGATGACAGCGTTATACTGGCGCGCGATTCGCTCAGGGATGCGCATGAGGATGTCGGAAGGGATGTCGCGGGGGTCGAGCTCAATGTAGGGAATGTCGGCGTAGGTGGCATAGAGCTTAGTGAGGGCACGCTCGTCGATAAGGTTGTTTTGCAAGACAATATCTTGCAGTCGCAAATTAGACGACGCAGCCTCACTCACCAGTGGTTGGAGCTGCTGGCTGGTCGCAGCGCCACTGCGCTCGAGAAGTTTGACGATAGTAGAATCAGATATATGCATAGTACTTACGCTTATTGTAGCTCATTATGCTTATGCTGACTAGAGGATAGAGCGATATTCGTATCAACGGAGGTAAGGCTGTGCTATACTAGAGCCAGTATGCGTGTTATCTGTCAATCACTTGTTGATACATTACAACTTGGGCAGCGCCTCGGCCAGGCATTGCGCGGTGGTGAGGTGATTGTGCTAGTAGGGGATATTGGCGCAGGCAAGACAACGCTTGTTAAGGGGGTCGCGCATGGCCTCGCCATTACCGATGATATCCAGAGCCCATCTTTTACGATTAGTCGGCTGTATCATGGGCGCGATGATATCCAGCTTGCACATTATGATTTTTATCGTTTAGGCGATGCAGGGGTGATGCAGCTTGAGCTGGCAGAGGCGATTGCTGAGCCCCGCACAGTGACTATCATCGAGTGGGCTCAGGCTGTAGCGGATGTCGTCCCACCCGATCACCTAACGATCACCATTACTGCACAGAGCGAGACAGTCCGCTGGCTGGATATTGAGGCTGGTGGCACCGTGTCGACCCAGCTTCTCCAGGAGGTCTCGGCATGATTATTTTGTGGAATAGCGCAGGGATGGTCGTGGAGCTAACATTGGTAGATGACACTGGTACTCAGACGAGCTATGAGTGGCCAGCTGGCCGCACTCTGGCGCGTGATATGCTGGCTTATCTGCGTGATCGCTTGGCCGAGCATGGCAAGACACTAGCAGATATGACTGGCATTGGGGCGCGGTCTGGGCCGGGGAGCTTTACGGGGCTGCGGATTGGCCTGACGGTGCTTAATACACTCGCGCACGAGCAGCACATCCCGATTGTTGGTGCAATGGGTGATGATTGGCGCACTGTCTGCCTTAAGCGGCTAGCACATGGCGAGGATGATAGCATTGTCTTACCTCAGTACGGTGCAGCTGCACATATCACCCAGCCAAAGAAGTAGCGAGTATGAAGCATAAGGGTAATAAATCGTTACCTCTGTAAATAGATAGACCGCTATATTGCCAGTTGCGCAAATTAGCCAAAACGCGATACAATATATTAGTCTGTAGATAGGTTTAATGTTTGATAACACCGGTGTGGGCTGACGCAAGTCTGATGTAATAAGAACAACACATATCCGGAGAAAGGAATACCATGATAGAAGTACTCTTCGCGGCGATTGGCGTGGCGCTTGGTTTTGGTGGCAAGTACGCCTACGATCGCCAGCAAACCACCAATGGCCAGCGGACAATTGACAAAGAATTGGCTCAGGCCAAGCAGCAGGCGGGCGATATCGTCCTCAAAGCGAAGGACGAGGCACTGCGGATCGAGAACGAGCGCCGCCGCGCCATGCAAAAGACAGAGAATCGCTTGCTCGAGCGCGAGGCGAGCCTCGATCGCAAACTCGACGAACTTGATCGCCGCAGTGAGAAGCTCCGCAAGAGCGAGACAGAAGTCGATGAGCTCAAGAATGAGATCCGTGAGATTCGGGGCCGGCAGCAGGCTAAGCTCGAGAAAATCGCTGGCCTTACCAAGCAAGACGCCGCCAGTAAGCTGATGCATATGACCGAGCGTGATATCCGCCAAGACCTGACTGGCCTGGTGGATAAATTGCAGCGCGAAGCGATGGATGATGCCGAGGAGAAGGCTCAGATGATCCTCGTGACAGCGATGGAGCGTATGAGTAGCGAAGTGACGGCCGAGCGTACAGTGACTGCTATTAAGCTGCCCGACGACGATATGAAGGGTCGCATCATCGGCAAAGAAGGGCGCAATATTCAGGCTTTACAGCGAGCCACTGGTGTTGACATCTTGGTGGATGACACGCCAGGGATGATCGTCCTCAGTAGCTTTGATCCAGTGCGTCGCCAAGTGGCACGCCTGAGCCTTGAGATGCTGATGAAAGACGGGCGGATCCACCCTGGTCGCATCGAAGAGGTTGTGGCCAAGGCAAATAAGCAGATTGACAAAGAAGTCGTGCGTGCTGGTGAAGATGCGGCGCGTGAGATTGGCGTAGCTGGTATTCCAAAGGAGCTGCTCCACCTTGTGGGTGAGCTGAAGTTCCGGACGAGCTACGGCCAAAACGTCTTGAAACACAGTACTGAGATGGCCCAGATTGCTGGGCTAATCGCAGCAGAGATTGGAGCAGATGTACGTACCGTCAAGATCGCTACACTACTTCACGATATGGGTAAGGCAGTGACGCACAAAATGGAAGGTAAGCACCACCATATTGGAGCAGAGTTGGCTCGCAAGGCAGGCTTGAGCGAGGCAATTTGCCACGCTATTGAGGCTCATCACGATGATATTGAAGCCACAACACCCGAGGCAATTGTTGTGCGAGTATGCGATGCAGCCAGTGCTGCTCGACCTGGTGCGCGTAACATGAGTGCCGAGAACTTCGTCGAGCGAATGCGCGACCTTGAGAATGTTGCGACCAGCTTCCGTGGTATCGACAAAGCCTATGCAATTAGTGCTGGGCGTGAAGTACGCGTTATTGTTCGGCCAGAAGTAGTGGATGATCTGAGTGCCATCAAGCTCGCGCGTGACATCGCCACCAAGATTGAAAGTACCATGCAGTATCCTGGTACAATCAAGGTTAACGTAATCCGCGAGACACGAGCGATTGAATTCGCTAAGTAAAACGACGACATACTCAAATAAAACCGGCCAATGATGATGGCCGGTTTTTTATAAAAGTCTTTATTTACCCTGCTGGGAAATATAATCAAAACACCCGGATCTATGAGGCAACCTCGCCTTGTTTTTCGGCAACAATAACGACCCGGCCAGTCTTGGCACCGCCTAAGTCGCAGCTGTAGAGCGTCAGGCGGGCGTCTTCTGTTGGGGCTTCGATCTCAACACTGGTTGGTTTGACATCAAATTTCTTGGTGATTTTGTAGTTGTAGCGTTTGCCTTGGTAGTCGGCGAGAATTTGGTCGCCCAGGGCAAGCTTGTCGATATGAAAGAATGGTGATTTTTCTACTGTACCGCCAGGCGTTGGCTGGATACTAAAGCGGTGGGCTGCCACGACGAAGTTGCCACCCTTCTCAGGGTTGCCGTGGTCGGGGTAGCGCCACCACGCACCACGATCGAGTGCGAGTTTGCCATTAGTACCGTACGGGATGTTAACGCCGATCTTGGGGATGATAATACGATTGTCTTTGGCTTCAGGCTTGGCGAGTGTTGCTACAGTGATTGGCTTCGTAAAGTGCGGTGCAATGATTGGTGATGTGGCGAGTAGTAGCAGATATCCCCCTGCTAGCAAAAAGAGGGCTGCGATGGTACCAAATATCCAGTTTGGTATCGAAATACGTGGCAGGCGTGTGCCTGGACGACGCAATGTAGACGGCTGTCGCTTTGATTTATTCATTGCTAGCATAATAACTCCTCATCTCTGTCTATTATACGGCACGAGGAGCAGCACGCCAATAGTATGACCATCATGGTATTGGCAGATGGGCTCCACGCTATAGTACTAATCCGACTCTGGAGTTACTAGGTAGGGAGTGGTATCTGCTTATAGCAGAAGCTAGCATTGAAAAGGGTAGTGTGGAAGCGTAGTCTAAAAAGCCACCCACTCAAAGTAAGAGTGGGTGGCATAAAGGAGTGCCGTGTGGTGAGGTAGGCTACTACTGCTTGAATGGCTGCGCGAGAGTGAGACTCTCGTCTGCTTCGGCAATGCGGAGCAGCTCGTTGTACTTCGCCACGCGGTCGGTGCGTGAGAGCGAGCCGGTCTTGATCTGTCCACAGCCCAGGCCAACTGCCAAGTGGCTGATTGTAGTATCCTCAGTCTCGCCAGAGCGGTGACTCATCACGGTGCGCCAGCCAGCATTCTGGGCAAGTTGCACGGCTTGGATTGTCTCGCTGAGAGAGCCGATTTGGTTAGGCTTGACGAGGAGTGCATTCGCTGCGTCTTGGTCAATCGCTTGTTGAATGAGGCTTGTATTCGTGACAAGTAGGTCATCACCCACTAGCTGGACGCGGTCGCCGAGACGCTGGCGGAGCTGCTGCCAGCCAGCCCAGTCGCCCTCGGCCAGGCCATCTTCGATGCTCACAATTGGGAATTCGTCGACAAGGGCAGCCAGCCAGTCGATCATCTCGCTGCTGGTCAGGCTCTTGCCTTCACACTTCAACTCATAACGGCCGTCATGGTAGAACTCACTCGAGGCAGCATCCATTGCAAAGACGACGTCTGTGCCAACGGTGTAGCCAGCATTGGTAATCGCTTCACTCAGCAAGGCGAGTGGCTCGCGGTTACCCTGGCGGACGCGTGGTGCATAGCCACCTTCGTCGCCAACAGTAGTGGGGTAGTCGTGTGCTTTGAGGACTTTGGCAAGAGCGTGGAAGATTTCGGTGCCCATGCGGAGCGTATCTGCAAAGGTCGTCGCACCCTTGCAGATGATCATAAACTCTTGGATATCGGTCGCAAAGGCGGCGTGCGCACCACCGTTGAGGATATTCATCATTGGCAGGGGAAGGCTTGGTGTGCTGTCAGTTTGCTCGGCAATGTAGCGCCAGAGTGGTTGCTGCTTGGCATGAGCAACAGCCTTGGCAGTAGCCAGGCTAACACTGAGGATAGCATTAGCACCGAGCTTAGACTTATTATCTGTTCCATCAAGAGCAAGCATTGCATTATCAATCGCTCGCTGGTCGCTCGCATCGTGGCCCACCAGTGCAGGAGCGATAATGTCGTTAACGTGGGCAACTGCCTGGCTCACCCCTTTGCCAGTCCACTGGTTGCCACCATCGCGTAGCTCTAGTGCTTCGCCCGCACCGGTGCTTGCTCCGCTCGGGACGGCTGCTCGGCCCAGCGTGCCATCAGCAAGGATGACGTCCGCTTCGACGGTGGGATTGCCGCGGCTGTCTAAAATTTGTCGTGCTTTTATGGTTTGGATAGAGTAGTTGTTCATATCTTCTAGTATACCATCGAATGGAAGGCGATCGCTATTACCGTTGAAATAGCATGAATCAACTGCGAAAATTTTCATGCCAGACAAGGATATTGACAAAAGGTCATTTTGTAGATTCAAGCATTGTATTTGCTGACACACATGGTACAATATAATTACGGCAACGGTTAATGAAGCGGAGGGTAGCAGTGACCCTGCGCTCTTCGTTTCGCACCTACACAGTAAGGAGGGCTATTCCCATGACATTCAAAAAAGTAGGTATCCTTAGCGTATTGGCAGTTGGCTCAATGGCGGCGGGATCTTTGCTGTTTAATACAGCACCAGCGTCGGCAGAGAGTTTCGGGCCGACCGCCAATGACAACGGTACGTCCGTTGTCCAATACTACGATGGGACGAAACTGTTTTGCGTTTCTGATGCAAACTACCCCGATGGCACGCCTAGTACGACAGCCTTTACGGTTGCGCCAACCAAAGGTAACGGCCCAAGCTATGGCCAAGTCCTAGGCGCTGGCGAGACTGGCTGTGTCAGTCTTGAGACAGCACCGGAGGGAGCAGCATATCACTACTGGCTGTTGTCTCGCACCGATGGATCGGTGTACCAAGGCGATTTTGTTCGCTAAATAACTACTCACTGAAATACCCGATATACCCAAAAACGAAAATGAAAACCCCCGTTGTCGCAGCCCCCTCCCGAGGGGGCTTTTGGGACCTCAAATACGGAATGATTGGTAGGCATATATAGCACTCGCGCCAATAGTGCCGTATAATAGAGGCATGACAGGAACACTTATTATCAGCCGGCACGGCGAAAGCGAATGGAATTTACAAGGTAAATGGACAGGCTGGACGGACGTAAGCCTTACCGAGAAAGGTAAGAGCGATACGCGTCAACTCGGCGAGTTCTTGCGTGGTCGCACTATCGATGCGGTATATACTTCGGCACTCAAACGGACGCATGAGACGCTTGATGCGTTGATGGAAGGTGCAGATAACCCAATCCGCTCAAGTGATGCTGCGGTGGTGCACGCGTCTGAGCTTAACGAGCGTGACTATGGTGACCTAACTGGCAAGAACAAGTGGGAAGTCAAAGAAGAGATTGGCGAGAAGGCCTTTAATGGTATTCGGCGCGGCTGGGATTACCCTGTACCTGGTGGTGAGACACTCAAGGATGTGTATGAGCGCTCGATTCCGTACTTTGAGTCAGAGATCTTACCACGACTCCAGGCGGGCGAGACTGTATTGATTGTGGCGCATGGCAACACAATTCGTGCGCTTATGAAGTACCTTGACCGAATCCCGGAGGAAGATATGGGTACAGTAGAGATGCCCTTTGGTCAATTACTTGTCTACACATTTGAGCCTGGCATAGCATATCCTACTGCGTGCGATGTGCTTAAAGCAGATATTGTACCACCCAAGGCATAACATAATACATATCGCACACGTTTTATGCTATATAAGTCGGTGCTTACGTGTATTGTGTTTGCGTTGCTTGGATGAACGCCGCAGGGTGGTCTTGTGCTTGCGGGCGGCATTGGCTTTGATGGCAAGAACAGTAGACAAGCTGCTATATTGTGTGGTATGATGGCAAAGTCTTGTATCGCGGGGTGTGGCGCAGCTTGGTAGCGCGCACCGTTCGGGACGGTGAGGTCGCTGGT
>CALJPD010000001.1 GCA_937981355.1 uncultured Candidatus Saccharibacteria bacterium | reverse complement strand
CACAGTACCAGCCGGGCTAACGCCCGGCTAGAGCTTGGGATGGTTTGTTGCAGTTTGTTTTTAAGGTTAGGTCTGGCCTCTGTAAAATCTTCCAGAGTACCCTACTCGCATTGCCACTATAAACCCTACGAGCCGCTCATTCTTGGCACTATAACCCCAAGACGACCCTGCCTCTGAGCTAGCAAATCAACAGCCTCAGCGACGCCAATAACACACATGCCAGTTCCCTTCTCGCAAAGTTAATGAAGCGATGCTACGCTTTATTGAACCCCCCACAGACAAAGCAGAGACATAAGAGGTCCATATACACAAGAGATGTGAACGAAATACCACTGATGAACGGCCTTCTAGCGCCAGAGTCTTACCTACTTTTCAGTACCGCCCCTCCTCTCTCACTCTTCAGCGGAGTATAAATCTACCACAAAGCCCCACCAGACCACCCGTCAACATGAGAAATTCTACTCTAAGCACCGCAACTCTTATAGCCCCCAGCCAAGGACGGCAGAGAATATTAAGATAGCTGACACTCTACGCTCCAATCCTCGCCAATACAAAAACCGGCCATTCTCTGGCCGGTTATATATGCCGCTACAAAAGCGCGAATTCTATTCCTTTTTGCGCTGCTTTTTGGCGGCTTTTTGAGCTTGTTTGGCGGCTTTGGCGCGGTCGCGCGAGCCGGTAGTGGCTTTGACGGTTACATCAAATTTATCGAGGTAGCGACCAAACGCCAGGTGCGTCTGGGCATTAAAGGCACCAATCGCACTAAAGCAAATGGACGTGACGGGCATAAGAATCCACTGCGCCACCATGGCAAAGCTGCGCCGGCGCTTGTAGCGCTCGGGGCGGAGTGGCAACATTTTGAGCATCAAGAAGACGGTGATAAAGATACCGATCATCGCGAAGCGCTGCAAATTGCTAATCACCTCAGGCAGCATATGCACCGCATAACTGCGTGATGATTCTTGGTTGATCAACAGTGGCACCCACCCACCAAAGGTGACCAAAAAGGACATCACTGCCAATGTGACATGCCCATCGAGCAAGCGTATGAAGCGGGCAAACACTTCAGCAAATGGCACATTGCGCCGCCGCGTAAAGGTGCGCATTGCCACATATGGGATATCCGACGCGCCGTAGCTCCAGCGTCGGAGCTGCTTAAACTGCGCTACCACTGTCCCCCAGAAGGTGTTGTCCATCACGGCATCTTGGTAGATAGGCACATGGATGGGCAAAACACTGTAGTCTCCCGCAAAGTAGAAGTAGCTGCGCCAGTATTGATGGCCATCTTCCACAATGCTGCGTGTGCTCCAGAAGTTCATCTCCACCAGCGCGTCCATTGGCTGTGAGTGCGAGGCAAAGTTGCGCAGTGTGTGGGGGCGCATACTGCTGATGATCGTCCAGAAGGAGTTACCCGTCGCAATCACCCGCATCGGCGCTGGGGCATCCCAGATGTTACCGAAGTATAGTGCAATCGGCTGGTACGACAAACGCTTGCGCTCGGGGTGAACGATATACTCATACGCCACATAGTCAAAGTATGATGGATATGGGCGGTTGTCGCTGTCGAGCGTAGTGATCATCACATCACTGTAGGCAATTCCCTGCTCGTCGCAATAGCGCTGGAGCTGCTTACCAGCATAGGTGATGTTACCGCCCTTACCAATCACCTCATCAGGCATGTCCTTAGGGTGCATGATAGTCTGGAAGGTGAAGAATACATCGCCATACTCCTGCTGGAGGCGAGCGGCTGTGCGGGCAATATCCACCCCACCACGCTCCTCGTAGGCAAGGACGAGGATGATCTGTTTGTTGTTGTATGTCGTATTCTTGACCGACTCGATGGTGGGCTGCAAGACATCATACGACTCATTGTACGCCGCCACAATCACTGCTTGGTAGAGTTGCGATGGTCGCGGAAAGCTCGCTGGGTCGGCCGCCATAAGGCGGAGATTCTCGCGATGCTCTTGGGCGTGAAATTCGCGCTGATGACGCCTAGGCAATGGCTGCTGCTGGATGGCAGCATAGCTTGCTACTGGGTCTTCGAGCTGCTCCAGACGCTGCCGCCAGTTGACTATCTGCGCCTTCTCCAGCTGGTGATGGCCCGTTAGAGTGCGGTAGGCAATGCCAACCGAGCGGACAATCACACTCATCACCAAGACAAGAAGGTAGATAGACGCCCACAGTGGATTGATCAAAGATAAGATGATGAAGAGTATTAGCATCCCATAGCTCAAGAATGCTGGGAGAATTTCAAATAATCGGTAGAGGAGAGTGCGCTTGCCCATGGGCAGCTCGAGATCGTTGTGATTCATTTATCGATACGCCAGGTGCATTACTGCTAATCCATACGAGGCAGCAACCAGCAGCACCAATACTGCTGCCGCCCCCACAAAAAGCGCTGTCTGGCGGCGCTGCAGGCTATACAGCTTAACCATCAGGCCAATGTGCACCACCATTACCAGCGCACCAAACAACACAAAACTGAGTAAATAATACCAATAACTCTTATAAAAATGTGCCTCGCCAAAGGCGGTGTAGCGCACATAAACCTGCACATCGCGCACCTGCAGCGTGAAGCCCATCACCAGCATATAGATGATTCCCGCGACAAACACGCCAATCAGCGCCGCAAAGAACGGCCGATCGGCCGCGATCGTGCGGAGAGGAGTGCGCAAAAAATCCTTCTTCTCTTTGGTCATAAACAAATGGAGCCGCTGACCGGACTCGAACCGGTGACCTACGCTTTACGAAAGCGCCGCTCTACCAACTGAGCTACAGCGGCATCACCGCTATATTATACTAGAGGCGAGGCGAAAATGGAAGGCAGCGCGGCGCGATAGCCTGTAGATGAGCGACCTTGCTGCAGCGTGGTACAAGACTATGGTTCTACGATTCCTCTACAAACCTCTTGCGATTTTTGGTAATTGCTGCTATTATTGATCTAGCCTATGCGCTCGTAGTGAAGATGGCCTATCACGTCTCCCTGTCACGGAGAAGATCGCCGGTTCGAATCCGGTCGAGCGCGCCAGTATTGGATACGACATACCCTCTTGCAACAGGTCAAGAGGCTTTTTTATATAATGCGAAAATGGTCATCTTTTATCTGTAGCCCATCAATATGCAAACTAAGACTATCTCTGATATGATGGCCAAGCGGATCAAGAATAAAGTCAATCCCCTCTCGGCGGGCTAATTTTGCAGCAGGCACAAAGTCGCTATCGCCTGCAATCAGAATGATTCGTTCGACCTGCTGTTTATATGCCATTGAGGCAATATCCAAGCCAATCCGCATATCAACACCTTTTTGTTGGAGAGATAGTTTGAGATCTTTCTCTGTTAAATCAGCTATACCTATTTTGTTGTCAAGAATTTTCTTTGTTACTTCTGGCTTAAGATTATAGTAAGTCGCTGCGTCGTTGAGCTCACCCATCCGTAATGCGAGTTTTCGCTTTCTGGCCAATTCACGGAAGAACTGCTCCGCCCAGACTTTCTTATCACTGCGCCCAAGGTCAATACTCTTTTTGAGGAGTGGATGGTAAATCTGTTTTGCTATCGGAGGACAATCGTAGTAGAAAATACGATACAGCTCACATTGGACTCTTTCACCACTCCTCTTGTCTATCAGATGTCGCCAACAATATCTATAGAGTTCATCTGCTCGTTCGGCTGGCGTTTTCTCACCCAGACATTTCTGGGCTCGTTTTCGATAAAATCCGCCATCAATGAGAATTGCTGTCTTCATGCTATCCTACCTTTCTTACTAAAAAACTCCTAGCTGTGCTGGTTCCCATATGGAGGGAGAGCGTTTGCTAGGAGTTGAATAACCCTATTGTAGCATAGATACGGAAGAAATCAACGCTTAGCGCGTAAACTTCTCGTGCAATGCATGGTATTCGTAGATTTCGTCGTCTGAGAACCAGTGGTTGATCTCTTGTTCGGCCTCCTCGGGGTTGCCCGAAGCGTGGATGAGGTTGGGCACGCCCTTGTCTTCGTCGTTGGCATAGCCAAAGCTCATGTGTGAGTAATCGCCGCGGATCGTCCCCATCTCGGCAGCCATTGGCTCGGTGGGGCCCACCAGCTTGCGCACCAGCTTGACGGCCTCTACCCCCTCAAACACCATGGCAACGACTGGCCCTTGCATCATAAAGTCCAGCGTCACCCCAAAGGCGTGCTTGCCACGGCGCGACACCATCTTGCCGATCTCCTCATAGTGGCGATAGTAATGATCACGCGTCGGAGCGATCATCTTAACGGCCACAATCTTGAGGCCCACCCGCTCAAAACGGGTCAAAATCTCGCCCACAATTCCCCGCTGCACGGCATCTGGCTTGAAGACGACCAAGGTCTTTTGCACATTATTGTTGTTGGGCACCGCTGTTGTTTCGCTCATAACGCTCCTTATCGTTAGGTTTGCTTGTATTATAGCGTATTGTGAGTAATCGCAAAACAGCTGATGGAGCGTGCATCTCATTGTGTGCTACGATACTATTATGCGATTACTCTTTCCTGTCTCTACCAAAGCAGCTATTTACAGTGAGGATGCCAGTCATGTTCTTGTCATTTATGCTGATAAGGACAAGAGCTGGGGCTTGCCTGGTGGGCACATCGAAGCAGGCGAAACACCAGACCAGGCAATCAAGCGCGAGCTTATGGAAGAGTGCGGCCTTGCCATACCACACCTCCAGCGCAAAGACTTCTTCCTCCATAGCAAGGGCAAGATCATCCTTGCCTATACAGGAGTCGCTCCCTCGCACACACTGCAGTCAACTCAGCACAACTGCGAAGGCACCCCAACGTGGCTAACCCGTACCGAATTTGCCGCTCTTGCTATTGAGCCACACTACAAAGAGCTTGTCCTTGCTGCCTGGCCTTCTACCAACACCTGATCTGCTATACCACCCCGCCTCCATTGTGGTATACTATGGCAAATGGCACAGCACTATTATATGCAAGATTTGATCATCGACTTCATCGAATATATGGAGGTGGAGCGTGGCCGATCGTCCAAAACAGCAGAGAACTACAAACACTACCTCGAGCGCTTCGTTGAGTTTGCTGGTGCTGAATTGACGGTCGATCAGATCACGCCCGAGTTGGTGCGGCGCTACCGCCTCTGGCTCAATCGCTACCAAAGCGTCTATGGTGAGGAGCTGGGCATGCTCACCCAGAGCTACCACCTCATCGCGCTGCGTGGCTTCCTCAACTACCTCTCCAAGCGCGACATCGCCAGCCTCTCCCCCAGCAAGATCGAGCTCCCCAAGACGCACAAGCGGCAAGTCACCTTTCTGCATTATGACGAAGTGGAGCGGATGATCGATGCCGTACCAAGCGATGGTAAAGAGGCCAACTTGCGCGACAAAGCCATCATCGAGCTACTCTTCTCCAGTGGTCTGCGCGTCTCGGAGCTGGTTAATCTCAATCGCGACCACATCAACCTCAAGCGCCGCGAGTTCATGGTGCGCGGTAAGGGCCAGAAAGACCGGCCGGTCTTCGTCAGTAGCCGTGCTGCCGAGCAGATCGAGACCTACCTCAGCGCCCGGCATGATTCGCTCGACCCACTCTTCATCAGCTATAGTCGCAACCACGGTGCCACAAACACCAGTGGCGACTTCCGCCGCCTCACGACGCGCAGTGTGCAATCGATGATTGGCAAATATGCCCGCCTCGCTGGCATCACCAAGCACGTCAGCCCCCACACCATGCGCCACAGCTTCGCGACCGACCTATTGATGAACGGAGCCGACCTGCGCAGTGTCCAGAGCATGCTCGGCCACAGCAACATCAGCACTACACAGGTCTATACCCACGTCACCGACCAACACCTGCGCGACATCTTCGAGCAGTTCCATAGCGGGAAAGAACAGGGATAAAGATTCACAACCAGAATAAACTGGGTGTTCTCTCACGCTCACCCTCCCCACACTCCCTCCGATGGAACACTATAAGGGTCGATATTCACTGGATATCGACCTCTTGCGCTGGGCTGAAAACAGATTATTACAATCTGTTTTCACACTCCATCGGAGGGAGTGTGGGGAGGTGGAGCTAGCGCAAAGAAAGCGGAGTTTCTACTGAGATGTTTCGTATATTTTGAACGAAGATTGATTGATAGCTAACCACTTAGCACTAGCCCCTATTCTTCTTTTATTCAGTAGCAAAAGCTACGGCAAGGGGCCCCTACGGATTACACGACGTGCCTAGTGGCCCGGCTTCGTCGTTGGTGACGTAGAAGTTTTTGCAGAGACTGCCAGTGATGTCGACGCCTTGCTCTGGGAAGGTGAAGCTACCGTTGGTATTGAAGCCGACATTGACGCGGCTTTTGATGCGGCGGAAGATGGTGTCTGCCCGGCCGGTGGAGTCGATTTCGGGCTGGACGGTGTCGAACTTCGTCACGCTGCTTGCCCGTTTGAGCGAGATCTTGACTGCTGAGGCTTTGTACAGGCTGGTCACGCGCAAGAACGCCACACGCGAGCCCGCTGGTACAGACTCACCACCAGCCATTTGGAGGACGGCCTGACAGGCATAGCCACCACCAGTGTAGCGCGCGTTGGAGCACGGCACGGCATTAACGGTCGTCTGAGCACCACTGTCGCTATTGGCGCGCAGGCCAGGGCGTTGGATGGTGAGCGGGTTCGCATTGTCGGTGATGATGCTGGGGCGCAAGAAGTTGGTCGAGACTTGAGCGCTGTCGAGCTCACTCAGGCTGACGCTTGTCTTGGTGGGCAAGACAGCCTGGGCCCGGATGAGAGCTGGCGCGTTGGGGCTCCACTGGTCTTTGCGCGGCAATGAGCGGAGGTCGCCAGAGGTTGGCGTCTCGATGGAGACAACTTCGTTGTCGCTGTTTTTCTTGCGCATCCACTCGATCTGCACACTATCAAAGGCATCTGCACCAACCAACGGGATGACAGTCGATTCCCCTTCTGCCAGGTCAAGTTTGACGTCTTCAGTCTTGGCCTCGATCTTGACGCAGGTGTAGGCTTGGTTAAGCGTGCTGCTGCCACTACTCGTCTTGATGGTGGTCTCACCACTAACAGACGACACCACACCAGCTGCTGCCACAGTGTTGCACCGCTGCTGCTCAATGGCACGACGGGCCCGCTCATTACCCTTGAGCGCCGCACGGATGACGCGCTTGCCATCCTCTACTCCAGCAACCGCTGAGTCGTAGGCACTCTGCGAGAGGTCGTTGTTGCTGGCGCGCTGCTGCTCCTGCACCATCAAGCGGATAAAGCTCACTGTTACTACCGTGATCAGTACTGTTGAAAACATCACCACAAAGAGCGACACCATGCCGGCCTGCCGCTGCTTGTTGCTCTGCTGCTGTATCCACCTCATCATCCTACCCCTGTATCAATGTCTCAAAAATATTAATGGCGCAGAAGTTATAATTAGCACTGTCGTTCGTGGGCGGCTTGCAGGTCTGGTTGGCGGTGTTGATCGTATCTTGTTGGTTGGTGCCAATGACGAAGCGGAGGCGGTAGATGGTATGTGTACCTTCGGTCGATTCAATAACAGGATTGATCTGCAGATCGCGCAGCGCCAAATCCCCCTCGCGCGAGCCAAGCAGCTCCGTTGCTTTGCTAAGAAATACATCGGTCGAGTATGTGCCACGGGCCGTTGGGTTGCAATACTGCGCACCAGCATCAGCCACACGGGCGAGGATAATCATATCGCCGCGCACATCACCCTGGCGTGTGTCGTTTTGGTAGCGGATGGCACTGCCTTGCTGTAGCTTGGCGGCTGGGCTCCACACATACGACATCGTACCAAAGCATAGACGTCCCAACCCACCGCCTTTGTCTGGCGACACATAGCGGATCCCATCTGCCGAGGCCAAGGCATCGCGTCGGAAGGAGTCGGCCACATCGCGCCCCGCGAGGTTGATCGACTTGAGCGTCACCCCCTTCGTATACAGGCCAATGATCTGCAGCGTGGAGGTCGTAATGGCAATGAGTAGCACCGAGAGGAAGCTCATCGCCAATAGCAGCTCGATGAGAGTGAAGCCTGGCTCTCCGCGCCGTGCGGCCTGCCGTGCTAGGTGCTGCCGTTGCTTCTCTCCCTGTGTTCTGCCTCTGTTAGCGCGCCACATCATACAACCTCGTTACGGTGCCAATCGTCATTGGCTTATCGCTCGCTACAGTCGGCCAGCAGGCAGATACATACACATCATAGGCAAGGTTGGCGTTGGCACCCTCTGCTTTGACAATCTGGACGAAGAGCCCCTGCGCCCGCGGATCGTTGCCAAAGTCTACCTTGCTGTAGGTTGTCGGTTCGGGCTGGTAGCTCGCGTTGGTCGGCTCGAAGAGACGGATGACCTGCTTGCCCGTGGCAGCATCGGCCCGCGGCGCAACAAAGAATGCGCCGCGCCCCCGCAATGTATCTGGCGAAAGGCGGCAGTTGCTCTCAGCGAGCTCGCTCAGCGTAATAGGCGTGGTCGTACCTACCTTGCCTTTGATGGTCTCCCACAGCTGCTGGTTGACTGCCTGCTGAGCAGTCCGAATCAGCAGCACCTGCGAGTCGATCTGCTGCCGCACCTGTGTTACCTCCAGCGAGCGCTGCGCCAGCGCCATACCTTGGTTCATAATCATAAAAGCTCCCACAATTACCATACTAAAGAGCACGAAGGCAAACATCACCTCAATGATCGTATCACCCCGCTCGTGGCGACGCCCTAGCATTGGCCTATTCCTCCACCGATCAGCTTCACACTACTGGCCGAGCTGCCACCCCGGGCAATCACTGCCCCACTAATGCCAGTAAAGACCAATCCATCAGGATCGATACAGAGGTTGGTGTCGCCTTTTTGGGCGTCATTATCAGGCGAGAGAACGGTCATAGGGTTGTCTGTGTTGCCAATGTAGGTCTTGATAGCACCACTGGAGGGCGAGCGCACGATCAAATACGAGTGACGTGCGCCCTGCCGCAGTGCCGTCTCCCACGCTAGTTCGTAGGTAGTTGTCTGGCTGGCGGTGTCCGACAAAACAAGCCCCGAGTGAGTTAGCGCCTCATAATCCGTTGCTGCAGTCGAGCCATCACGCGTGGCATAGATTGTCCGCGCTATGAGGCTTCGGCCATCACGGCCAGTGGTAATAAACCGCCCAATGATGGTGCACTCGCTCGTGCCAGGCACCTGTGGGGTAATGCTCTGGCTAATGCCGCTGGTGCTACAGCCAAGGTTGCGGTCGTGATCGTTCTGGACATTCACCACCCGGTCGTACTCCCCCTGGAAGAAGCTCACCAGCGAATGGGTGGCATCGCGGTAGCGCTGGGCATTGACCGTTGCGCCCACACCCACCATAATCCCGGCTGCCATTGCCCCACTCACCGCCAAAAACAGCATCATCTCAATAATGGTGAACCCTGGCTTCACTGGCATACTCATAACCTCTCTAGTATAGCACAAGCAGCATTAGCAGCACAGGGCGATGGGGCGATTCTGGGGAGAGATAATACCTCTGCACAGCTTAGGTATAGAGCGCAAAAACCAGCCGCTCATGGGCTGGTCTTTGCTTGGTTCACTTCAAAGGGTTTTATTGCCTACTGCGTCTCTTTGCTAGCCGGCAGCTCTTCCTCAATATCTTGCATAGCAGCAAGGACGAGCTCGTACGCCTTTGGGTTAGTTGAATCACCTAGCCTGCCACCAACACGAAGCATCTTTGCCTCATCATTACACCGGCGAGCAAAGCTCACTAGCACTGTCCCTGGCTGGTGAAGATCACGGTAGCGATCCTTCCGCTCCTCTGTTAGTGGTCGGTCTGAGTACACTTCGACTGCTGGGCCAGTTACAACGCTAATGATGTAACCACGTTGGCTTGATTTATTATACTGAGCTTCATCATATGGGTCAGTGATATCGCAGTCGCTCCCTTTATATATCAAGTCCTTTTGAGCTTGTCCCCAACCACTATCATCAGGTGCACCCTTTGGGATAAGCCGCGCTGCAACGGCCGTTTCATACTGAACGAAGCTCCCACGAAAATATCTAGTCTCGTCGCCAGCATGATTGCTCACGACAACATGCTTATCCTCAGGCCGGCTACCAAAGCCATTCTCTGCCAATACCCCGCCAATCCGCTGTATTTCCTTAACAATATCTTCGCAGTACTCCCCTTTACGCTCGTTATCGAGCTTTGTTTCGACATTTGCTAGTGCCTCCTCTATCAGCTTCGCACGCTTGGCATCCTCTCCTTCACTGAATTTCTCAGTCTTTGGCATCGGAAAGTCTCGCAGTGTTGGCTCATACGGTTTTGCTTGGTCTGTCTCACCACTAAGTGGCTGGTCATATCGTGGCATCATATCTCCTTGGAGTTAGGTGTTTATGATGCCTATAGTACTCTCTCTCTCTCTGGATTGTCAAGTATTACATCAGGTTTATGAGGAGGAGCAAATCTACCCAGCCTGAGCCTCAAAAGCCCAGCGGTAATGCCACCAGCGCGCGCAAGATATGCCCACCAAACAAGAGTGAGATAACGCAGCCAATGATAAGCAGCGGCCCAAATGGCACTTGCGAGCGCGTATTGAGCTGGCCACGCGCTAGGCCCGGCAGGACGATGATACAACCCAGCATGTTGGAGAAAAACAGCGTCATAAAGGCCAATCGCCAATCGCCCAGCAGCAGTGCCAAGCCCACACAGAGCTTCACATCACCAAAGCCAATCCACGCCCCGCGCGAGATGGCATACAGCCCACCATACAACCCCGCCAGTAGCGCCACCGCCCCCGTGAGTGATACAAGATCAACATCGTGCAGCGTCATCATCCGCACCAGCACGAAGAGTGCACCCAGTGCCATCAAGCCATAGTTAAGCGGGTCAGGCAGGAGCTGCCACTTGGCGTCATACGCCGCGAGGATCATCAGCACTAAGGCCACCACCGCCCATACAGCAAAGAGTAAGCTACTGGCTGGCAATGCCCATGGCCATACCAGATACGACAGTGCCAAGCCAACCCCTAGCACCAGCTCCATCACCAGCTCGAACCAGCCAATGAACTGCTGGCAATAGCGGCAGCGCCCACCAGTCGACAGCCAGCTCACTACTGGGAGTAGATCATACCACGCCAGCACATGCCCACACTGCAGACAGCGCGAGCGATCGTCTCGCACTGTACCCTGCAAGAGGACACGCAGTTGACGCCATTCGTGTTTGTCGTAGGGGTGGCCGGTTTGCTTATCAGTCCGCAGTTGCCGCGCACGCACCCGCCACACTTGCGCACCCGCAAAGCTACCCAGCACTACGCCGAGAAGGAGCAGTGCGCCTGCTATCAAGATCGTCATACCTCACTAGTATAGCAAAGATATGCAAGAACGTGCTACATCATCACGCCCTACCGAAGGCCAGTGCAAATACAAGCCAAACCTTTCTAACTATATAGTGAACTGCTGGGTTGTGCTTGTGTAAGAAAAATATCTGGAGACCAGCAACCAAGCAAGTGGATACCATGCTATGTATTATCTGGACGGAACATTTTCATCACACCTACAACCCAGCAGTTCGTGTACTCCATACACAAAAAGAGGCTGGCACCCCTTTGGTACCAGCCATCTTCTTGTGTATCTTCTGCTCAGCTGCTACGACTCAAGGCAGTATGCCACGCCGTTGCCGCCTGCCTCTAACTTAGTGACGACGACAAATTGCTTCGATGTGCCCTTCTTGAGGGTAGCACCATCAGAGTTGGTGGCGTCGCAGCGCACACCCTTGACGACAATCGCGCTCTCGGTGGTAGGCGTTACGGTACCATTGCCCGCGTTGTCTTGGACGGTGATACTCTCTTTGTCGAGGTTCGAGAGATCGCCCAGATAACCCTTGAGACCCTTACTGTCGGGGAACTTCCCGCGGTTGTTTGATGTATATTGCGTCACGGCAGCAGCGATGTTTTGCACATCATTCTTGCGTGCTGTGTCGCGCTGACCCCGCTGCAGGGCAGGCAGCGCCACAAAGACCATCAAGAATATCAAGGCGGCAATCGCCAGCACCAGCATCACCTCGATGATGGTAAACCCTTCTTGCTTCGCTTGGTGTTGTTTCATACTTCTCCTTTGTACCAATGTACGAATATGCTTACGTTACTGCTATCATAGCGTAGAATAGCAACGTTGTCTAGGTTTTGTTCGCACGAGATGATGAACCCATATGGAGAGGTGCAAAGCTGCGCTATGTTGCCGGTATTTTGGGGTATGATTGCTATAGAAAATGCACCAAGAATGGCTTATTCTCGCGTATTTCCTATTGAAAAATCATAGAACTTATTGCGATTTATCTCACGTTCCAGAATCACCCTTTACCCTAAGTCTATCCCCTATTTCTGTGGGACGTCAATGTATTCTTGCACTTTGCCGTCGCTTTTTAGCTGCGCGACTTGCTTGGTAAGCTCAGTGAGGGGGATATAGAGGTAGGTGAAACGGATTTTGCTATCGTTCTTCTCGTTTACTTTGACGAAGTAGTAGCCACTGTCGGTCGTGCTCTTGATGGCACCAGAGGGTTTGCCAGGCTCGAGCTTGGCGATCTCACTTACCGCGAGGCCGTTGTAACTACTGGCGAGGTTGATCAGGCCAGAATCCCCCACCTGCGGTTTGCTGCGGCCACTGCCACCAAGCTGGGTTGCTATTTTGGCAAACTCACCATTGCTGCTCGCCACTAGCCCCGCGGCTTTGCGCTGCAACTCATCGGCCGTTTTATCAACCGCAAAGGCTACTCGAGCCCGCACAATGCTACGCCGTACCGCTTGGCGATAATCCGATGGCGACCAGTTATACATCATGCGCGACGATGCATCATACGTCTCTTGGCTAATCTTGCCATTAGCAGTGTTGCGCTGCTGCTCGATAACGGTATCAATGTCTTGATCGCTCACCGTGATGTTGTACTGGCGTGCCAGCTTGGCGGCGTAGGTATCAACCAGCGCTCGGTTGAGCGACTCGCGCTTGATGTGTTTGAGCTGCTCGCGACCATCATCACTGTCGATGCGGATCTCATCGTACTTGCCTAGATAATACTTAGATCCCCGATACTGCACTAGGTAGTCGCTATAGCGCACGAGCTCACCATCAATACTGGCTACTGGCACAGGAAAAATTTGCGTCATACGGTAGAGGAGGTTGTTGGAACTCTGGGCAATGTAGAGCTGCTGCCACGCCACTGCCGCCAGCAGTAAGGCTGCTACCAGCGCCACAATGATTGTGTTGATAATCACCCGTCGGCGTGACGTCTGGATAGGGTACTTGAACTTGCGCCCACCAGCCAATATCTCTTCGCGGTGTGCTGCCACCGTCTCATTGGTGATACGCTCGAACTTCTTGGGAGTATTGGGATTTGCTGCACTGGCCTCTGTTTTGGTGGGCTTGGCTTTCGCAGACTTACCCTCCTTCTTACTCCCCTGCTTCGGCTTGAGCGCTGTGAGGCGATCTTTCAGGCCAGTGGCTGAGGCGGTTGATGTGGCCTGAGTGCCATAACGGCTACGTTTGGGTTTTTTGCTTGGTAATTTCATGGTGATACTCCTGCTGCTTGTGCTGCACACTCCGCCTCGCTGACGGCATCTTGCAGCTGATTGTAGATCTGCTCGGGATGATCGACATTGCGGATGATGAGATCGCCCACAAATGTTTGGATCACAATCGTACCAAAATGAAACACCTCACCCGAGAATCCTGGTATATTATAGCTGATATTTTGAATTTTTGCCAAGCTCAGCTCCACCACATCGGTACCAAAAAATCCTTTTTGCGTCACCTGGCGGATGCGCTGGTCAGTCACAATGTAGTAGGTGTAGCGCCACATCAAAAAATGATAGCAAAAGCCAATAAGCCCGAGCCCGAGCCCCACCACTGGCAAGAGAAACAGCTCCAATGTGTCTTGCCAGATCAGCGGTGGAATAGCCCCTACCGCCAGCGGCACCAGTAGCATATAAAAACCCTTGCGCATGGCAATAATATGCCGCCGAAAGACAAACAGCAGCTCCTCACCATCGCGCTGCCCATTAAATGCCTTGGTCTGTGCCATTATTCCCTACCTTTTTATGTGATGATTGTTATGCTTTTCTTGCTGTCCATTGTAGCACGAACTTGACACCACCCCACAACCCCTGCGTATAATGAGGTCATGCATACTATGCGGGGTATTTGTATATGGTGACGGCTGGGCGATTTATTCATAAGCGCCGCACTGCTGCTGGTGCCGGAGCGCCACCAGTGCCACCGCCGCACCACCCACCAGCTGCGTCACCACCGCCAAAGGTACCAACGCCAGTGGCTGTCGACCCCACCGAGCCAATCACAGCACCTGACTGGCAGCGTCGCCTTGGCCATGGCATCGTGCGAGCGCTCTGCATACTTGCGGCGGGAGCGCTTGGTTGGCTATGCTACCTCTGTTGGACAAGTGGCGGCACACGAGCCATGCCAGCCGACTTTATGGCTTGGGTTGTTTCATTCGCCCTCTTCTCCTCCGCCACTATGTTCGTTGGCGCTGCCTGCAGCCGATGGAAGGATATGTCCGACTGGGTGCGATGGGCAGCTGAGGTAGTTGGTGGGCTTGGAAGGTAATAGAGGTAATAAAAGTTCCTTCGGTTCGTAACTCTGTGCTTACTACTACAAGATACTCAAGCAAAACAAAAACTCGCCGTTACCTTGGCGAGTTTTTGCTATAGCAAGTCAGCGCACTATACAACTATTAGGCTATTCCTTATTACTGTTGTGCCTGGCCGAATTTGCAATAGCAACAACGGCGGCTGCGACATTCAATCTAATACCAGTATTTTCGGCGATTTCTTGCGACAATCCAACACTATCTCTATCGTCAGCTCCTAGCTGATCACAGAGTCTCTTATATTCATCTGCACCAACTTGATAGAGAGTAGCAAGAGACGCTTCACCTGAGTAGCCAGAGACGCCAGCTGCGTCTTCAGTTGGGATTGGCTCTTGTGGAGGTAGTTCGGTCATGATTTTACTCCTGTTGAACTAATATTATAGTGAAATTATACCATATATTGATATATCTAACCTTATCAAAAAACACACCCATAGCTATATGGCGAGCACAATAACCTCACTATTCATCCAGTGAAATAGATATAAGACATTGTGAAGTCTCGCTCTCTAAACGTGCGGGCTATAGCTCCACATGAGTATAGACAAAATCTCCGCTCGGCTTGACACACAGGATATCACGCTCGCTGTATCGTGTTGTTGCAGTGCCACCCATTTCATGATTGGGAGCAAACCGTACCACGCAGCGTGCATCTTGGCTTCCCCTCATTTCTGCAAGGGCGCGCTGGATGCCGTGCGGCATGTGACTGTTGGCTGGCTCGTCGGGCCATGTTGTGCTAGTATTGCGCTGCCAATCGGTGCAACGCCGCTGCTCACAATCAGCAAATGGCCGTGTCTGCAGTAGCTCATCCACGTGTGCTACACGGCCTGTAGCTACAGCATCCTTGCGTGTCCGGCCAAGCGACTCGGAGAAGACCGCTGCATACTGCTTTGATACCAGTGGTAGGGCTTCATCACTCAGCCGATCGTCAAAGAAATCCGTCCCATTTAGTTGGTGTCCAAAAATCAGAAAACAAAAAATCGCTGCACCAACCAGCACAGTGATAACAGCAAGGCTGCTAATCGTGATAATGAGAGCTATATTGGTACGAGGCTTCATGATGCTCGTATCATACTCTCTTTTTGTGATGTATGCAACTATAGACTGTAGTATTGGTACACCTCCACACCCTGGTGAAACAGGTCAGAAGCACTCCTTGTACTACAAACTAATAGTAATTTTAAAATAATCTAGCAACAAACTACAGTGTATAATATAACGCATATGACAAAACTTCACCTCAACATCGCCAACGCACACCACACCTTCACCACTGCTGAATGTGCTATTTTTTCGTCGCGCAGCCAAGCAGGCTGAGACGTTCGTTTCCAGTGCATTTGCTCATTTCGATTATGAGGTTGATATCATCGTTACTACGCCATCTTTTCTGCTACCAACGATTGCTGAGGATGGTGTATCAGGGCGGACGTACCATTCGCGGCTTATCATACTGTCGATCGACAAGCAGCAGCATGCAATCAACGAGGACTTTGTGTTCGAGACAATCTGCCATGAGCTATCACATTCACTACGTTGGGAAAAGGTGCCAGAGTATGCAAAGACATTATTCGACGGCATGATACTCGAAGGCCTCGCTGTCGTGCTAGAAGAAGCGGCGATGGCTGCAACCCAGCGCCCTACGAGACAATATTTCCTCAATACTATGCAGAAGACGAGCACAGAAGAAATCAATAGCATAATTGCAATACTCAAAGATACGTTCAATAGTATGGATTACGACTACACCCGCGTATTCTTCACTGGCGATAATACATTACCACGTTGGGCGGGTTATCGACTTGGCTACTATTTCGTCAAGCAATATCTTGAGAAAACGAATCGGACGATTGTACAGGCAACAGAGGATCAGTACCAAACATTTGCAAAGGTACTGCGCAGTTAGTTCGTATACGAGGGTATTGGTACCCCGGATAGGAGTCGAACCTACAACCTTCTCCTTAGGACGGAGCCGCTCTATCCAGTTGAGCTACCAGGGCATGGGTATAGTATAGCATGCCCCCTCCTCTGGTGTGAACAATGCCGCTCAACAAAAAGCCGAGGCATGGACACTTATCCGGCCCCGACTATAGTGCACTCCCATATTATCATAAAAAGTTATATGACCATACGTTTCCTGATTAGATTTAACGCAATTCAATCAGTTAGCACATCATAGCAATTCTATTAGGTAGTACTACGCTACGTCAGCTGCCCTACCAAGCTATATATCGGGAAGAGAATGGCCGCCACCATACCACCGGCCACAATGGCAAGAACAACCATGAGTACAGGTTCAATGGCAGTGGAGATGTTGCGGATCTCTTCGTCTAGCTCGTCTTCGTAGACTTGGGCAGTCTTACCCATCATTTCGTCAATCTTACCCGACTGCTCACCAATCTTGATCATCTGCGGCACCATTGGCAAGATGTAATCCTCACGGCTCAGTGAGACAGACAGCGCTCGCCCACCCTTGACCTTCTCGGCAGTCCGGCGGATAGAAGCCTCGATAATCGTATTATTGACCCCTGTCGCGGTAATGTCGAGCATGTCGAGCATAGGCACACCAGTCGCAAGCAGCGTCTGGCCAGTACGGGTAAAGCGCGCCATGTAAAGCTTGCGAAACATACTGCCGACGAAGGGCATATTAAGCTTAAGCGTGTCGAAAGCGCGCGTGCCAGGTCCTGTCTTTGCATATTGGCGAGTGAAGTAGATAGCACCCACCAGCAAAATCAGCTCCGCCCACCAGAAGGTCGCAGTAAACTTCGCCACAGCGATTAGTGCCGCAGTGAGGAATGGCAGTGTCTTGTGCATATCACTATATAGCTTCTCCACCTGTGGCACCACCACAAGCAACATAAAGAGCATCACGCCCATGATCACTGCCAGGACGATGGCTGGGTACGTCATAGCACCGCGAATCTTGCTCACCATGGCGGCGTCCTTTTCTTGCTGGGAGGCAACCCGCTTGAGCGCTTGGTCGAGCGTACCAGAGGCCTCACCTGCAGTCACGAGCGATAGATAGATTTTGTCGAAGATCTCGGGGTGTTTGCCAAAGGAGTCCGATAGCTGCCGACCACCCTCAACATCGGCAATGATTTCTTGGATAATCTCTTGTAACTTCTTGTTCTCTGTCTGCTCCAGCACCGTGCGAAGGCTCTGCGACAGGGGTAGCCCCGCACCAATCAGCGTCGCGAGCTGGCGCGTAAAGACAACCTTATCTTTGGTTGTCACACGGCGCGTCAGGCTGCCAAAGAGCCCACCGCTCTCATCGACTTCTTTGATGTCGAGCGGAACGAAGCCTTGCTCAGTCAAAACGCGTGCCGCCGCCATCTCAGACTCGGCCTGGACGATAGATTTGATGATGGTGTCGGTCGCTTTGTCGCGTGCTTCGTAGTTAAACTTTCGCATTGATTATCCTCTCATTAAGCGCTCGAATTCGGTGAGGTCAACCGCAAACTCGCGGGCGCTATCATATGTCACGGTGCCACTCTGGACGAGGCTCACCAGTGTGCGATCCATCGTCTGCATACCTTGGTCTGCTCCAGTCTGGATGATGGCATCAAGCTGGTGACTCTTACCCTCGCGGATGACGTTACGCACCGCTGGGTTGGCTACCAAGACCTCAGCGGCCACCACTCGCCCACCACCGATGGCTGGCACGAGGCGCTGGCTACAGATTGCCATCAAGATATTGGCCAGCTGAGCCCGAATCTGTGGCTGCTGGTGCGGCGGGAAGACGTCGATCATGCGGTCGATACTCTGTGCTGCACTATTGGTGTGTAAGGTGGCAAACACCAAGTGGCCTGTCTCGGCAATGGTGATAGCAGCACTAATCGTCTCGAGATCGCGCATCTCACCAATCAGCACGACATCTGGGTCTTGGCGTAGACTGGAGCGCAGCGCGGCGCTAAAGGAGTAGGTATCATAGTGCACTTCGCGCTGCACGACCACCGAGCGCTTACTCTTGTGAGTGAACTCAATCGGGTCTTCGATGGTGATGATGTGATGCGACTTCTCAGTGTTGATCTTATCAATCAAAGCAGCTAGCGTGGTCGACTTACCACTACCAGTTGGTCCTGTTACTAGCACCAGGCCGCGCGGGAAGTCAGCAAAAGTCATGACGACGGGCGGCATACCGAGCTCGGTCACAGATTTGATTTCATTCGGGATCAAGCGCAGCGCAGCCGCCAAGTTGCCCCGCTCATGAAAGGCATTCACCCGGAAGCGCCCAAGATTACCAAAGGCAAAGCTAAAGTCAAACTCTTTATCCTTCATCAGCACCTGCTGCTGGTCTTGGTCGAGAATGGCAAAGACGAGCTGCTCCACCTGTGCTTCGTCCAGTGGGCCAAAGCCCGCCACAGGGGTCAGCGCGCCATCAATGCGCAGCATGGGGGGGAGCCCCACCTGAATGTGCAAGTCTGAGGCGCGACGCCGCACCACATCCTCGAGCAGGACTTCTATGCGTAATTCTCTATTTTCCATGGTAGTTATTGGTTCCTTTCTTATGCTATGTCTGATGTGACACGGTTGACTTCCTCCAGGGTGGTAATCCCTTGCAGCGCCTTGAGGTAACCATCTTGGCGCATCGTGATCATCCCTTGCTCGATGGCTTTCTTCTGGATCTCGGTACTCGACGCTCGGGCGGTAATGAGCTGCTGGATCTCCTCTGTCACTTCCATCACCTCAAAGAGTCCGGCTCGGCCACTGTAGCCCCGTGGCGTGTTGGCGGTATCGCGCCCCCGCACCAGGCGATAGGACTTTTGGCCAGCCAGCGGTAAGTCACTATAACCAAGGTCGGCCGAGATTTTGGCTGCCTCTGCCTTGGTCTTGGGTAAGAGATGCCCGACAGTGCTGAGGATCATCTCTGTCTCGAGTGGATTAGACCAATAATTCTCGTGCTGCGGCCCAATCCGGCGTACCAAGCGCTGGCCAATGATGGTATTAACGGTGCTGGCGATGAGGAATGGCTCAATATGCATATCGAGCAAGCGCGGCAACACTCCCGCTGCCGAGTTGGTGTGGAGCGTGCTAAAGACAAGGTGGCCCGTCAGTGCTGCCTGAACGGCGAGGTTGGCCGTCTCGTTGTCGCGGATCTCCCCCACCATCACCACATCAGGGTCTTGACGGAGAATACTGCGCAGACCATTAGCAAAGGTAAGACCAACGTCACTATTGACCTGGATCTGGTTGACTCCCTCCATCTTGTACTCCACCGGGTCTTCGAGCGTGACGATGTTGATGGTATCGTCCTTAATTTCTTTAATCAGTGCATAGAGGCTGGTCGACTTACCGCTACCGGTCGGGCCACTGGTGAGGATCATCCCATTGGGGCGGTGGATCCCCTGGCGAATGAGCCGGAGGGCACGCCCAGCATAGCCCATCTGCTCGAGCTCGAAGGATGTGCCAGTCTTATCTAGCAAGCGGATCACCACCTGCTCGCCCCACACCACGGGGCTAATGGCAATACGGAGGTCAACTTCCTTATCTGCCACCTTGACGGCAAACTGCCCATCCTGTGGAATACGGTGCTCATCAATCTTCAGTTCAGACAAAATCTTGATCCGGCTCACCAGTGCTGGCTCGATACTTTTGGGTAGTTGCATAACTTCGCGCAGCACACCATCGACGCGGCAGCGGATCTTGAGCGACTTCTCCAGCGGCTCAATGTGGATATCGCTCGCGCGGCTCTTTACGGCATATTCAAGGATAGTACTCAGGGCTCGGCTAATTGGTGAGTCTTGGACGATCGTCTTGATATCGCCCCGCGCTTCAGCGGCTGCCTCGGCCTGCGACACTTGGGCGGCTACATTAACACTACTGAGGTCGGTGCGGTACTGCTCGAGCACATGGCGCACTCCAGCTTCCGACGCCATAAAGACCTTGAGTGGGCGCTGGACGCGGTTAGCAAGGTAATCGACCGCCTGGACGTTATTGGCATCAATCATCGCCACCGCCAAGCGGTTCTGCACCTCGGCTAGTGGCACTGCCATGAAACGCTCGGCAATATCCGATGGCAAAAGCGTGAGGATATCTTGGTCGACAATCGTATTGGTAAGATTGACATATGGCACACCCGACACATGGGCAATCGCCCGGGTCAGCAGCTCGTTATCGATCGCCGATTCATCAGTTAGCACAGTCAATAGTGGCCGGCCACTCTCGCGGGCCAGCTTGGTGGCATCATCAAGGCGCTGGCGCGTGATCAGCCCTTCGTCAACGAGGAGTGTGGTGAGTTTTTCTTGCATATCACTTGTCATCAGTGCCACACGCTACCTCTGTTATTTCTGCTGCGATTGCCCAATGATCGTCTCGACCGCTGGGTTGATCGCCTCCTTGTTAAACACTGCACTGTCTGGCTCATCAATCGTATCCGAGAGCTTCTCGACTGTCTCTACCTTGGTGCCACGCTGTGGCATTTGCAAGAATGGAATGCTACTGGCCACAAAAAACGCCACCACTACTGATATACTAGCGATCAAGATAATCATTGCGATGTCGGTCTTCTTCATGGTTTGATGTCCTTTTTCTTTAGCTCGATGGTTTTGGCTGGCGAGTAGTAAGCATGGGCCGAGATCTTCATGGCGACTTTGCTATCAGTCCGCTCAATGGTCATGCGGTCGATCTCAATCACGCGGATGGAGCGCTCGAAGCGCTGCAAAAGCTCGCGCAGAGCGTTGGGGTTGCTGGCCGATACCTCCATAGTGAAGTGAATGGACTGCAAGTTGCCATTGCTGGCGGCGGCACCAGTGCTATTTGATGACTCGCTATCGTCCGTTTGGTCGATATTAAGCGAATCGAGTGACACTCCTGCCACACCATTGACCAGCTTAGACTGGAGCGAAGCACCCAACGCGAGCGCATTATCCTCCGCCGGCAGAGCATCAAGCACCACCTGGAGCGCCTTCTCATCATTGTTGATGCGGCTGGCATTGAGGTGTGAGTTGGTCTCCAGTACCTTCAGCTCGCCACGTAGCTTCTCGACTGCGTCGTTGTTGTTCTTGAGTACGGCAGCAGTGTTATTTTTCTCGCCAAGCACCCGCTCTTTAAAGATAATTTGCTGCACCAAAAACCACGATATCACCAGTGCGAAACCCACAATTACTGAGGCTCCAGCCACCCAGAGGAACATCACTCGGCTGGATTGTTCGATCTGTTGGCGCTTGTGGATGGCGGCGTCTTTCTTACTCATCTAGTTCTTCTCCTTGTTGGTCGCCTTGGGCGTAAAGAGGCTATCGGGCACATGCAGGCGCGAGTCGGTCACATTAGTACTACCAGTTGGGGCTTCAATGCGCAGATTCTTGGAGCTATTAGCGAGAAGCTCTTTGGGGTAGGTAAAGGTCAGCTTGAAGCGCAGCACCTTAGCCCCACTGGCGTCCTCGCCATAGCTGGTGTCGCTCACTGTCACATCGTCGGCCAGCTTGACGGTCTGGACACGGTTATCGCCATCGGTGTAGCTCAGCTTGGTATTGAGGATCATTTTCTTGAGCTTATCCGTTGCCTCAAAGCTGTTGGCGGCTGACCCCTCAATGGAGAGCTTCGTCTCAGACGGATCGAGGCTGACGGTCGACATCTTCACATCATTGGGCGCAGCAGGGTTAATAGCACTGAGCACATCGAAGATACGCGAGTCAATACTCTTGTCTTTGTGCATCGAGGAGAGCTGAGCTAGTTGGTTCTGGATGGTGACGATCTGGTTAGCATCTTTAACACTACTAATCTTGCCGTACTGGTCTTTGATCTCATTGTCGGTCAGCCACTCGCGGGCACTCTGCGTACCAACATACACCACCAGCAGCGCCACCGCTGCGCCAGCGATGATACTTACGAGAATGGAGAGCGATATCACACCATTGCGCATGCGCTGGGCATGCAGGTATTCGCGCTTAACATCAGGAATGAGGTTAATCTCTATCATGCGTCGTTCCTCCGTTTTGCTAGGCCGACTGCTGTGGCAAACTCTGGTGCGACGTTAGCCAATTGCTCTTGGCTCGTCTGCGGCATATGGATACCGTGCCAGGGGTTACCCGGGGCGGTCGGAACCTCTACCTTGGCCGCAACATACTCGCTGAGATGTGGAATCATCTCGCCAAAGCCCGTCAGTGTAATACTCGACACCTGGGCGCTGGCGTAGCGCGTCTGGAAGAATTTGATTGATTTAATAAGCTCGCTCGCAAAGTTATCCAGCGCACCCTCAATAGCACGCACCACCTGCCCATCGAGCTTATCCTCCGCCAGACCAAACTTGAGAATGAACTGCCGAGCTTGGTCCTCCTGAACGCTGAGGTTTTGTACTGCCGACTTGACGAGACTGCTGACACCAGACGGAATAGTCCGGACGAGGCGCGGTGCTCCACCGTAGATAATGGCGAGGTCGGTCGAGAGTTCACCAATGTCGATCAGCATCACCGCAGCACCGTTTGCCGCTTGCTGAGGCGGCGCAAAGGCCCGCACCATCGCAATTGGGTCGGGCTCGATAGCAATCACATTCAGCCCGAGGCCCTCGATAAACTCAAGCTGATCCTCACTATATCCCTTGGACACACTGCTAATCAGCACCTCTTGCTGATCGCTCGCATGGAGCGATGGCCCCAGCAGCACCCAATCTACCTTAGCATCATCCGCCATCGGCACATATTGGTCTATCTGGTATTTCATCGTGGCACGCAGCTCGGCATCGGAAACTTGCGGCACATCGACCACTGTTGTAAAGGTCTTGTTAGAAGGGAGGCCAATCGCAACATTCTTCGTCTTGATACCACTCTGGCCCACGGCAGTCATAATAACTTCGCCCAGGCGACGGCGCGATTCTGGTGCATCGCTGCTAGTAATACGACGGTCAACGGGCGCATACCCATGTGCTACGAGCTCCCACTCGTCACCAGCTGGTGCCAGCTGCAAAACCCGTACGGCATTGGTGCCGATATCGAGTGCAAAGAAATCGCCCGACCCTTTTTGAAACTTCATACTCATCTATTATACATAAGCGACATTGGTTTAGGCAAGGGGGTTAGTGGAGGAAAATATACTAAACTTGCACTACAAAACTTCCTATCTGCCTCACCCTTATCAGGCATATTAGCGGATCGATATCCCATATGTCGATCGCGCGTTAATGCTCATATGTTATGTGCCAAATCTCTCGCTCTCCACTATTTCTCGACATAATGCAAAGAAAGATAAAGAGCTCTTAACCATGACTACACCTGGGCTAAAACCGCGGTGCGGCCTCTGTTGTGGTGGCGGTGGTGATGGGCAGGTCGTTGTTTTTGTTGTAACGCGAGCCCCACATGAAGACATCGGCGCGTTGGTTGAGTACCTCAGCAGCTTCGGCGAGGTTATCCTTCTCAGCACCAAAGGTGCGGCGCAGCTGGAGCTGGCGCGCCATGATGGTACCGTTGATGGTAAGCTTTTCTTTGCAAGTCTCAGCAGTGAGGCCATTAAAGTACGCACCAACGTGACGGATCTCGTCGCAGGTGGAGATAACTCCCCCACTGCCACCAGTTGGCTGAGCAATCAGCCAAGCATTGACCTCTTTAACATTATGCCGGACGACGATATTCTTGGCCTTAATGACGAGCTGCGAAAGTTTGGTGGCGTCATCGACAGTGGTCGCGCCGTACTTCAGGTCGCCATCGATCGTCACCGTGCCGCTTGCTTCCACCACCAGCGTACTACTACCTGGCAGCGTACCGTGGATGGTAGCATCGCCATTAACGGTACGCACATTGTGGCCAGCAAAGCTCCCCACATCGATAGACATACCAGCCGCTGTGCCCCGGCCAAAGCTTGGTACCTTCACATTGCTCGGCGGTGCCCAGCGGCCAGCTGGTGTAGCGGTATTAGCAAAGGCAAGGCTATCCTTCGAGCGGTCATAATCACCACCATACCCCCGCCGGCCAGACAATACACCACCAGTAGCTGATAGGATTTTGCCGCCATTTTGCGGTGCCATCATGCCATACTCAGCCCAGCTACCATACATATTGCCATCTTTGGTTGTCTTGAGAGTAACGATCTGTGCATCGCCATTACCACTGGCCGCGCCAATGCCGTTGCCGACGCGCAAGTCGCCACCCCAGATCTGCACCCATGGTAGCTTCGTCACCGTTACACAGGCGGGCGAGGAAATACGACGCTCGTTGCCATCGGTGTGTTTATAATTATAATCTTTGATAGCAACGATGCGGCAGATCATATCCCCTACCTTGGCATCGGCCGCGTTGATATCTTTGGTGTCATTCAGGCGCGTGTGGCTCTCAAGATATTTTTTGTTCTCGCGGAAGGTGGGCTCGTTGGTGCAGTCGATCGGCTGCTTGCCGCGCAGCCAGGTGCAGGCTGTGTCGCTGCCGCTGTAGCTACCCAGGGCATAGGGATAGCCCACTGCCGCCCCACGATCGAAGATGCTGCTCAAGCTGCCAAGGAACTGCTGGCGGTGCTGCCCCCGCACGATGAACTGATAAGCCGCGGCTTCGCTCTCGGTGCGGTCTTTGTCGAGGCTTGCACCAGTGTTGTGGATGGATTCGTCAATCCGGCTGGGCGCAATATTCCCACCCTCCAGCGTGGCAAGCTTCTTGCCATCAATTGTGGCCGATGGATAGAGCTCAAAGTCTGAGTGCACACTAGCACACGCCGGGTCGCTGCGCCGCCACGCTGGGTCGCCAGCAATGCCAGGTGACCACGATATCCGTTGACAGAGTGTGCGGCCAACGTCGCTCGTTTGGATACGATAACTCGTGAAGCGGTCAGTCATGCCGCCACTCGGATACACCGTATAAAAGAGCTGTCCAGACTGGCCCGTCACATTGCGCGCTAGGCTATGCCCACCACTGTAATTATTAGCAAAGCCAGTACCATCCATCCCCACGGACACGGTTGCACTGTTGGGGCCATTGTTGCGGAGATCATGCGCCCAGTAGATTTGTTCACCCGGAAAGGCTCGGACGGATTTTTGCATATTTTGCGTACCAGGCCACTGCTTACCCACATAGCTTTGGCCGTTGATCGTCCAAGGTGGGATGCGCCGCGTGATCGTCACCTTCACATCACTCGTACCACAGGCAATATTCTCGCTGGCGGCAAGGGTACGCCCGCCATCAGTCGAGATACAGCTATACAGGCCAATCCCCACCGTACGCGACTGCCCCACCGGGATATCAAACTGGCCAATGTCGAGTTGCGCTCGCACTTCACCCCCCTGGCTGGTGTATTGGTTTTGGCCACTGACGCGCCCACGGTACATCACGCTCGACTGGACATTCTTGATACGGCTATTGCGGTTGTAGTTCCAATTCATGTTGCGGTCGAGGTGCATCGAGCTAATGTCGAAGGGACCCGAGCGGTTACCCGAGTAACCCGAGCCACGAATGACAATATCGACGAGGCCTGTCTGATTGTGGTCAATCGATATACCCGACTTATAATAATTCCGCTCGCCAGGCTGCGAAAACCACACTACTGCACAGGGACTGCCACTGCGGCAGAGCTCAGGCAACTTCGCCTCTACCTCATTATTGGGCCGAGCTGCCACCAGCCCGCCCAGCGCCGCACTTACCCCCACAGCGCACAGCAGCCCCATCAGGCCAGCACGCACCAGTGATTGGCGACAAAAATGTACAAATGTCATGCTTATGATTATAGCAAAGTTAGGGCAATTGTGCACTGTGTTCATGACGCAAGGTAGAGACATCGCTATATATCCTTATATAGCTCATAAGTATTGTTAGCTCACCCTCCCTATCACTTCATCCGATGGAGTATGAAAACAGGTTTCAATAATCTATTTTCAGCCCTGGCGTCAAGAGGTCGACATCCAGCGAATGTCGATCTTTATAGTATTCCGGGGGAGGGAGTGTGGGGAGGGTGAGCGTAAGATAGCGCAGAGCTTATCTTGTGATGAAGCAAAATAGCACACCAACGGCGAAAGAGCCTTACATTTATAATTATATAAAGCGCAATGCATCCACATTCCTCGTATTTTCCTCTTCTCTCCTGCCGATTTTCCCCTTGCGCTGCTATACTATATATATGAGTCTATCTATTGGTATCGTCGGCCTGCCTAATGTTGGCAAGTCGACCCTTTTCAACGCCCTCACCAACAATGATATTTTGGCAGCCAACTACCCCTTTGCCACCATCGAACCCAACACTGGCATTGTGCCTGTGCCCGATGAGCGTTTAGCAGTACTAGCTGATATGTACCACGCCGAAAAGGTTGTACCGGCCACTGTGACCTTTGTCGATATCGCCGGGCTAGTGGCTGGTGCTGCGAGTGGCGAAGGCTTGGGCAATAAGTTCCTCGCTCATATTCGCCAGTGCGATGCGATCGTCCACATTGTCCGTGCCTTTGCAAATGACGACATTGTTCATGTCGATACCACCGTCGACCCGCAGCGCGATATCGACATCATTAACACCGAGCTCATGCTGGCAGACATCCAGACTATCGAGACTCGCCTCACCCGCCTAAGCAAAGAAGCTAAGGCCGGTCCAAAGGCACGCAGTACACTCGAGTATCTGCAGCAGTTGCGTGACGACCTTGCCGCTGGCACCCCTGTTCATCTGAACAAAAATATTATTCACGAAGCAATCGCCGACCTCCACCTCCTCACCGCCAAGCCAGTCATCTACGTCTTTAATGTCGACGAAGCCACCCTTGCCAACGCTGAGGCCAAAGCCCACTTAGCGGCGCTAGCTCGTGGCAGCACAGCGCTCTTCATTTGCGCCACGCTAGAGGATGAACTCAAGGGACTCGACGCGAAGGATGCGCTAGAGCTGCTGGCGAGCTATGATGTACCTGAGGCTGGCCTGACACAATTGATCCGGGCAGCGTACGATACGCTCGGCCTACAGAGCTACCTCACCGCTGGACCAAAGGAAGTGCACGCGTGGACGATCCATCAAGGCTGGACAGCACCACAAGCGGCTGGGGTCATCCACACTGACTTCGAGCGAGGCTTCATTGCGGCGCAGGTAGTGGATTATGACGACCTTGTGGCAGCAGGATCCGAGACCAAAGCGCGCGAAGCAGGCAAAATCCGCACCGAAGGCAAGGCCTATGTCATGCAGCCAGGCGATGTGGTAGAATTTCGATTTAATGTAAGCAAGTGATCCTAGCTAGGAAACATGAGTAAACTCGCCATGAGTTTATGGCGAGTTTTTGCATACACTAATATAGTATTACTATAGTCATACCAGAAGGCATGGCGAAGAATATACTGACGGTATATATCATCATTATGTGGGGCGCATCACCATGCCAATTATACTCAAGGTTACCTTCATCATCTTGTGTTTTGTTTTGTCCTATCACAATACTCGTATGTTTATAGTAATAGGGCATTTTTCGTGGCACTGCTTGGCTACATCATCGCGACAAAAAGTGTGAGTATATACCAGTGGTATCATGCGCTCGCTGGTGAGTGACACTTTTGGCGGCAGGTAGTAATACGCTGGTTTGCGCAGCAGGAGCGTTTGGTGCGACGAGTGTGCTCGAGCAAGCCTTTCCTCACCTCGCCACAGGTGCCATTACAATGCCAGTCAAGACGGCAGGCGAGTTGCTACTTTTTGCGCCCTCAACCATCGTTCTCCCCGCCATTGTAGAGGAAACAATTTTTCACAAGCAGATGATCTGCCTGGCTAATCACACAGCAATCATCTGCACCACTCTACTGAGTGCTATGTTGTTTGCAGCAGAGCACTTTGTCGCGCCATGGGGTATGTTGCTGGGTATGGTGTGGGTACTGCCATTATGTACCAATGACGACACATACCATTGCGAGCATACTCATCTGGGTCGACGGTGGTGATGACGCTATTTGTTGTGTTATGATGAGCGCGTTGCGTATTTTACGGTATGTATACATCACGGGTCGCAGTGTTTGCTTCATCATGCGTTTTTCTCTTATGTCAAAGAATTTCCACAATAACTTATATAGTTGACTCTCCAAGACACTCACATTAGTCTATTCTTTGCTGTTTCCAAATCTGTCTATATATAATATATGGTGATACGAAGGCATTATTATATATAGCAAACTTGCACGAGTAGATACACCACACGATACAATCTAAATAACTACTGCGCGACTCTCTCATTAACCGCACTCGTTTTCTCAACTATGGTGTCGTTCTGCCCTGCTTTTTTGCAATCGGTAAAACCGCTCTTGATTACCATGCGCGCCCTTCACACTACTATCGGCCTTGTCGATAATCACATAGTAGGTGCGCACCCACTGCTCGAAGTCGCGCAGGATGGCACGGCGCACGCTGTCATTTTTGACGATGCCACCGCGTGTAAGCTGCGCGCGCTGCGCCTCAAACTGCGGCTTAACCATTGCGATGATACTAGTTCGCGGACTGCTGATACGCACTAAGTGCGGTAGAATTTTGCGCAGACTAATGAACGATACATCAATGACAATAATGTCTGGCGTGGTGGCTGGCACAAAATTGCGAATGTCGGTTTTTTCATGCAGCTCAATGCGCGGGTCGCCACGTAGGCTGGGGTGGAGCTGCTCCGTCCCCACGTCCACCGCATACACCATGCGCGCACCATGTTGCAATGCATAGTCAGTAAAGCCGCCAGTGCTGCTACCAACATCAAGCACGATAGTATTATCAAATGAAATATTGAGCTGCTGCGCTACGCTGGCTAATTTAAGCCCCGCCCGCGACACATAGCGCTCGTGCGCCACCAGCTTTATCTGCGTCGACTCATCCACAAACATCCCCGGCTTATGCGCCACTGCACCATCCACCAATACCTTGCCAAGGCGAATCCAATTCTCGGCCGCTGAGCGTGTTGCTGCTTGGCCGCGCGCCACCATTGTTTTGTCTAGTCGTTGTTTTTGCATGTTCTTATTATACTGCACGAGTGGATAGATATTTAGTTGGTGTGAAGCTAATAGACCTGCTGCATCTTTACACAATGCATAAGACTATAGAGCATGATAATGATGAGATTGGATGATATTACTGCGTGTGGATATGCTTCTTACTTCCGCCGTTTTTCAAATTTTGAGGATGAAGAAATCCGCTTTGTTCTTTGCGCGCTATTGCAGCTTTTATATTAATAACCCACTCAAATTATCGCGCACTGCAGCATGCTATTCTTCATTCGCACGCGCCGTCGGAAGCTAGCAAGATATTCAAGACACAAGACAGTCCAACCAGACATATAGTATATATAACAAAAATTGAGTGGACATCGTGATAGCGAAATATCTTGCTCGTATGGCTGTGCCGCATCACCAACAAGCTGCGCATTCATCCTCCCGCACAAGCGCTATACATAGCAAAACACGATGCCACTGCAGTAGATGCTTCGCATAGCAAGTCAGCTTGTCTGAATAAAAAATTGATTTTTGACAGCATCACATTTTTGCAAGCCAAGCGTGAGTATTTGTATATGCCACATGGTATATTTCGCATCTTCGCAGCACATAGATACGCCAAGATGTATCGCGCGATATTTTGCATTTATGCGTGTTTTATAAAATTTGCATAAGCCATCTGCAAGCAATTCTAGCTGCGATAATAAGCAACCCATTTTTGCATAAATCTACAAACAATGATTATTTTTATCATCAACCGCTCATTCGCGCAGCCTATACTTCGCAGCAGCATATCGCCTTGCTATAATTTGCCTGGCATGCAAAAACCAAAAATGAAACACTCTCCAGCCAGCCACAACAAGCATGCACAAAAAAGCAAAAAGTCAAAAATATCCAAACTCAAAAAATAGACAAGCTGGACAATGATCACATTTTTTATCTCGCAGCGACAGCTCATGCGTCATTTTGCCATCTGCAATTTTTTGCAGTAGCACGCCAAAGCAAAGCACGTAGCTTCGCAGCTACACAACAAAAAAGTGTGTTCATTATTTATATTATGCTTATGTTTACTCTGGTACATTTTGTATCATGCTCTATTGCCATAAGCATTGTTATATTGCTAAAGGCACCTGAGCGATTGTAATAGAAATTTGTTCGTTTGTGCTTATGGTTATTGTATCTACCCGGCATGTGAGCTCTCACGCTCTTGCTGCACATCACACAAAGCAATCGTTGAGCCTGGCACATCGTTGTTGTGTTCACTATGTCTCTCTGGTTGCCCTGCTGTTGTTTATACATCACTATACCTATTCCTTCATGTTGTGCTCGTATCATCGTTTTGCTCAATTGCTGTACTTCCTACGACGCTCATATTTCGAACGTTCGCCAGGTATTCTCTGTTTCTATTCTGTCTTTTTTACAATACCTTGCATATTTTGGCATCATCCTCATCACAAAGAGCTGTGTTGCATTCTCCACAATAATATCTCGATCCTATCGAGCTTGACGACGAGCCTCATGTGTTGGTTATTACAACATTATTTACACCCTTTTTCTCACAGGTACCCTTTAGTAAAAAACACAGCGCACCCATAAGCTTGTGCTCAAAATTGGCAAAAATCGTCTCTACTCTACGTTGTTTTTATCACATCTCTAGGATGCTCCAGCCTGGGCATCACGCGGCACAAAAAATACACCGCTTTTCGCGGTGTATGTATGCTATCCCTACATAACTTCTCACTTTTGCGTGTAAACACAATGAGAGCGGCTCTCATGAGCTCTCAGGGCACTATTTCTTGCGCTCGCGATACTCTCCGCTTGCAGTGTCGACAGAAATAACGTCGCCCGTCTTAATAAAGGCTGGCACCTTGACGACAAGGCCTGTCTCCAACGTCGCATCCTTAAGCACGCTACTGGTTGTGTCACCTTTTACAACATCTTCTGTATAGGTCACCTGGAGGTAGAGGTTTTTTGGTAGCTCGACATTGATCACTTTACCATCGAAGAACTGCAGGCTTAGTGTATCCCCCTCCTTCAGATAGTCCTTGGCGCTATCGACGAGGTCCGCAGCGAGTTCAAACTGCTCAAAGCTAGTTGGATCCATAAAATAGAACGTATCACCATCATTATAGAGGTATTGCACGCTCTGCGTTGACACCTCAGCGGGCTCAATCTTATCTTGCCCCTTGAAAGTCTTGGGCAGCACGCTACCATCGATCAAGTTCTTCAGTCGCACATTCACAATCGAGCCACCCCGGCCCATCACCTTCTGATTATAGTCCACAACCCGATACGGCTTGCCATCGAGCTGCACAATCACACCTTTTTTGAGGTCAGTTGGTTGGTACATCACCTATCTCCTGTTTAGTAGTTGCTGCTTCGTTCGAAACATCCGCCAGCGCAGTCACAGAGGTACTGCGCTGAAAAAGCTTCTAACCTTGCGCCACAAATGGCAGCAACGCCAAGTGACGAGCACGCTTCACCGCTACGGCGAGCTGTCGCTGTTGTTTATCCGACAACCCTGTGCGACTGCGTGGCTCGATCTGCCCATAAATATTAATGAACTTTTGCAATGTCTTTGCATCTTTGTAGTCAAAATAGACCGGTGTGTCCTTGCGCATGCGCTTGGCCATTATTTGTTCTCCTTTAGTATGTTGTTAAAATGGTATTTCTGATAGGTCAATTGGCTTGTCGTCGATGTCTTCGATGACAACATCCTGACTACTACCACTGTTAGTTGGCGCTGCAGCCGGTGTTGTATTTCCGTCAGCACGTCCACCACCAACGAAGGTGAAGTCCTCTACTGTTACTTCTACAACAGAGCGCTTGTTGCCTTCCTTATCGTCGTAGCTGCGCTGGTCGAGGCGACCACTGACGAGTAGCGGACTACCCTTCTTCACATATTGCGCAATGGTTTCGCCAGTCCGCCCCCAGGCTACACAGTTAATGAAGCTGGTTTGGTCTTGGTTTTGGCCATTTTGGTTGCGCCACGTGCGAGTAACTGCTAGTGTAAAATTCGCAACGTTCTGCCCGCTCGCTGTGGTGCGCACCTCTATATCGCGCGTCAAATTGCCCATCAAAATAACTTTGCTAAATCCTCGAGCCATACATCCTCCTCGATTCTTTACTGTGGTTATGAGTTGTTGTGGTAATTTTTACTCTTCTGTTTGGCGGCTGGCTTCGCGTGCTTTAGCCTCTGCCATCAGCTTGCGGCCCTTCTCGTCCACTTTGACGAGCAAGTAGCGGATCACATCATCAGAAATATTCAGCGCATTGCTGATCTTTAGTGGTGTATCGGCAGGCAGCGCCACCTCAAAGTAGACATACACCGCAAAGTCTTCCTTCTTAATACTATACTGCAGCTTTTTCTTGCCCCAGTTGTCTTCGCTGGTAATAGAGCCACCAGCGCCGAGCACCAGCTCACGCACCTTAGCAAGTGGTGCCTCAAGGTTTGATTCTAGATCTGGCCGAATCAAAACCGTTAGTTCATATTGTTTCATATGTAAACCTCCTTTGGGATCCATATGGATGTTTATCCGGACGATAAACTTAGGTTAATAACGCATTATATTATACGCGAGACAGTATACAAAGTCTAGCGAGGTACAGGGGTGTGGAGGTGTTGTACTTTTTGCTTTTTCATTTTTTGTATTTATCTTGGCACTACTCCATGCATACAGCTATTTATATTATTAGGTGCACACCCGTGCTTCTCTTCCCACACGCTCACCCATCCCACCATAAGCCAGCTGGCAGTGCAGTATAGTCATACACTTCACCCACATTTTCAAAAAATAATTATAGTATAGTGTCACAATTCACTTGCTTCGCCCCATCACTATACTTAATGTATTATGCCCATATACTATTATGTATAAGTACACAAGAATACCTTTTGAGCTCTATTATTTTAGAAAACATTACTTATTATACGTCAAAATGTGAAAAAATGAACCACCCTTACTTGTCGTGTATGTATTACTTTGTCTTTCGCTTTTTTAGCTTTTTTGATGCTGCGATGTAACTGTAAAAAATATCGAGCCAGTTTTCGCTTGTGCTTATTTCGCTATTGCTTCTGCCTAAAGCGAAGTATCGTTTTGCTGTCTCCTTGCGCATTTTTGTCAGAGCTACCTATGGCACTCCATGGAGCTATTAATGTCCATCTCATTTTTGCACACTACTTATATAGAGCCAGCTGCCCTACCTCCATACATCGCACATTTACACCAATACTTTACCATTTTTTTCACACCATGAAGTACTATATATTGCAAAATGTGAAAATTTTGAAAGCTCCATTTGTACCATCCACAACGCATTATTATTTTTTATACAAGTCATACATCACACCCCACTAGATCGTGTATATTTAATAACTACGACCACTATACACTGCTTATGTTTACCGCATATTCACTCGCACTCAACACACAATTAGCCACCTACGCTCAAAAATATGAAAATAGCACCATGCTAACCCACTCACTGGATCATATACATCAAGCTCCATCCATTTTTTAACTTCGCCCTAGCCAGCTAAGCTAGCTCTATACACCTTATGTTTTACTATATTGGTTATGCCTATTCTATCATCAGCCATCTTTTCCTTGCATTATGCAACCAATCATGAAAATTTGTGGCTTTATCATATTGGCATAACGCAGACGCGAATCCAGCTATCACCACATCCTCACAAATCACTCTCTTAGTCACAAAGTTACTTGCACTTACCGCATATTTTGACTCACCAATATTTCCTATTTCTAACCCCCATCACACCCATCTGCTTGATTATGTAAATTTTACTACTGAGCCTATCGTTGAATAATTTTCTACTGTTTTCATACACCCCTCCGTACCAATTGTACATCGTCATACCTCGCGGTACACAAAAATCTCACCCCTCACACCATCATCGCATCGCACTACTTCAAAAATCATCATTTTTTATTCGCGGTCAATCAGCTGCTGCCACACATAGTTCGCATGTCATGCACCCCTCACCAAAATCATCACATTCTTTTGGCACGCACGAACCATCATTACTCCTTGGCACTATATTTTTGCACCAATTTGCCAGACTGAGTTTCATCATTCTCAAATTTTTATTATGAACATCTTCACATTCTGTTCATAAACTTTAGCAAGACGGCCATTTACGTAATTCGCTTCTTCATCACATTCAAGCCTCTTATGTTCTCACACGTCACACAGATTTTAGCCAAAATAAGATAGTCATTTACTCAAGCGAACTCACTCCCTACTTTATCTCACAACCTCACATTCATTTTTGCAGATTTCCCTAATCAAAAATGTGAAGATTTTGCACTGCTACAGTACGCATTTCATTTTTCATCACACATACTGTACGTCGTCTCTATCTTTCTATCTAGCTGTGCGAATTTTTGCATACTCATTCACAAATTTCCACGCAAATGTACATATCGCTATGATACTAATTTTATATTTACTACCAAATAATTCATTTTTGCATCATTCATCACTCGCATGGTAGCAAAAATATTTTGCACGCACATTATGTTGCAAAGTTACGAACGTTTTTGCTAGACGTCACTAATTTTTTATCAATAACAAATAGTACATCAGCGTTTTTTATTACAGCGTCGCAATACGTCATTATTTTTTGTCACGTATGTAGTATCCGCTTGCTACTCTAGTCGTTGAAAAATCATTTTTTTGCAATAGTATACTTCTATCACTCTTTCTGTATGCGAAAATATCGCAGCATATACACCGCACACCAATTAGAACGGACAAAAAAATAATATTCTACTACAGAATAATTATTAATAACGTAGTGCTCACTCATATTTTTGCAAATCGTTTTGCAAAATTGTCTCAGCTACTGCAAAAAATACTAGTAGCTCTGCACTATACTTTGTCGTTTTCTCATCTTTGACTTTTTGTATTTCAATTCATACTACACTAATGGTTAATTCACTTTGAGGCCACTCAAATTATCATCAATATAGCAGCGACAAATTACATGAATGAATTTTTATATTATTCAAACTTTATCGCTCTTCCCTCGCTTGTGTCATGCGCAGCATCATATACAAAAAGATATATTCTATAAAGCAATCGACTCACTTTGTACACAAAATGCTCATCACCATACCCTATGTATAGTACATGAGCGCATCTATACTCACTTAATTTACCATCTACTCCTCTGAATATACTCTTGTTATATTCAGACATTCTCTTGCTCACCCTCAAGCAATTTATAATATATAAAGAAAATCCATATAGCATAAAAACTACATTATTTTCTTACTACAACGCGCACATTACACCACCCAATACACGCGATCCTTAAAAAATTCAATGGCATAGCACGCGCGCTTGTTTGTTCAACCACCATAGATTTTTTGCACAGAAAAACCAGTGCTCTATGTGCACTGGTTTTATTAGTAGATGAGTAACAGTGGGCAACCTGCAACTACTATGCAGCCAACTCAAATTGGCTCGCTCCAACATTCCTCATACTGTCGAGCAATGGGACAAAAACCTTCACCTCCTTATCACCAAACTCATCAGGTATAATTTGGTCTGTATCTGTCACGTAGCATGGTTTGCCAACTAAGAAACCAAACAAATGGCGCTCTGGGTCGTCTGGGTGTGTGCAAAAAGCTGCTCCTTCAAAGTTGCCATATATTTGCTCATCCGGCCCAAACGGAATAACAAGCTGGCTATCTACATCACGGCGCACATCGTCTAAAGAAATCGCCGCCTCGGAATTGAGCGACGATGCGTATGGAGAATATTGGACATCGCTGTCCTTTGGACTCTTTACGTCTTCTTGGCCGTCAAATATAACCACTCCATCAACATCGAACTGAACCTTCTCCCCAATAGTAGGACCACCTTCAACATCACGTAGCTTTGCAAACTCGTGCATCATCGCATTTTTTGCACTATTATCAATCGTGCCATCACGCGTAGCCTCAAGAAATACCTCTTGCAGTGCTTCTTGCACGTGCTTCATCCAGCCACTCTCTAGAGAATACTTGCTTGGGGCTTCGAAGCCGCTGCGCTTGTAATATGCTTCTTCACCTATACATAGTCCATCAGCCTCTGTGTGGTTTTCTTTCTGCTTAGGATATTTTTCAACTGCTGATGCCACAGCCTCAAATGTACCTAATGTACCCATTTCTTCGTTGTTTAGTTCAAGTTTATTACTTTCACTCATAGTTTTTTATACTCCGCACTATGATTTTGGTTAACGGCATTGGCTCCTTTCTGCCGATTCCTCCCTGCTGCGTGCTTTGTGGCGCGTGGCAGCGTGGTAGTAAGTAATCGTATCATTTGCATTATAGCATAAAAACAGCGCCTGCAAAGCTATTTTTGGCCTTATTTTCGCATTATTTTCCCCATATGTACCCCTGTCGTACCAGTGGTAGCTATCTGGACGATAATTATATATTTTTCGCAAGCATTTTTAGCCTTGATTGCGTATTTCTCCCTCCTCACTAGCAAATACTCTCCACTCCGTCCACCTCTATCGCTGCATATAGGCAGGCGCAAATAGATATATGCCTAGTCCTCGTATGAGGAGATTAATGACCTAACTCTTTCTTGCAACACTGGAGAAAAAACGGTACGCAAAGGCGCAACGCGATGCCTTACGAGTTCTACCCCACCCCACACGCCTCCTAAGCGCTTATAGATATACCAAAGTCGGATAAGCGAGGTACAACCGTTACTCCAGTCGCTGCTATGCAGCCATATAGCAAGATCGCCCAAGGCATCTACCTCGGACGATCTTATATGTTGCGCTGCAGAACTTAACCGCGAGCAAAGTGGGCAAAGGCACGGTTGGCCTCGGCCATTTTGTGGGTGTCTTCCTTTTTCTTGAAGGCGACACCAGTTTGGTTGCACGCATCAACGATCTCTGTTGCCAGGCGCTTGCTATATGGCATACCACTCTTCGATCGGGCAGCCTGCACTAGCCACATAAAGGCAAAGTGCTGCTGGCGATGACCCTGAATGGGGAATGGAATCTGGTAGTTGGCACCACCAACGCGGCGGCTCTTCACCTCAAAGCTAGGGCTGATGTTCTTGATGCAGGTCTCAAACACTTCCAGCGGATCCTCACTCTTGAGGCTGCGGGCAGCTTGCTCGAGCGCACTATAGACAGCCCGTTCAGCAACTTGCTTTTTGCCGTCTAGCATCGATTTGTTAATCAAGCGCTGCACCAGCACCGACTGGTACTTGCGGTCTGGCTTGATGGTGCGCTGGAGTTTTTTCGTGACTTTACGAGGCATGGCTAGTTACCCTCCTTCTTGGCGCCGTACTTGCTGCGGCCTTGCTTACGCTTCGATACCCCTTGCAGGTCGAGCGCGCCACGGACGATGTGGTAGCGCACACCCGGGAGATCCGGCACACGGCCGCCACGGACGAGCACCACCGCGTGCTCCTGCAGGTTGTGGCCTTCGCCGCCAATGTAAGCCCAGACTTCGTGGCCGTTAGTGAGGCGCACACGAGCCACTTTGCGCATAGCGGAGTTTGGCTTCTTGGGGGTCTTGGTCGTTACCTTGACGCAGACGCCACGCTTGAGCGGCGCATTTTGGTCGTAGTAGCGCACCTTGAGTGCGTTGTGGATGCGCCCCAGCGCTGGCGACTTCGACTTCCGGGCCGCCGTCTTGCGTGGCTTGCGCACCAGTTGGTTGATGGTTGGCATGCAATTCTCCTTATTGCTTATTGTTTGGTTTCTATCGCTCGCCCCACTGTTGGATTAGTAGTGTGAGTATAGAGTACCTGCCGCTGGGTTATAGTAGCCCAGCATCTGTATGTACGATTATGGAGCAGCACCTCCGCCTCGTGTCTGTACCTTCTCCGCCAGGCAGCGCACTCACACCAGCGCCCCACCCCGAAAAGAGGAAACTCGTGTGGTATTATAGCATGGATCATTCTATTGAATCAATTGTGCGTGATATAATCACTAAATGTTAATGTACCATGATGTACGATTAACTCGAAAAGCATATCTTAGAGTCGTTTATGATCAATCTATCATCTCTGCATATCATTCTTGTTATAGGCACGATGTAGTATACGCTATAACCATAACCACAGTATCTCTTAGCTCTTCCTGCTTCCATCCATTACTACAGCAGTAATCAGCGAATGTGTTACACTCATTATTATGAAACAAACTATTGAAAAGGTAGGCTTGCTCAGCCTGTCGCTTATACTTACGTCGTCTGGTGCCATTGCCCCAGCTATCCCCGCAATGAAGGCATTTTATCACCAATTTTCGAGTACACAGGTTGAGCTAATCTTGTCTATTCCGTCGCTGTTTGTCGTCGTGACGCTGCTGGCTAATCATGCAATTCGCCGCGTACTGTCTGAGCGACACATCATTATTATCAGCCTCATTCTCATTCCGCTGGCTGGTGTGATGCCGTTTTTCACTCAGGAGTATTGGTTAGTGCTGGCTTCGCGCGCAGCCTTCGGTATTGGGACGGGGCTCATCAACGCAGTTGCCATTACCATCCTCAGCGATTATTACAGTGGCCGAGAGCGTGCGCAAGTACTGGGTTGGCGCGTCTCTGCCGAAATCATTGGCTGCGCACTGCTCACCCTGCTGGCTGGACAGTTGATCAAAATTAGCTGGATGCACGCCTTCTTGATTTATACAGCTGGGCTCGTCATCCTTGCTATCTTCCTCACCTGCGCCCCGCGACGACAACCGCGTATGCCTACCGAGCCCATCAAAACAGAGGGTGCTTCGCCAGCCGTTCACTCGCTGAGCCGTCAACAGCTTAGCACAGTCATTGGATTAACGCTGTGCGGGGTATGGTTTGTCTGCATCGATACATCGCTGGCGCTGCGCCTGCCCGAAATCACTATTGCAGCGGGTTTTGGCTCGGCCACAGACGCAAGCATCATCCTCAGCCTCAAGCAAATCATGGGGATTATCGCTGGCGCAGTATTTGTCTATGCAGTGAGTCGATATAAGCAGCAGCTCTTGGCATTGTCTGCTCTGCTCATTGGTATCATTTTGTTTGGCTTATCGCTATCGCCAACGATCTGGCTGCTTGGCCTTTCGTCCTTTGGAGTTGGCTTCGTCTATAGCATCATCCTCTCAACCATATTCCACCGGTTGTCAGACGAAGTCCCTGCACAATCGCGCAGCACAGCCACAGCAATTGTCCTCGTTGGATGCAATCTCGGTGGTGGCAGCGCACCATATGTTTTGCAGCTGTTTTCGTGGTTGGGCGCTCGAGGGCTGGCAGTCTTCGCTTGGTTTGGAGTGTTGTCTATGTTGATTGGCATCAGTCTATGGCTCTCTCATCGATACGCACGTCGTCGATAATTTTTGAATCCTAGAGCCCAATTTTCAATAGCAAACTGCTCTATAATATATTCTTTCACTCTAACCCAAATAATGAATATTGTCAAAATATATTCATAATCATCGCGATATGGAGAGAAACGCAAGGCGCGACATTATGCTATACATTAGACAGAGAAACCCTGTCGTCGCTATCTCATGCTATACTAATCTCATGCATATTGCCATCCAAGGTCAAGCAGGGTCGTTTCATGAGCAGGCAGCGCAGCAGTGGTTTGGGCCACAGGTCGATACCGTGCCGTGCACAACGTTTCGCGATGTTTTCCATGCGCACGCGACTGGTCAAGCCGAAGGTATCGTTGTGGCGGTGGAAAACACACTCTACGGAACAATCAACGAGCCGTACCACTACCTCGAGGCATGCCCGCTACCCATCATTGGTGAGGTACGTCTTGCCATTGAGCAGATGCTCATTACACTACCTGGCGCTCGCCTAGCTGATATTACCGAGGTATATTCGCACCCCGTCGCACTTGCGCAGTGTCAGCGCTTTCTTGCTGCCGAGCTGCCGCATGCGGTGCAGAATGAATTTTTCGATACAGCAGGGGCGGTTGCCTACATCAAAGCAGCTGGCGACCCACACAAAGCCGCCATTGCTAGCCAGGCTGCTGCTACCCTCCATCATCTGCCCATCCTGCGCCGTAGCATCCAAGATAGCCACGACAACATCACCCGCTTCATCGTCCTCGCACCAGGCCACGCACCAGCCCATGCCAACCGCGCCACGCTCGTCGTCACGACCAATCACCAGCCTGGTGCACTGCTCGAGGTATTACACGTCTTCGCCGCGGCAGGCATCAATATCAGCAGCCTACAGTCTCAACCGATCGTCGGCCAGCCGTGGCAATACAAATTCTTCCTCGTCGTCGACAGTGCTGGTGTTCCACTCCGGCACGCCCTGCGCACCATCAAACAAAGCGACCATACTGTGCGGCTGCTGGGTGAGTATTGTGCGGGGTAATACATCAACGTGCTTACCTCCAGCACACAAGAGTATGTTTAGATTGAGCCACGAGAGCTATTCAATATCATCTTGAAGAGCCGAAATATATTCTTCAACTGTTGACCGGTCAAGGCCTCCGGCGGCAAGCTGATCAACTCGACCACTGTACTTGAGCCACCAAGTAGGAAAAGTAGCGAGCAAACAGCGTGTCATTTGGTGGTTATCGTTGTTGATGTGCGCCAATGTACTCAGGTTATCAAGAAAGATATCTCTCTCCATATATTCAAGGTCAGATTGCACGACGTCGCGCATAATGCGCTGCCGTGTTGCATCATCACATGGTAGCTCACCTACTGTATTAGTCATATACTGGAGCCAATTGTCAAAGTCTCGTTGGTCCAGGATTCGCTCTGGAGCCTTCGGCTCGCTGTGGTAACCAATCGGGTCATTGCGTATCACTTTCAAGACGCCATTCGTATACTCAGCATCAGCCCCTGCTGCAATGAGCCGATCTGCTATAGCGTTGCCATCATCAACCACTCGATAAGGATATGGATACTGACAAACAAATCGACGATCCAATATCGTTATAACCTCTACACCTTGCTGATACAAATGCCTGGCACGCATGGCAGTCTTAATATTATCAAGGTATTTATCATACTCCATTGTTTTGATAAGATCATCGCGGCTTTCATCACTCAGTCGGTCAATTCTATCAACGAAATAATTTTTACTCATATTCCATACACGACCTTCGTCACCCTCAACCACCGTCCAGTACAATTCATCATAACCAATCATCTCTGCAATTCGGTCAAAGTCTGCTACATAATCGCGCCCCTCTAGCAGCTGACTAGCTCGCGGATCAACATCCAAGCCAAAGCCTTCAATTCTCTCATTCAGCCACAAGAATTCTAGGTCTTCTGTCGTCAGCTCCTCACCTGCGTGCACCCGTCGCTCCATGTCTGTGAGGCGTCTCGTGTTTTCCCCAGCATCATTGGTATAGTTGGGATTATGTTGGCTAGCAATTCGCTCGTACTTCGTCCACGAGCCGGTCGTTGCTTGGTATACCTCTTGCTTCGTCTCATTATAAGCGCTATCAGCAAGAGCTGCAGCATAGAGCGCAGCAAAGTCCCCTCTGCCTAGCAGTGATGCCAGCTGGTCGTCCACTTCACGTTCGCCACGAATCACCCCTTGGTCAATGGCATCATACACCTGCGCCAGTGCCTCAGCATTGAGCTCCGGCCAGGATGCAGTAGTCGAGCCAGTACGCTTCTCAAATTCTCCCTTAGCTTTGTCGTACTCGCCCATCGTCTTGAGCGATTCCCATACATACACCTTAAACCAGTCTGGATATACATGCTCATTCTCATCGCTGCGTAGATATGTTGACCACTGCGTGAGGCTGTCAGCTTGGTCAGCTTGAATGGTATCCACCAGACGCTGCTTTTCTTCGAGACCTAGCACTACCTCGCCTTGGCCACGCTTGCGAGTAATCCGTTCTTGCAGCGCAAAATACGCTTCTGGCACAGCTTGCTTTTTGATAAGTAAGTCAGCAATCTCCTCTTGCACGAACCTAGCGTCTGGGTGTGTAATACCGCAGTAACCACTCTCCAGCGCCTCAGCTACCTTAGCTTCGTGATTACCCAGTGCGCGGTGGGTTGGCTGGTGAACGTTGTGGCTATGCTCATTGTGCGTGCCATCACTACGATGAGCCGATTGTTCATGTGTGATTATTCTCGCGATGCGCAGCGCTCCATCGCCAAGATTGTGATGGAACATACCAAGGAGTTTCTCTCCAGCTGGTGATGATGCAATAAATTGTTCTGGTGATTTTGGCTTTGGCATAGATTATCCCCCGCGTATTACTGCAATAATTATGATTATACCATCGCCTATGATGGGAGTAAAATTCAGCTAAGACTCTTTGTTCTCACTCTTTAAGATTCACTAAGATTCACTGTAAATCTGCATGCACACTGCCCGCCGCTCTATCCCAGTTCATCCATGCTGCCGATCAGCACATCGCGCGGGCGTGAGCCGTCGGCTGGGCCAATGATGCCTTGCTCTTCCATCTCTTCCATAATGCGGGCAGCCCGAGCATAACCCACGCGGAGCTTACGCTGGAGGAGCGAGGTTGAGGCTTTGCGAGTCTCTACTACCACTCGCACGGCATCGCGGAACATATCGTCATTGCCTTCGCCGTTGCCATCCATATCCATCACTACGCCACCTTTGCCATTGAGCTGGACAGGCTGGCTGACGATCTCGTCATTATACTGCGGCGCCGACTGCATGCGCAGGTGGTCGGTCACCTTCGCAACTTCTTCGTCCATCACCCAGGCACCTTGGATACGCTTGGGCTTGGGCATACTAGCGGTTTTCATCAACATATCGCCCTGGCCAAGGAGCTTCTCGGCACCGATTTGGTCGAGAATAGTGCGGCTATCTACCTGGCTCGCCACCGTAAAGGCGATGCGGGCTGGCACATTGGCCTTAATGAGGCCGGTGATCACATCCACACTGGGCCGCTGTGTCGCCAACACCAGGTGAATACCAACTGCTCGAGCCTTCTGAGCCAGGCGCACGATCAGCGCCTCCACATCGCGCGCTGCCACCATCATCAGGTCGGCTAGCTCGTCCACCACAATAACGACATACGGCATGCGGCCTTCGTCTACCTTTTGCATGTGGCCTTGCTCATCGGCCACAGCGATCTGCTTGCCGCGAGTTTTGATCTTTTCGTTATACGTCTTGATGTCGCGCACCTTCTCCTCAGCCAGCAAGCTGTAGCGCCGCTCCATTTCATTGACGGCCCACTTGAGGGCACTGATGGTCTTTTCTGGCTCAACAATAACAGGGGTCAGGAGGTGCGGAATATCGGCATACGGTGCCATCTCCACCTGCTTGGGGTCAACGAGGATGAGCTTCATCTCGCTGGGGCTGTTGCGGTAGAGCAAGCTGGTGAGGAGCGTGTTGATCATCACTGACTTACCCGAGCCCGTTTGCCCCGCCACCAAGAGGTGCGGCATTTTATTGAGCTCACCGACAAAAGGTCTGCCCGAGATGTCCTTACCAATAGCAAACGCCAACGGCTCCTTGGCGTGCTGCCACTCGGGGCTATCTAACACTCCGCGCAGGCGCACATCGGCCGCCTTGCGGTTGGGTACCTCAATGCCCACGGCCTTCTTGCCGGGGATGGGTGCCTCAATGCGGAGGCTGGATGCGGCGAGATTGAGCGCGATATTCGTCTCCAGTGCAGTGATGCGATTGAGCTTGACGCCGACGGGTGGCTTGAGCGTGTATTGCGTCACCTTCGGGCCAATGTTTGCCCCCTCCATCTCGACATTGATGTTAAATTCGTGCAGCGTGTCTCGGATAATGTGGGCATTTTGCTCAATGTCGCCAGCATCAGCCGGGCTCTGGCGCTTCTCCAGTAGCTCCAGGCTGGGCGGCTGCCAGTTGGGGTCATTGACGGCAAGCATAGCAGATCGGTCTTCGGCTGCTTTATCCACAGAGGTGGGCGGCGTGCTGTCGCGCAAGGTTGCTCGTGGCTTTTTGTCTGGCTTTGGCTCGGCCGGGCCATCGCCCGAGAGGGTTGGGACGCCGGCGTTGAGCTTGAAGTCGCTCATAGCAGCAGGCTTATCTTGAGCCTTCTCGTCTTTACTACGCTTGGCCTTTTTGCTGGTGTCTGGTGTTTGGCTATCAGCGGCGCGGCGAGCCACTGCCACATTGGCGGCATCATCTGCCTCGGCCTCGCTGCGCACCATATTTTGCAGGCCACGCCACAGCGCCATGGGAGAGACACGCAAGACGAAGAGCAGTGTCAGGCCGATCAGCAATACATACACAAAGACCCCCACTGGCCGGTCGACCAGCGCCAGCATGGCACGGTTGAGTAGATCACCCATCACTCCGCCTGTCGCAGCCGAGCCTCGCCGCAGTAGGCCAAATAGCCCCGCAAACCACAGCACCATCAGCACCGCCGCAAGCTTCAGCGCCACTGGCAGACGGTTATCCTCCGCCCGAAAGATCGCCACCGCTACATACACCGCCACCACTGGGACGACATACACCGCATAGCCAATAATATGCAGCATCGTCGCATCAAGCCACTTGAGAATTGGCCCACCCGAGCCAAACCACGACACCACCAACAATACCGAAAACGCCAGCAACAGCACCGCCGACACCTGCGCCCAAAACCCCGCTGGCAATGTATGCTGCGGCGCAGTTTGCTTGGCTTTACTCCTGCTCGAGCTGCGCCGACGAGTAGCGCTTGAGCGAGTAGACGAACGAGTGCGAGTGGTTTTTCTTTTTGTAGCCATATCCTTTTTATTGTACTCTGTTTATGCTTGGTTTGATAGCGTATATTGTAGCATAATTTACTACATTAGGCAATCGGTGTTTCTTTCTTCGTGAATATAATCTAGCCCTGAACTAAATTGTATAATACATCAGATTCGATCAATCAGAGGAAATAAAGATACCAATTTATTAGCAGTCTTGTACTTTGTCGCAATAGCAGATTGTAATGCTAATTAAAATGCTGCTCAGTTAAATTGAGCCACAATAGTGGTATAAAATATAGAAACTCTTTAGTGGAGACTACGATTATGCAGAACGTTAGTGATGTGATTAAATGTAAATAAGGAGTTACTATTATGAAGTATGAAACGGTTAGTGAAAAAACAAAGCAGCTCGTTAATTATTTAGTATCGAAACATCATCTTTCTACTGTTACGAGCTTAATTAAACTTTGTTACCTTTGTGATTTGGTAAGTGTTGGTAATAATAATGGACAAATTACAAACTTCAATTATATCCGGTGGCATTTTGGACCTTATGATGGAAAGATTGAAAAAGTGCTATTTGATTTGGTTGAGAGTGGTGAGATTAAGTCGGATACTGCGTATACAGACTATGGAACTGAGTATATTAAATATAAGGTTGTAGAAGATAGTGAACCTAAGATAGATAAACTAACAGAAACCGACCTAGGACATGTAGATGCTGTTCTTGAGAGCCTCAAAGGATATGGTCCAAAAGCACTTACACAGGTTGCATACAAAACCAAGCCAATGACTACTATTGGTGCCACACTTGGAGGCACTGAACATATGGGCGAAGTGCTAAATTTGAAATTAAAGTAAGACCAGCCCATGAATCTACCACAGCCGCTTTTTATTCAGACTATTGAAGCTAGAAATATACACCTCGATGTACATTCGCACGAAAAAAGTACTGGTGTTGTTAAGCCAAAATATAAGCTTGCTGGAAACCGATTTCCAGGAGGAGGTATATTATTTTGGGTATCAACACACAAGTCAAATGTATATTCGGTCCATAAAACAGTAAAATATACTTACCCTAACGATTACGAGGAATGCACGGCAAAACCGCTCAAGAATACTCCAACCTATTTATCTATCGACCATATAGACTATTTATCCGATAACGAAATATATACAAAATATTCTAATGCTGATAATGGATTTAGAAAAGTAGGAAAAATTAAAGTTGATGCGTTTAAAAAACTAACAGATTTAACTACAAAACTAAGATTAACTCCAGATCCAAACTCACTACAACAGATGACTAATATCATATGCGCTACAGTTGGCAGTGAAGAAAATGTTGATGATATATTGAGATCAATGGGGTTACCAACTTAGCACATTTGCTTCAATGGGGGTAATTATCGTGCGTATTTGATCACCATCTTGATAGCTCTTACACTTCTCCGCTCACTATTCTCTCTGACGGAATACTATTAAGCATATACCGCCTACCTTTTCTCTACTAATATCTCCTCAAAGATCTCCCCTTCCATAGCTATCATTCTCCTACAATTTGCCATCAAAAATAGCCATTTTGTCCATTCTATGTCACAATAGAAACAAGGAGGTCGTATGCAGCAGATGGTATGGAATATAGTAACAATGATTGCACCCCTTGCGGTGATTGCCTTTGTGCTGGTAGTGCTCGCCGAATATTTGCGCGCGCAGCAGCGTATCAAACGCCTGGAGGAGATGGTGCACGAGCTGCAGCAGCGAATTAAGTCGGATACGTAACCACAGGTTGCAAGCAAAAAAGCCAGCTATATAGCGCTGGCTTTTTTGCTTTTGTGACGCTAAGTCATTGCCTAGTAGCTTCGGCGATTCGAGCGGTCCTTTGGCACGGCTACTTCGGTATCGGGCTCTTGCCGCGGCGGGAACTTTTTGCGTGGCAGGCCAGCGAAGGCGTCATTGCTCGGCTGCTTGCTGCGTGCGGTCGTGCGATTATTGGCTGAGCGGCGCTTGCGCGTGCTAGCTGGGCAGGTTGGTGCTTTCTCTTCTGTTGTCGCGGGCAATACACCAGCAGTTTTGCGTGCAGCAATGGCGGCTGCTTTGGCAGCGGCACCACCCTTGGCAATGCGCGGTGGCGTGTGTGGCTGAGCTGGCGCAGCGAGGCTCTGGCGCGAGCGCCCAGCTGGGACTTCACGGCCCACACGGGCAGTGCGACTCGACGCCTTTTGTGGTGCACCCACTTCGTTGATGACTGGGATAATAATGGGCATGCGGCGTGTTTGGTCGTACAAAACGCGGGCAATGTCGTCTTTGATTTCCTTCTTTACGACATCAAGGTCATACGAGCCCACCATGCTGCGCGCTGCTTTTTGCTTGAGGTAGGCGCGGATCATTCCCATCAGCTCTTCATTATCGCGCAGATAAATGAAGCCTCGGCTGATGATATCTGGACTGGTGAGGAGGCGACCTGTCCCACGCTGGACGGTAAGCACTACAACGAACATCCCCTCCAGGCTCATATGGATGCGATCCTTCAGCACGACATCGCTCACGACTGCACCAGCGTCGTCATACATCGTGCCGCCCGAGTGCGGAATGCGCCCGATCTTGTGCGCACCATCGGTAGTAAACTCCACAATATCTCCTGGGTCGCAGACAAAGATATGACTGCGTGGGATGCCACACTCCTTCTCGGCTAGGCGAGCATTGTGCACTAACATGTGGAATTCGCCGTGGTTAGGCAGGTAGTATGTGGGCTTGACGGCACTAATGAGTCGCACGTGGTCATCATAATACCCATGGCCAGACAGGTGGAGTGGCCCCACCCCGGTCAGGTGTGTCTTGCCGTTTTGCACCACGTCGCCACCTTCGCGCATCAAGCCATCGACGGTGCGTACGACGTACTTCTCGTTGCCTGGGATGGGGTTAGAGCTAAAGACCACCACATCGCTCCCCTTGATCTTGACGAATTTATGTGCCCCCGTTGCCATGCGGTTGAGCACTGCACTAAATTCTCCCTGGCTACCCGTACAGACAATGGTAATCTTGTGGTCGGGCAGCTTCACGAGGTCTTCCATCTTGACCACCGTATCTTTGGGGATCTTGATAGCACCAGTGCGCAGCGCTACCTCCAGGTTCTGGATCATACTAAAGCCAGCAAAGGCTACCTTACGCCCATGCTTCTCTGCTTCCTCGAGGATGAGCTGAATCCGGTGCAGCTGGCTAGAGAAACTACTGATGATGATGCGGCTCTTGGCCCACTTATCCATCACCTCACCCATGCTGTGCTGGATATCGTGCTCACCGTGGGTGTGAGTGCCAGCGCTCTCGCAGTTGGTCGATTCGTTCATCATGAGGAGGAAGCCCTCGGTGTGCGCAATATCTTGCAAGCGCTCGAAGTCGAACTTGCGGCCATCCACCGGGTTCTCCTCGATACGCCAGTCACCACTACTGAGAATGTTCCCTACTGGTGTACGCACCACTACTGCGGCCGAATCAGGAATGGAGTGGTTCACCCGCACCAGCTCCACACTAAAGGAGTCACACAGCTGGACGATCTCATGCTCCTCAGGCTTGAGCTCATGATACTCTGGCTCGTAGCTGCCATCGGTCTCTGCCATGGTGCGCTGCAGCATACCCAAGGTAAAGGCTGTGCCATAGACTGGGGCAGGCAGCTTGGGGATGATGTGCCGAAAGGCACCGATATGGTCGAGGTGCCCGTGGGTAAAGATGTGTGCCCGAATCTTGTGCTTATTCTCCTCTAGCCACTGGGTATCGGGGATGATGTAGTTGATGCCTGGGTAGTCGCTGCCTGGGAAGAGGAAGCCCATGTCGATGATGATGATATCGTTGTCGTACTCGATGGCTGTCATATTCTTACCAATGCCCATCTCGCCCACCCCACCAATCGGGATAACCTTGAGCGTCGGGCGCGGGGCACGGGGTCGCTTGGGCTGCATATTGAGAGTAAACTGCTTGCCGCCATAGCCATTGTAGACCGACTTATTGACCGGCACATTAATAACATGCTGCGAGGCCTGGGCATTGACTCCCTCGCTGGTGCGGCGCTGCGCCCGAAAGACCTCGCCTTTGCGTGTGGTGGTGGCGCTGAGCACCGTGTTGGTTGTCGCTGGTTGTTTGCTTGCGTGTGGACGCTTCTTGGCGTCATCTGCCTGGGGTGTGGCCACTCGTCGTTGACCCATTGTATCTCACTCCTTCTAATACATTATTCTGGTTCTACTAATAAGAGACAGGCTAAGAGCCTCAATAAGTGGTTGTATTATAGCAGATGATGGTGAGGTGTGTCAAAGCCACCCGTGAGGGGTGGCCTTTGCTTCGTGTCGCAACGAATTGATAGTGTATCTATGCACACCAAAATCGCAGCATATTGCTCAAATTTTCGCCTGTTTCCGCACGGGAGACTGGCTGCCATGATGCGCTATCACTTGGGCTGCTGTCATCAGGGTTCTCTGTGCTAGCTGATGCTTCTTCGATGATAAACGTTGGTGTGCCATTCTCGTTAGTGGTTCGCGTCATCCGTGTGTACAGCTTCTCATTTGGGTCAGTATTGGCACTTGGACGGAAGCTGCTTGCTGCTGCAACTTCTGTGGCAGGGTTGCCTGTGATCTGCAGCAGCTCTTCCGTCGTCAACTCACCAGCCGGCTGGGCAGCCCCTGGCTCTTGTGGCGTCTCCAGCGTCACCTCCTCTCGGGTGGTTGTCTTGCCGGTGGTTGTGTCTTTTTGTTTGTGAGCCACTGTCGTCACGATGACATCTTACCCACCACGGTTAGCGATAGTTCGCTTCGCTGTAATAATCTCCTCAATAGCCCTTCTTTTGTCAGTCTGGCGAGCCACAAGAGAATCATCCATATAACGATCTGTCTTCGTCTTACCCTGCAGTTCGGTATAGCGCGTCGTAATGCCGTGCAAAACTTCTCTGTCGACCTTCTTCACATCAATCTCACCATCGGGAGTTGTAAATTCTACCTCACGACCCGATTGCTCAAATGACTCAGCCGTTTCGGCTGTTTCGCTATGAGTTGGGGCGTCTGCGTGGTTGCTGCAATATGCCGCACCATTTATACCAATAAGTAGAGCAACAAGAGCCGCTGCTTTTTGTCCAAGCGAGAACCGTGGCGCACCTATCTTGTCTATATCATCGGTAGCACTCTCATTACTTAACGTAATGCGCGAGTTTGTCTTATCAAAAATTGATTTTTGTGCAGAACTCCCTTCCATACTGCTTGTTTTTTGCCGGGGTTTCTTCATTATCATCGACTCCTGCTTTATTTACTACTATCCATTTACCGCTATAGTACTTTGTATTTGCTATATCTGTCAAATATGGTCTACTCGAATCTCAAAGCTAGCCTCGCCAGCAAACAGGTAAAAAGCCGACTACCCCACAATAGCCGGCTCTGTACTATGCCTCGCAGCACATTAATTTTAGTCTCCATCCACCGTCGTATGAGCAAACTGCCGCGTGCCACGCCAGGCCAAGAAGCCCATGAGGAGCGCGTTTGCCACTAGCGCAAAGCCAGCCAAGATGAGCATGTGCTGTGTATAGAGCGCGCTATCTACCCCACCCGAGATCGCATGACGATAGGCAATGATGGAGTGTGTCATGGGTAGCCATGGGTTGATAGCCTGGAAGAAACCAGAGGCTGTTTGGATGGGGAATATCCCTTCGCTCGCTGCCAGCTGGAGCACCATGATGATCATTACCACCAGCCGGCCAGGGTTATCCAGCACCATCACCAGCAGCGTAATTATCGACATAAAGGCAAGCGAGGCAAGGTAGCTTGTGGCAGCAAATAGCCACGGGTGGTCGGGTTGCAAGCCTACCACATAGACTAACACTAGCATCATAATCGTTGCTTGCACCAGTGCAGCCAACCCCAAGACCGACATCTTGGCCAGCCACCAGCGCCAGGCATTTTCTTGGCGCGAGAAGGTCTTGCGCACTGGGTACATCGTCGTCAAAGCCAGCCCACCAACGAAGAGCGCTAGCGAGAGCATATATGGTGCCATGGCATAGCCGTAATTTGGCACACTGCCAGTACTGTGCTCGCTGCTCGCCACAGGCGCGGCCATCTGCTGCTGAGCCGCTGGGCTGGTTGGCAAGAGCTTTACCTGAGCAGCACCAGTCTGCAGTTTGTGCGCTAGTGTGCTCGAGCCATCCGCCAGCTGGTTGCTTGCCTGTACCAGCGTGCTAGAGTGCTGCTGCAAGGTGGCTGCGCCCTGAGCTAGTTGCCCACTACCCTGCTGAGCTGTTGCGAGATTGCCCGCCACCTGTGCTGCACCAGCCTGGAGCCGCTCGCTACCAGCCCGCACTGTGTTGTACCCCGCAAAGGCAGTGGTGGCTTGTGGGGCAAATTGCTCCACGCCAGTATTGAGTGCTGTCACACCATTCTTGAGTGTTTGCTGCTGAGTAGTAAGTGTTTTGGTAAGAGTATCGAGGTTGGCCAGCAAGCTCTGCGTTTGCTCGGCAATAGCTTTGGTCTGCTGCAGAGCACTCGCTATGGTCTGCAGCTCGGGTAGTGTGATGGTCGTGCTACCGCCAGACGCAGCCGCCTGCGCGCTAGTCTTTTGGAGGATCGCCCCGGCCGACGCGGCTGGTACTTGCATTGCCTGGAGCGCACCCACGACTCGCTGCGCATCTTGGGCTACAGCCGCCTGTTGAGCCGCCACCACTGGTGATGGCTGGGCCACTTGGGCGTTGAGTGTATTTATCCCCTGTTTGATCTGCTGCATACCAGCCGTTAGCTGGGCCACTTGGGCTGCCGTTGGCAGTTGGCTAGTTAGCTGCGCTGTGCCCTGCTGAACCTGCGCTGCGCCGGCCTGCAGCCGCCCCAGGCCTGCCGTTAGCGTCTGCTGCTTGCTGGCCAGTTGGCTGACGCCATTAGTGTATTGAGTAAGACCCGCTTGGAGCTGCGCCGACCCCTGGTGTAAGCGCCCAGCACCATCACCAGCCTGCGCCATGCCATTACCCACTACACCAATACCCGCTGCCACCTCTTTGAGGTAGGTTTGGGTCACTTGCTCGGCCACTGTTTCCT